>JBBIKI010000194.1:0-2043 GCA_037445535.1 Acidobacteriota bacterium | reverse complement strand
GGCCTTTACGTGACCTACCGTCTGGCCGACGGGGCGGTGTGCGAGTTCTACCGGTCCATGCGCACCCTCGCGGAGGCGCGGCTGGCCGAAGTGGAACAGATCACCCGCAGTTTCCTCTTGGGCCGGAAGGGGATGGAGCCCGTCGTCGGCCGCGAACTGCTCCAGCGCGTGAAGGAGGGCCGCGTGACCGTGCTGGACGTGCGCCCAGCCGAGGAGTACCGGGCCGGCCACATCGCGGGCGCCGTGTCCGTCCCCTTGAAGGAGCTCAAGGCCCGGATGAAGGAGATTCCCCGCGGCCAGGAAGTGGTCGCTTACTGCCGAGGCCCCTACTGTGTCCTGGCAGTGCAGGCCGTCGCCATGCTTCGTAAGGCGGGTCTGAAGGCGCACCGTCTCCTGGAGGGCTACCCGGACTGGCGCGCCACCGGTCTTCCCATCGAGGCGCCCGGCAGCGGCCAGTCGGAGAAGGCAGAAGCGAAGGCGAGGTGAGACCATGGCGTCCCGAACGGTCGTGATTCTAGGCGGGGGTGTGGGGGGCCAGGTGACCGCGAACACCCTGCGCAAACTCCTACCGAAGGATCACCGGGTCGTGGTTATCGAGCGCGAGGCGATTCACGCGTTCGCGCCGTCCTTCCTTTGGGTCATGACGGGGGAACGGACGCCGAGGCAAATCGTGAGGCCTCTTCAGCACCTCCTCGCCCCGGGGGTGGAGCTGGTTATCGCCCCCGTCACGCGAATCGATCCCGCCCGCCGGGTTGTCACCACCAGCTCCGGAGAGTTGGCCTTCGATGTCCTGGTCATCGCGCTCGGCGCCGAGCTGGCTCCCGATGCAATCACTGGCCTGGCGTCGGCCCACACCTATTACACCCTGGAGGGCGCCTCGCACCTGCGCGACGAATTGCGCGCATTCCAAGGGGGCCGCGTCGCCGTGGTCGTGAGCGCCCTTCCCTACAAATGCCCCGGCGCCCCGCACGAGGGAGCCATGCTCATCGCGGATACTCTTCGCCGCAGCGGCATCGCTGAGAAGTCGGAGGTCCACCTCTTCACGCCCGAGCCCCAGCCTCTGCCGGTGGCCGGTCCCGAACTCGGAGCCATGGTGGCGGAGCTTCTCGAAACCAAGGGCGTCGGCTTCCATCCTGGTAAGGCGCTCTCTTCGGTGGATGCTCAAGGGCGCACCCTGGAATTCAAGGACGGGTCGCGCGAGCCCTACGACCTCCTTGTGGCCATCCCGCCCCACCGGCCTCCTGCCGTGGTCCGCGAGTCGGGCCTGGGAAACGAAGCGGGGTGGATTCCCGTGGACCGCGCCTCCCTGGCAACCTCCCATGAGGGCATCTACGCCATCGGGGATGTGACGGCCATTGCCCTGCCGGGGCGATGGAAGCCCGAGGTGTCCCTCCCGCTTCCCAAGGCCGGGGTCTTCGCGCATGCCCAAGCCCTCGCCGTAGCCCACCGCATCGCGCGGGACCTCACAGGTGCGGGCGAGACGGGGGATTTCTGCGCCGATGGTTTCTGCATGCTGGAGGCTGGCGAGGAGATGGCGGGTTTTGCCTTCGGCGACTTCTACGGCGAGCCGTCGCCCAAGGTGGAACTGCGGAAGGTGGGCCGGAGCTGGCACCTCGGAAAGGTGCTCTTCGAGAAGTGGTGGCTGTCGCCCCCGGGTCTTCGACGGGACCTGTACAAGCTGGCGCTCTCCGCCGGGGGCCGGGCCTTCGGCGTGAAGATGGAGCTATAGAAGAGGGAGGATCCCATGAAGTCGTACCTGATCATCCTGAACGACGGACCGTACGGCAACGAGCGGCCCTACAACGGCCTGAGGCTTGCCATGAGCCTTCAGAAGAAGGGCGCGGCGGTGAAGCTCTTCCTCATGGGCGACGCGGTCGCTTGCGCCAAGAAGAACCAGAAGACGCCCAATGGCTTCTACAACGTGGAGCGTATGGTCGCTTCGGTAGCGCGTCAGGGCGCCGCAGCCACCTGAACGTCCTGCTCAGAGGCCCGCGGGTTCGGGCCTGAGGAGATGATCGAAGGCGTTCAGCGCGGCTCCATGGA
>JBBIKI010000193.1:0-2159 GCA_037445535.1 Acidobacteriota bacterium | reverse complement strand
TGGGAAAAGCGGGATCGAAGAGGGGATAGTGGATGGCCACCGTGACCCCGCCGATGCCCATGGCCTGGAAGCGGTCCAGGCAGAGGCGGACGCTGTCCATGGTCCCGGGCCGGAGGAGGGCCTCCCCGCGGTTGCCGTTGGCCACCAGCAGCTCCGCCGCATACACCACGGGCTGCGGCGAAGGGGGAAGCCGTCCGTTCAGCGTGGCCTCGTACCCATCCAGGCTGGCCTTCAAACTCTGGTACAGGTCCGCATAGGCGGCGGGAACCGTTTGGGACCAGACCGGCATTCCCACGGCGAGAGCCGCCGCAACCAACACGCCCGTCATCTTTGCTATGTGCATCCAGCGAGCCATGGCATCCTCCTCCGACACCGCCGGCTCCCTTGTCCGCCGGGTCTTCACCCTGACAGACCGAGATCCTACCTCGGGAGTTTAGTGCGGGGCCAAGAGGAAGAGGGGCGCCGAAAGGAATCTCGGCGCCCCTGGAACACATAGGTTTTGATCACCTGAACCACTCTACAGGTTCACCTTGGGCAGGTGCTTGAGGGACTCCTCGATGGCCTGGGCGGGGTAGGCGAAGTCTTCCAGGGTGTTGTCGAGGTAGGCCTCGTAGGCGCCCATGTCGAAATGTCCGTGGCCGCTGAGGTTGAAGAGGATCGCCTTGGACGCGCCTTCTTCCTTGAGCTGGGCGGCTTTGCGAATGACCGCGGCGATGGCGTGGCACGATTCGGGGGCTGGAATGATGCCTTCGGTCCGCGCGAACACGAGGGCCGCCTTGAAAATGTCCGACTGGTCCACGGTTTCGGCACCGATGACGCCGTGGTTGAGGAGGGCGCTCACGATGGGGGCCGCGCCGTGGTAGCGAAGGCCGCCCGCGTGGACCGCCGGGGGCATGAAGTCGTGCCCGAGAGTGTACATCTGCATGATGGGGGTGAGCTTGGCCGTGTCGCCGTAGTCGAAGGCAAATTTGCCTTTGGTGAGCGTGGGGCAGGAGGCGGGCTCCACGGCGATGGCCGTCACGTCTTTCCCCGCGAACTTTTCCCGCAGAAAGGGGATGGCGATACCGCCGAAGTTGGAGCCGCCGCCGTGGCAGCCGTAGATGATGTCCGGGTAATCGTCCACCAGCGCCATTTGCTTCATGGCCTCCTGGCCGATGATGGTCTGGTGGAGGAGGACGTGGTTGAGGACGCTCCCCAGCGCGTAGTTCGTGCCGGGGCGCCCCGCGGCCTCTTCCACGGCCTCGCTGATGGCCAGCCCCAGGCTGCCCGGCGTGCCGGGGTGCAAAGCGAGCATGTCACGCCCGGCCTGGGTCAGCTCGCTGGGGCTGGCCACGACCTCCGCGCCGAAGAGGCGCATGAAGGTGCGCCGGTAGGGTTTCTGCGTGAAGCTGATCCGCACCATGTAGACGCGCAGGGCCATGCCGAACTGCTGGCACGCGAAGGCCAGGGAGCTGCCCCACTGCCCCGCGCCCGTCTCCGTGGTGAGGCGGTTGATGCCGCTGATTTTGTTGTAGTACGCCTGGGGCACGGCCGTGTTCGGCTTGTGGCTCCCCGCGGGGGAGACGCCCTCGTATTTGTAGTAGATGCGCGCCGGCGTGCCCAGGGCTTTCTCCAGCCGGTGCGCCCGGATGAGAGGCGTGGGACGCCACAGGGAGAGGATTTCCAGCACTTCCTCTGGAATGTCAAAGAAGCGCTGGGAACTCATCTCCTGTTCCAGAAGCGGTCCGGGAAAAATGCGGAGCATTTCGTCGGGCGTCACGGGCTGGCCCGTGACGGGGCTCACGGGAGGCGCCATGGGAAAAGGAAGATCGGCGAGGATGTTGTACCACTGCTTGGGCATGTCTTTTTGTGACAACAGTATCTTGTCCACGAGTTCCTCCTTTACGCGCCGCCAGTTTCGCACCTTGGGCCATGTCTGCTTTCGGCGGCCGCATCCTCGGCGTACGGCAAGGGTACGGCTCCGGTGCGTCCGCCTCGGCTTCCTCGCCCAAGGCCCAATCCGGGCGGGACGCCGTCTTCCTCCGCTCCGCTTCGGAATCCGATCTTCCGAAGTTCCAGGTCGCTCAGTTCGCCAGGGGCCTCTTTACTCCCGCCATTTGTTCTCTACCACCCGTGCATGTCCCAACAAAAAAGCCCTCCGTTTCCGGAGGGCTCGCTTC
>JBBIKI010000192.1:0-2205 GCA_037445535.1 Acidobacteriota bacterium | reverse complement strand
ACATTTCCGCTAGGCTAGGCAGAAGTCACCCTCGGGGGCAAGCTGACCTTGCCCAACGGCAAGGAAGGCATGTTCGACCTCCTCATGATCGAGAACATATCCGAGGAGCCCCTCTCCCTCTTGGCATTCTCTTCCCGGCCCCGTGTGCCGGGTCTCCCCCCCGACCAGATCATGGGCACCTGGGCCCAGTGGATTGCCACCAGCCGCCAAGGCATCATCGTCCAGCCCCGGTCTACTTGGGTCCTCAACCCCAACGGCCTGGACTGTCTCCCCACATTCCATAGTCGCGCTTGGATCAGCAAGTGCTTCTCGGATGCCAAGCCCTCGCTCATAGGTGGTCTCCCCGCCACTGTCCTTCCTTCTTCTTTCCATGACCGATTCAGGGTTTGCCACTGCCTGTCCCAGATTCCCGAAGGCCAGATCGCCTTTTCACAACTCCATCGTCATAACCTATTGCGCCTACTCCAGTTCGGAGTCGGTACAAGCGATAAGATCACGAAAGAGCTTTCGCCAGGAAACCTCTCTTGGATGAAGGGTTTAAGCGGCATAGATCTTCACTAAAATGCCCGCCAGCCCTCAGGGCAAAAGCTGCGCTGTAAAACGCATCGGATGCTACTTAGGCTTAGCGCGCGGCATCGAAGGGGAATTCCCTTCGCCGCTATCTCATTGCTCCCCCTCTTTGCGTGATTTAAAAGGAACACCACACGGGTTCAACCGCGAATCTCTGGCAGGAGTATCAGCTCGGTAATTAGTGGATGCGGTCTCAGATTCGGCGGGGCCTTACTTGCTGGGCACATCAAACTCGTAGGCCAGCTCCTTGACCATCCCCAGTGTCGTCCCGAGCTCCGTGCAAGCGGCCTTGTCCTTTCCTACCGTCCCGCACTGGGCTTCCCACACCGTGCGGCCGTCGGCTTGAAAAAACACGCCATAGGTCGCGGTCATCTGTCGGTTGAATACTTGGAGAGTGAGTCTGTGCCTGCCGGCTGACAAATAAGGCGCGAGTTCGATGGGCTGCGAAGTCTGGATATACCCCACTGTTGCCACCCGCTTCCCGTCGAGGAGAAGGTCGAGCTGGTCATCCACATTGAAGAGCCTAGCCTCGTAGGAATGGCCCAGCGAAGCCTGTCCATCGGGAAGAGGTAAGGCAAGCCACGGGGCTCCGGAGAAAGGCTTTCCCACGCTCACGCGCTCGAATGTGGCGTGTCCTGGGGCCTCGGGGCCCCACTCGTCGCGATGCCTGCCCACGCGAAGCACCAAACGGCCCACCCGCACATCCCAGGGATCAAGGGCCAGCGCCCCCGCGCGTCTCCCGTCTACGTCTATGTCGAGCGCCGCCTGGGAGATGGAGAGGTGCACCCTGGCGGCCCTCCCCCGCTCCAGGCTGGGCGCCTCAAAGATGGTCTTAGGCCCCGCGGGATAGCGCCAGAGGATCAGCTCCTTCTGGTCCGGTGAGAGGTCCACAAAGGTCCAGTGGGTATCGTCCTGGTAAATCTCGATTCCGCCGCTCCATCTGCCCCCCAGGGGCGTCACATCCAAGAAAACGCTCGACCCCGGCCCCACGATGGATCCCGTGTCCAGGCGGCCGGCCCCAGGGGCCTGGCCTTCCCATGAACCCATGCGCCGCGTCCATTGGCCCGAGATGGACAGCCCCTTGGGCCTGAACCATGAAAAAGCCTCGAAGCTGAGGGCGAGCAGGATCGCCAGACCAAACAGCCCGGAGAGGGCCCAAATCAAGCCCCTTCGGCTGGGAGCCCGGGTAGAAAAAACCTGAGTATCCTTCGCCGGCGCATCTCCGCCCGGCTTGGGTACTAAGCCCGGGTCCGTCCGCCACCGGTCCAGTTCCTCTATGTAAGCGAAAGGCGCCGCGAGGCTCCCGCTCCGGTGCACCGGAAGCCCCTTCTCTTTCTCCAGCCTTTGCGCGTGCCGAGGTGTAACGTCCAGGTAACTTGCGATCTCCTTCCAACCCTGACGGATGTCCCCGTTCATCCGGATGCCTCCGATGTCTCTGAGCCTAAATGGAGGATACACCCTCTTGGCGGCGCTTAAAAGAAATAAAGGCTCCTCACAAGAATCTGTGCACAGTTTGAGGTAGTGGGAGCTGTCCTAGACAGTGGTAGAGGTTGAGGGCGAAGGTCTCTGGAGTACGGAATCCGTGGGCACGGTGGCTGACCTGTTTGGCGTTGTTGTTCATGGCCTCAGTGGAGC
>JBBIKI010000191.1:0-2226 GCA_037445535.1 Acidobacteriota bacterium | reverse complement strand
GAAAAGCTTGTGAACGGGGCGGGGAGGAAGCAGAGGACGAAGATGATCGCGGCGGCGACTCCGAGGGTGACCTGCCGGGTCGTCAGGGGGGCGTCGTCATAGAGGGTCGGGGGATGGCGCAAGCCCAAAACGAAGAACAGGAGGGCGGCCCAAACGATCCACTGGGGCTGGACCAGGGCGTAGGCCAGCAGGGCCACGGCGATGGCCGTGCTCACCCAGCGGTGGCGGGCCTTGGCGAAGGCGTAGAGGACGTGGCCTCCGTCCAGTTGGCCCACGGGGAGAAGGTTGAGGCCTTGGATGAAGAGGCCCAGCCACGCCGCGAGCAGGATGGGGTTCTCGAAAAAGGTCAAGGTTCCCCGAGAGTCCCCCAGGATGAGAGTTTGGAGGCCTCTGTAGGCAAGGGGCAAATTCACGTCCATGCCCAAGTCCGCGGGCGCATGGTAGCCCGCCTTGGCGGCGATGAACCCTGAGGCTGCCACGGCCACGCTGGCCAGGAATCCCCAGAACGGTCCCCCCACGCCCACGTCCATGAGGGCGCCCCTGGTGGGGATGACACCTTTCAGGCGAATGAACGCCCCGAAGGTCCCCAGCGAGAATACCGGGGGGCCCGGGAGGAAGTAAGGCCATGTGGCGCGGATGCCGTACCATCGCGCCGTAACGAAGTGCCCCATTTCGTGGACGCCCAGAATGAACAAAAGGGGCAGGGAAAAGGGCAGGCCTGCCAGAAAGACGGACGGGTGGTGAAAGGCCAAACTCACCAGGGCGATGGGGCCCAGGTCCGAATAGAGCGGATCCAAACTGGCTCCCGCCAGCAGGGTCGTACACACCGTAAGCCCCGCGAGGAGGACGTGCCAACGGGTGATGGGCTCGGCCTCCCCTCGGGGCATCATGCCATGACCTTCCCACGCCCGGAGCCCGGGCTCCGAAGGGGGATTGGAAGAATCGTCAGTCAAAGAAGCGGCTGGATGGCTTGAACTTGATGGTCTTGCCGGGAGGGATCTGCACGGCCTCTCCTGTTTTCAAGTTCCGGCCCACGCCGCGCTTTCGCTCCTTGACGCGAAAGACACCAAAGCCGCGGAACTCGACCTTCTGCCCCTCGGCCAGAGCGTCGCGGATGGCGTTGAAGACCATGTCCACCGACTCCTGCGCCTTCTGTTTCGGGACGTTGGCCACCCTGGCCACCTCCAACACGATATCCGCCTTGATCATCGACACAACCTCCCCATCGCGCGGCGTTCAGGCTCGGTCGCCGCCATCGACCGCCGGGATTGTAGGACGGCTACTTGAAAGAAGCAATAGCATCGCCCAGGGACTCGTAACTCTCGAAGACGGCCGCAAGCTGGGTGATGGCCAGAAGATCCTT
Organism: Acidobacteriota bacterium; assembly: GCA_037445535.1. Lineage (GTDB taxonomy): Bacteria > Acidobacteriota > UBA4820 > UBA4820 > DSQY01 > JAKAJA01. The sequence goes on along the minus strand of JBBIKI010000191.1, from coordinate 863 downwards.
GATTTTCTTGGTCAAATTGGCGAGCTTAAGATGGGCCTGCTGGTGGCGGGCCGAGGTGTAGGCGGCCACCAGTTCGCCCAGGCCCGTGGAGTCCATGAAGGACACCTCGCCGAGGTCGATGACGATCTGCTTCCTACCCTGAGCGAGCAGTTCCTTGATCCTGTCCCGCATGGTCACGTCGCCGCTGCCCAGCGTGATGGTCCCCTTGAGCTCCAGGATGGTGACGCCGTCCTTCTCGTAGATCCTGTCATTCATTCGCGGCCTCCTGTTTGTCCTTTTTCGAGAGGGCGATCTTCATCTCCAGGCCGAAGCGCCCCCGGCTGTCATGTATGAACTCCACGTGGTCCATGAGCTGGCGGATGAGAAAAATGCCCCGGCCGTTGGGCCGGAAAAGGTTCTCCGGGTTCCTGGGATCGCCCAGGACGGATACATTGAACCCAGGGCCTTCATCCCATACCCGCATCACGAATTCACCCTCTAGCTCGTCCATTTCCACCTCGATGAACTTGGACGAGTCTTTCTTGTTGCCATGGAGGACGGCGTTATTCACGGCCTCGCGAAGGCAGAGCGTCACCCAGTCCATGCGCTCCTCGGGGATCTGAATCTCGTGGGCCAGTTGCCCCAGAACCAGGTGGAACAGATCCGTGAAGCGCAAGTCCGAGGGGACCCGGAGGTGCACATGGATGCGGGGCCGGTGCGCGTCACACACGGACGACTCCGACGGTGTCCCGGGGGGCGGGTCCACAAATCACGGGCTTCCTCCAGCCCCATATTATACGCGAGGTGCGAGCGGGGGGTCAAATGCGAAGGGACCACAAGCCGGTTGGTCCTCAAGGCCTTACCGGTGAATCGGACTGATGATA
>JBBIKI010000190.1:1069-2290 GCA_037445535.1 Acidobacteriota bacterium | reverse complement strand
CTCGTGAGCGAGCCCTCCAACGTCCTCACCCCCGAGAGGATGGCCGAGGAGGCCCGGAAGGTGGCCAAGGAGGGCGGGCTGGAGATCAAGGTCTACGGTCCCAAGGAGTGCGAGAAGATGGGTATGGGGGCCTACCTGGCCGTGGCCAAGGGCTCCTCGCACGAGGCCCGCTTCATCCACCTCAGCTACAAGCCCAAGGGGGCCAGGTTCCACCTGGGCCTCGTGGGCAAGGGCCTGACCTTCGACTCGGGCGGCCTCTCCATCAAGCCCGCGGATGGCATGGGTGCCATGAAGAGCGACATGTCCGGCTCCGCGGCGGTCCTGGGCGCCATGAAGGCCATCGCCGCCCTCAAGCCCAAGGTGGCCGTGGATGCCGTCATGGCCATGGCGGAGAATATGCCCGACGGGGCCGCCTACCGCCCCGGCGACGTGCTCAAGGCCATGAACGGGAAGACCATCGAGGTTCTCAACACGGACGCCGAGGGGCGCCTCACCCTCGCCGACGCACTCACCTATGTCCAGAAGCAGAAGGTGGATGCGGTCATCGACCTGGCCACCCTCACGGGTGCCTGCGTGGTGGCCCTGGGCCCCGACTTCTCCGGGGCCATGGGCAACGACCAGGCCCTCGTGGACGAGGTCCTCGCCGCGGCCAAGGAGTCGGGGGACGAGATCTGGCAGCTCCCCCTGCCCGCCGCCTACAACAAGTACATTAAGAGCGACGTGGCCGACGTGGCCAACATCTCCCGCATCCGCTGGGGTGGCGCCCTCACGGCGGGGCTCTTCCTCCAGAACTTCGTCGAAGAGGGGACCCCGTGGGTCCACCTGGACATCGCAGGCCCGGCCCTCCGGGACGACGACGGCACCGACGCCCACAAGGGCGAAGGGTCTGGGGTGGGTGTGAGGACTCTCGTGCGGTACGTGCTGGGGAAGGGATAGCCTCCACGAGCCCACGAGCCCACGAGGCCACGAGTCCGCGAGGCCAAGCGCCCGCGCGGGACAGGGCTGACCCTCCGCAACCTGCGTCGGGCGGAACACTCCAATGACTTCTCTGGCCGTCGGGTCTCTGTCCGTGGGCTCCTGGGCCCATGGGCACGTGGGCTCGGTCACTATTTGGGTTATCGCCGCCTGGTGGTGCCTCTACGTCCTCTTCGCCGTCCTCAACGCGCTCCTCCTTCCGCGGCTGAGCCCCCATAAGGACCGGGGGACCCTTCCGCGCCTTTC
>JBBIKI010000190.1:0-1019 GCA_037445535.1 Acidobacteriota bacterium | reverse complement strand
GCACAGGCCGGTGAAAGAAGCCTATCCTTCACCCCAGATTCTTGCCCGGCTCCGTGCCCGGTTCGCGAACTTGATCGTTCTCCAGGGGGAACCTCCCAAGAAGGGATGGCTGGGCAAGCCCCACGCGCAGATGCAGGGCGTGAAGGCGGCCACGGGCGATCTGATCCTCTTCGTGGACGCGGACAACGAGATCACCCACGCTGATTACCTGGAACTCGCGGTCCAGGCGCTGGCCGCAAACCCGCAGGCGCTCGGCGTGGAAAGTTATTATCTGCCGTCGCCGAAAATGAGTTCTTTCTGCGCCTATCTCAGCGCCTTGCTGCACATCAGCGATCCGGTGTGCTGGTTGATGAGCGCGAACCCAAAACTGGTGGCGCGCACCGGCGAAGTGGAGCGCTGGACTTTGCCGGCGGGGACTTTTTCGTATCCGCTCGGCGCGAACGGCTTTGTCTTTCGCCGCGCCGATTTGCAATCCGTGCAGGCGAACGAAAAATTCCAAGACACGCACGTCGCCATGTTCCTCATGAAACGCGGCCAGCGCGAGTGGCTGCGGATTCGCGGGCGCGGCGTGCATCATTACTACGTCCAGACGCTCAGCAAATTTGTGCAAAAGCGCCGCCGCGCCACCGTGCATTTTCTGCGCGTGCAGGAAGAAATGCCGGTAAACTGGATGAAGGAACGTCCGCCGGTGCCGCTGTGGCTGGCGGCGGTTTACTGCGTCACTTTTTTCGGCCCGCTCTGGCACGTCTTGCGGGGGATCATCCGCGACGGCGACGTTCGTTGGCTCTGGCACTTGCTGGCGAGTCCGGCGAGCGTGCTGGGCAATGCCTGGGGCGTGTGGACCTACAAACGGCGCGGCAAGGACAAGAAGCTCATCGCGGAATTGCAAGTGAGGCAAAGCCTGAAACCCTAAACGCCGGAGATCATGGAACCCATCGCCGTCCCTCCGCCCGCCGGCCAGCGCCCGCGCCTCGTTTGTTTTGTGAACGGCATTTTCGGCGAAGGCATCGGCGGCGGGG
>JBBIKI010000189.1:0-2302 GCA_037445535.1 Acidobacteriota bacterium | reverse complement strand
CGCCCCCTTGACGCGGTTGCCACGGCGCCGATAAAATACCCGTCTGTGTCTAAGGGTTACCTCAATCCCTGACGAGGAGGGGACATGAAGGTTTACGGGCCTCAGGACATCCGCAACGTCGTACTACTGGGGCATGGTGGAACGGGCAAAACGACCCTCACCTCCGCCATGCTCTTCGCTTCAAAGGGGGTCAGCCGGTTCGGCAAAGTGGACGACGGCACGGCGCCCACCGATTTTGAGGAAGACGAGATCCAGCGCAAGCTGTCCATCTCAACGAGCCTCGCTTTCGCCGAGTGGGCCAAGGCCAAGATCAACATCCTCGACACCCCCGGTTACGGCAACTTCATCGCCGATGCGCGCGGTCCCGTGCGGGTAGCCGATACGGCCCTGGTGCTGGTGAACGCCGTCTCGGGCGTGGAGGTCATGACGGCCAAGGGATTTGAATACGCCGAGGAGTTCAAGGTCCCCAGGCTTCTTCTCGTGAACAAGATGGACCGCGAGAACGCCTCCTTCAGCCGGACCTTGGCGAGCATCCACGAGAACTTCGGCCGCCTGGCCGTTCCCGTATTCCTCCCCCTGGGACAGGAGAAGGACTTCGTGGGTGTCGTGGACCTGGTGAAGGGTAAAGCTCACCGGTACAAAGACGAATCGGGCGCTTACACGGAGGAGGAGATCCCTGCGGACATGGCCGAGGAAGCCTCCGCCGCCAGGGCGGCCCTGGTGGAGATGGTGGCCGAGCTCGACGAAAAGCTCATGGAAAAGTACTTCGAGGCCGGCGACTTGACGGCCGAGGAACTGGCCTCGGCTCTCAGGATCGGCATCGCTCAGGACAAGATCTTCCCCGTCCTGTGCGCCTCCTCCGCCAAAAACGTGGGCGTGGCCGATGTGATGAATTTCCTGGTGGACTTCACTCCCCCCGCTTCCTCCAAGACGGGCTTCCTGGCGGCGTCCAAGGGCGGCGGAGATGAAGTGGACGTTGCGGCGGACGCGGACGCCCCCGCCAGCGCGTTCGTCTTCAAAACCATCTCGGATCCCGCCCAGGGCCGCATTTCGGTCTTCCGCGTGGTGTCGGGCAAGGTGCCCACCGACGCCACCCTGACGAACGTGAACCGGGACGTGCCGGAGCGCATGGCCGGCATGTTTTTCCTCCGGGGCAAGGAGCACGTGAAGGCCGACGAGGCCCAGGCGGGAGACATCGCCGCAGTCATGAAGCTCAAGGAGACGCACACCGGCGACAGCCTGTGTGCCAAGGAACACCTGCTGGCCTTCCAGGCCGTGAAGTACCCGATCCCCGCCATCTCCTTCGCCGTGGAGCCCAAATCCCGCGGTGACGAGGAAAAGATCATGTCGGCACTCCAGCGCATGACCGACGAGGATCCGAACCTCAAGGTGGGACGGGACCCCCAGACCCACGAGACCCTCGTCTCGGGCTCGGGAAGCCAGCACGTGGAGGTGGTAGCGGCCCGGGTCCACCGGCGCTATGGCGTTGAAATGGTCATCAAGCAGCCCAAGGTGCCCTACCGCGAAACCATCAAGGGCCGCGCCGAGGTGCACGCCCGCCACAAGAAGCAGACGGGCGGCCACGGCCAGTTCGCCGACATCCAGATCAAGATGGAGCCACTCACCCGCGGCAGCGGTTTCGAATTCAAGGATGAGATCTTTGGTGGTGCCGTTCCCCGCAACTACATCCCCGCGGTGGAGAAGGGCATGCACGAATCCCTGGAGCACGGCGTCCTCGCGGGATACCCCGTGGTGGACCTGCGCGTGACCCTTTTCGACGGCGGTTTCCACCCCGTGGACTCCTCAGAAATGGCCTTCAAAATCGCCGCCCACATGGGATTCAAGGAGGCAATGGACAAGTGCAAGCCCACCCTCCTGGAGCCGGTCATGGTGGCCGAAGTGGTGGTCCCCGAGGAGACCATGGGGGACGTCATGGGCGACCTCAACAGCCGGCGGGGCAGGATCCAGGGCATGAACCAGAAGGGGCCCAACCAGATCATCAAGGTCCAGGTGCCCCTCTCCGAGATGCTCACGTACGCGTCCACCCTCAAATCCATCACGGCGGGCCGGGGTTCCTTCAGCATGGAGTTCTTCCAGTACGAGGAGGTCCCCTCCCAGGTTCAGCAGAAGATCGTGGAGGAATCCAAGAAGGCCAAGGAAGCCGAGAAGGAATAAGTATCGGCTCATGGCCATGAGCTGTTGGCTATTGGCTACTGGGGCGCGCTGAGGCGCGCCCCGTTCGTTCTGGGGGGATGAGGGAACTGAGCCTTGAAAGGTGGGCACCGTCCCTTGGGTGCCCACC
>JBBIKI010000188.1:0-2369 GCA_037445535.1 Acidobacteriota bacterium | reverse complement strand
GGGGCTTTTCCTTCATCAATGGCATGCGGGCTCCTCAGGGTTTGGGTGCTACTGCATCACGCACGGCTTCGACGCTTGCACCGTCCAGCCAGGCTTTCCCGCTCCCGACGAGCAGGAGGCCGAAGTTGAGCGTTTCGGCGTCGGCCGCGACGTCACCTTCGACCTGGAAGACTTTCCACTCGCCGCAGGTGATAGGGCGGTCCTCCATGTTGTCGAAGAATCCCATCTGGCCGCCTTTTCGATCCACGCGCATCCACAGGCCTGCCCAGTTCCCGTCGCCCGAAATCTCCGTTCGCACCGCCGCCTGAAACCGCACGCGCTTGCCGCGAAAGGGGGCCGCGTCGATCTTTTGCATGAGGGTTCCGAAGCTACCCTCCGCCTCCGGGTCCGCACTCAGAACTGCGCACTGACGGCCCTCGTAAGGGTGGTTGTCGGAGAGCACCCCTTTGTAATCCTTCTGGGAGGCATGCCATTCGGGGGGCACTTGGCCTGATTGTCCCTCTTCAAAGGCCAGGTTGCTTGCAGATGGAGCGGGATTGAAGCCGCCTCCGGGGGCGCCTGAGCGTTTGCCGGAAGGATTGGCCTTGGCGGCCGTGGTCTTCTCCACGAAGAACAACGCGTCGTAGTTGTTCACGGGAACCAAGGGCATCCAAAAGTTGTCCGGGGCGGCTTCGTTGTAGATGGCGCCAATGGTGCGCTCCTTGTGCGGCCTCCTCCACCAATCACCCACCAGCCCCTCGGAGGGAACGCGGCGAATATCGAGGACGAAGAGGGGAACGGCCGCACCGGCGAGGGCCCCGTTGAGGGTACCCTTGGGCGAAGGTCCGACGGTAAAAGGAATCAGGCCGCGGGAAGAACCGCTGGGATTCGATTCGATGGCCTGGAAGGAGCCCTGGTCGAAGGCGAATCCCATGACGAGCAGGTCTTTGCCGAGAGCCTTCTTCAGGTAGCTTCCCATGGGGCCGTAGGAATACCCTTCGCCGTCAAAGGAGACGTGCCCATTGTGCGCCCAGATCACGGCCTTCGTGCCGGGGCCCTCGTTGTTCACGATCCACTGGACGTTCTCGGCCATGAACCGGTCCCGCAGATTGGCGCCTCCGGAAGTGTAGGACTCCTGGTTGGCTTCGCACTGCTGGATGATCTTGAGGTGCTGGCGCATCAGCGTCCATTCTTCAGCGCCGGACGTCGCGATGTACTCGGAGCGATTGTCCTCGAAGCGCTTGAGGAGGGCCTCGATGCCCGCGGCAGTCGCCTTCTTCTTGTCCTGAGGGAGTTTGGCAAACCGATCGCCCTTCATTGGCGAGATCGCCTCCGTTGCCTTTTCCTCATAAGCCGGGTCCACCTTGTGGAGGTAGGCGAGGACGCGCTCCACCGCCACCTTGGCAGTCTGCATGTCGAATCCGTAGAACTTCACCTTGCGGATGTGGGCGGGATCCTCGTTGTAGCGTCGCATCCACCGGATCATGTCCAGGACCTCCTCCGTGTCCCAGGTCCAGAAATACATGCCGGAGAGCGCTTTCGCGGGATCTCCCGTGCCGTGAAGCACGTAGTCATTCACGGCCAGGGACTCGGGATAGTTCGCCTCGATGCCGAACACGGTAAATCCCATCTCGCTCACGAGGAACTCGAGCATCCGATGCTTGAATTGGAAGAATTCACGCGTGCCGTGGGTGGCCTCCCCGAGGGCGACCACGTGCGCATCGCCTACGACCTTCTTCAGCGGCTGCATGTCCTTGAAGCCGTGGCCCGCCTCGCACGTCTTCAGGGGAATCGCGTTGTCGCGGATCCACGTGGTCACCTCGGAGGGCGCGGGCGCATTGGCCTTGGCCGTGGAGATGAGCTTAAAATCCATCGTCTTGTCTTCGGGTTTAATGATGCGATTCGGAGTGCCTTCGAAACCGCTCTTCTCGGCCTTGAGGAGGTAGGTGGCTTGGGGCAGCTGGATGGCGTAGTTGCCTTGCTCATCGGCCTCGGCCTGGAAGATGTCGCCTTCCACATTGCTGAAGCGGTAGGCCAGCAATGCCACCCGTGCCATTGGCCGCCCGTCATCATCCTTTACGGCGCCCCTTACCGTGAAGCCCTCGCCCCCCAGGAGAAGCTTGCGCCCCTCGGAGACTTTTCCGCCCTCCACGACCTGGTCACCCAGATAGGCTGCCGTCAACCCCGGCGCGGTGGCGGTGAGGCCATATTGCCCCGGCTGAAGATCTTCCAAGCTGAACGTCCCGTCCGCCCGCGAGAGGATCGTCGCCGCGGGCCGATCTCCGCCATAGGGAACGGCGGCCACGAGGGCACCGGCCACTGCCTTGCCTTCGGGCCCTTGAACGATGCCTCTGAGGCCACCCTTCCCTTGCGGCGCATCGGCCCCGAAA
>JBBIKI010000187.1:0-2438 GCA_037445535.1 Acidobacteriota bacterium | reverse complement strand
TGCAGGAGGAAATGGAGATCGTGGGGCTCAAGCCCACCTTCAAGACCGTCATCACGGGCGTCGAGATGTTCCGCAAGCTGCTCGATCAGGGCCAGGCAGGCGACAACGTGGGGCTCCTGCTCCGCGGCACCAAGAAGGAAGAAGTGGAGCGCGGCCAGGTCGTGGCCAAGCCCGGTTCCATCACCCCCCACAAGAAGTTCAAGGCCGAGGCTTACATCCTGACCAAGGACGAGGGCGGCCGCCACACGCCGTTCTTCAAGGGCTACCGTCCGCAGTTCTACTTCCGTACGACGGACGTAACCGGTGACGTGACGCTGCCGGCGGACCGCGAAATGGTCATGCCCGGCGACAACATCAGCATGGAGGTGAGCCTCATCAACCCCATCGCCATGGAGAAGGGACTCCGGTTTGCCATCCGCGAGGGTGGCCGCACCGTGGGCGCGGGCACCATCACGGAGATCGTGGAGTAGGAACTCATGCTGAACGAGAAGATCCGAATACGCCTCTTGGCTTACGACTACTGGATCCTGGACCGCTCCACGAAGGAAATCGTGGAGACGGCCAAGCGGACCGGTGCGAGGGTCAAGGGGCCGATTCCCCTGCCCACCGAGAGGCAGATCTGGACGGTGAACCGCTCCCCCCACGTTGACAAGAAGTCGCGGGAGCAGTTCGAGATGCGCACCCACAAACGCCTGCTGGACATCTACGACCCCACGCCGCAGACGGTGGACGCGCTCATGAAACTGAACCTGCCACCCGGCGTGGACGTGGAGATCAAGGCCTTCACGAAGTAAGGGACACGGGGCCGGGCCGGCGGCGCGCCGGTTCGGAGAAACCCGGGTACGTCGCCGGCGGGCGACCTCTGCCTGATGGAGATGCGCATGAAGATCGGCATACTGGGACGCAAATTGGGCATGACGCAAATCTTCGACGAGACCCGGGCCGCGGTGCCCGTGACGGTCATCGCCGCGGGCCCCTGCGTCGTGCTCCAGAAGAAGACGCCAGAATCCGACGGCTACCACGCCATTCAAATCGGCCTGGTGGAGAAGCTCGGCCGCAACGCCATCAACAAGCCCCTCGCCGGGCACTTGAAAAAGACCGGCACGGGGTCGGTGAAGCAGGTCCGCGAGCTCCGCGGAGAATTCCCCGACCTCTCCACCGGGGCCTCCATCACCCTGGACCTCTTCAAGGAGATCCAGGCGGTGGACGTGGTGGGCACGAGCAAGGGCAAGGGATTTCAGGGCGTCGTGAGGCGGCACCACTTCGGAGGCGGCCGCGCCACTCACGGCTCCATGTTTCACCGGGCGCCCGGTTCCATCGGCTCCTCCTCCTATCCGTCCCGCGTGTTCAAGGGGATGAAGATGGGCGGCCAGATGGGCGGCGGCCGTATCACCGTGAAAAACTTGAAAGTGGTCCAGGTGGATGCCGCCAGCGGCGTCATCCTCGTCCGCGGCGCCGTCCCCGGCCCCGCGGGCGGGCTCCTGCTGATCCACGGTATCCGGTAAGGGGCGCGCCATGGCAAACATTGCAGTCATCAACCCATCGCTCGAAACGCAGCGGGAGATCCAGCTCCCCGAGGAGGTCTTCGGCGTTCCCTACCGCCAGGATCTGATCCACGAGGCGGTTCGCTCCTACGCCGCGAACCAGCGCCTGGGCACCCACTCCACGAAGCGGCGCGACGAGGTGTCTGGCTCGGGCAAGAAACTCTGGAAGCAGAAGCACACGGGCCGGGCCCGCATGGGCGAAATCCGGTCGCCCCTTTGGTACCACGGCGGCATCGCCTTCGGGCCCAAGCCCAGGGACTATTCCTACGCCGTTCCCAAGAAGGTGCGGAGGGGCGCCATGCGCTCCCTTCTGGCGGAGCGCGTCCGCCGCGGCCTGCTGGCGGTCATCGACGGCTTCGCCCTGGAAGGCCACAAAACCAAAGGCTTCCTGGCCAAGTTCGGCCCCATCATGGAGGCTCACAAGACCGTTCTATTCGTGGACGAGAAGGTGCCCTCCGCCCTGGTGCTCGCCAGCCGGAACATTCCCGGGGTGAAAGTGACGGGCCTGTCGGAGATCAACGTCTACGACATGGCGCGGTACGAAATGGTCGTGTTCACCGAGCCCGCTCTCTTGAGGCTCGCGGAGGTTCTCAAGCCATGAGAGACCCGTACACCATCATCATCCGGCCCCTCCTGACGGAGAAGAACCTCATCGCGAAGGACCGCACCAACACGCTGGCCTTCAAGGTGGACAAGCGGGCCAACAAGATCGAGATCGCTTACGCGGTGGAGAAGGTCTTCAGCACGAAGGTCGAGGACGTCCGCGTGGTGAACGTGCTGGGCAAGAACAAGCGGGTGGGCCGCAGCGAGGGCAAGCGCCCTGACTGGAAAAAGGCCTACGTGAAACTGGCCAAGGGCGCCAAGCCCATCGAGTACTTCGAGGGAGTGTAGGGT
>JBBIKI010000186.1:0-2519 GCA_037445535.1 Acidobacteriota bacterium | reverse complement strand
GCCAACGATCCGGGTCAATGGTTTCAAGGATGAGGGGGATTCCCTCGGCGCGGGGATCGCGCATGATGCACCGGAACACGCCGAGCCCGAGTTCGCCCTCGCCGAGGCTGTGGTGGCGGTCCAGCCGGCTGCCCAGCGTGCCCTTGGAATCGTTCAGGTGCATGCCCTTGAGGTAGGCCAGCCCCACGGTCTCGCCGAAGGCCTTCATGGCCGCCTCGTAGGTTTCGGCGGTGCGCAGGTCGTAGCCCGCCCCGAAGAGATGGCACGTGTCGAGACAAACGCCCACGCGGGATTTGTCTGAGATCTTGTCAATCATGTAGGCGAGCTGTTCGAAGGTGCGGCCCAGGTAGCCGCCCTGTCCCGCCGTGTTCTCGATGACCGCCGTCACGCCTTGCGTCGCCTCCAGGGCCAGGTTCACCGATTCGGCGATGAGGTCCATGCAGGCCTCTTCCGGGATCTCCCCTTTGTGGCTCCCGGGGTGAAAGTTGAGGAGGCGGAGGCCCAGGCGCTCGCAGCGGCGCATTTCGTCCAGGAACGCGGCGCGGGACCGCAGGAGCCCCTCGTGGTCGGGGTTGCCCAGGTTGATGAGGTAGCTGTCGTGGGGCAGGATCACGGCAGGGTCGAAGCCGCGGGCCTTGCAGTTGGCCTGAAAGGCCTCCACCTGCTCATCGGCCAGGGGAGGGGCGCTCCATGTCCTCTGGTTCTTCACGAAGAGGGCGAAAGCCGTGGCCCCGATGGCGGCGGCGTTGATGGGGGCGTTCTGGACGCCGCCCTCGGCGCTCACGTGGGCGCCGATGAATTTTCCGGTCATGTCATATCTCCACTTCCTGGCCCAACTCTACCACACGGTTCACCGGAATGTTGAAGTAGGTGGTGGCCCGCTGGGCGTTGCGGGAGAGGAAGGCGAAAAGCCACTCGCGCCATCGCGCCATGCCCGGCTTGGCGGAGGGGATCAGGGTTTCGCGTCCGAGGAAGTAAGTGGTGGTCATGGGATCGAAGCCGAGGCCCAGGCCCTTGGCCTTCTCCAGAAGCTTGGGCACGTCGGGCGTCTCCATGAAGCCGTGGTGCCCCGTGAGCCTGAAGAAATTGGAGCCCAGCTCCGCCGCTTGGAGGCGCTGGCTTTCCTTGACGTGGGGAACCTCCTCGGTGAGCAGGGTGAGCAGGACCACGCGTTCGTGCAGCACGTGGTTGTGCTTGAGGTTGTGGAGGAGGGCCGTGGGCATGCCTTCGGCGCTGCCCGTCATGAAGACCGCCGTACCCGGGACGCGCAGGGGGGGCTTGCGGGCGATGTCCTGCAGAAAGAGGTCCGCGGGAAGGGCTTCCTCCTTCAGCCTGCGCCCGAGGATCTGGCGTCCGCGCTTCCACGTGGACATGAGGGTGAAGATGCCGAGGGCGATGACGAGAGGCAGCCAGCCCCCGTGTTCGACCTTGATGATGTTGGCGCCGAAGAAGGCGAGGTCCACCACGAGAAAGACGGCGCAGAGGGGGCCAACCAGCCAGGGTCTCCAGCCCCACCGCTCCCTGGCCACGGCGTAGAAAAGGAGCGTGGTGATGACCATGGTGGTCGTCACGGCCACGCCGTAGGCCGAGGCCAGGTTGTCCGAGTTCCTGAAGGCCGCCACCAGCGCCAGGGTCGCCACCATGAGGGCCCAGTTCACCACGGGCACGTAGATCTGGCCGATCTCCTCCGCGGACGTGTGCTTGATGAGCATGCGCGGGCTGAAGCCGAGCTGAATGGCCTGGCGGGTGAGGGAGAAGGAGCCCGAGATGACGGCCTGGGAGGCGATGATCGTGGCCGCCGTGGCGAGGGCCACGAGGGGATAGACCGCCCAGGACGGCGCGAGCCAGAAGAAGGGGTTCTCCTCGGCGGCGGGGTTGAGCAGGAGCTGGGCGCCTTGGCCGAAGTAGTTCAGCAGCAGGCACGGGAGGACCAGCGCGAACCAGGCCAGGCGGATGGGCCGCCGCCCGAAGTGGCCCATGTCCGCGTAGAGGGCTTCGCCCCCCGTCTCCACCAGAAACACGGCGCCCAAAGCAAGAAAGGCCTGGAGCCTGTTCTCCGCGAAGAACCGCGCGGCGTGCAGCGGATTCAACCCCGCCAGGACCCGGGGTGCCTGGAGGATGCCGTGGATGCCCAGGAGGCCGATGGCGAGGAACCACACGGCCATCACGGGGCCGAAGAGGGTGCCGATGCCCGCCGTTCCCCGGCGCTGGATCATGAAGAGGGCCACGAGGAGGACCATGGTGATCAGCACCACGAAAGGTTTGAAGAACGGCGTGGCCACTTCCAGGCCCTCCACGGCGCTCATGACGGAGATGGCCGGGGTGATGATGCCGTCTCCGTAGAGCAGGGCCGCCCCGAAGAGGCCGAAGGCCACGAGGCCAAACTTCTGGCGCGGCACGCCCCCGGGCCGGGCCAGGGCCATGAGGGCCAGGATGCCGCCTTCGCCGCGGTTGTCCGCGCGGAGGATGAAGACCAGGTACTTGACGGAGATGGTGAGGGCCAGCGCCCAGAAAATGAG
>JBBIKI010000185.1:0-2556 GCA_037445535.1 Acidobacteriota bacterium | reverse complement strand
CCGATGCCGGCGATGATGTTCGTGGCCGGGCCGGTCTTGGAGGCCTCGGCGATGGACTGGACGGGCCTGAACTTGTACTCAGTATAGTACTGGGTGATGTAGACGAAGGCCACCGAGGTCAGCACGCCCAGGATGCCGCAGATGAAGTAGTGCCACCAAGCGTCGGGGGCCTTGTCCGTGTAGAGCAGCCACCGGGTGGCTCCACCGAAGGCCGCCATGGCCAGGATCGCCGTGACGTAGTAGCCGCGGTTGAGGGCCTGCATGGGGTCCATCTTCTCTTCCTTGTCCATGTGGACCCACATGATGCCGATGATGGACGCGATGATACCGAAGGCGCGGGCCACGAGGGGGAACATCATGACCCCCACAATGCCCATGGAGAAGCCCATGCTGGCCTTGTCGGCGGCTAAAGCCAGGGAGCCGGCCAGAATCATGGCGCCGATGTTCTCGGCGGCGGTGGACTCGAAGAGGTCCGCTCCGCGGCCGGCGCAGTCGCCTACGTTGTCGCCCACCAGGTCGGCGACGACGGCGGGGTTGCGGGGGTCGTCTTCGGGGATGCCCGCTTCAACCTTGCCCACCAGGTCGGCGCCCACGTCCGCGGCCTTCGTATAGATACCGCCGCCGAGCTGGGCGAAGAGGGCCACGAAGGAGGCACCGAAGCCGTACCCCACGATGAGCAGCGGGATCTTGGTCTCCTCGACGCCACCCACGGCGCTCACGAGGCCAAAGAGCCCCGCCACGCCCAGGAGGGACATGGCCACCACCAGGAGGCCCGACACGGCGCCGCCGCGCAGAGCGATGCGCAGGGCGTCGTTGAGGCTGGTGAGGGCGGCCGTGGCGGTACGGATGTTGGACCGGATGGATACCCACATCCCCACGTAGCCCGCGAACACCGAGCACAGGGCACCCAGGACGAAAGACAGCGTGATCCAGGTGGCGAGCTGCATGGAGCTGCCCACGGGATCGAATGGGCGGCTGCTTCGCACGAAGCCGTAGCCCACGAAAAGTATGGCGGCCACGAGCACCGCGAGCATAAGGATGGTGCGGTTCTGCCTGCGCAGGAATGCCTCTGCGCCTTCCTTGATGGCGTCGGAGATGGCGCGCATCTTCTCCGAACCCGTGTTCTTGGCCAACACCCAGCGGGCCAGGTAGCCCGCGAAGGCCAAGCCCAAGACGCTGATCCCCAGTACCAGAGCAATCAAGAGCCCCGAACCTTGCATCATTGAGTTCCCTCCTCTCGTCTGAAAGTTCTCGCCCCAAATGCGCGAGGGAGGGCTCATGGAAGTCCTCCCTCTACGGTTAATCAGATATGCGCTTGCCCCCCCCGTGAGGCTTAGATCAATTCAGCACGAATCCTATCGTCTCGACGTGCCCGGGCCCGCGGGCGATGTCCAGGGCCTTGACCACCGTCTCGTAGGGCGTCTTGTCGTCGGCGTCCACGAAAAGGATCTTGTCGGCCCGGGTGGCGTAGATGGCTCCGAGCTTTTCGCCTAGGTCCTGCATGGTGACCGGCTGCTTGTTGATGGCCATGCCGCCGCCGGCTTCGATCTGCAGCACGATGGCCGTGCTGGGCGCGCTGGTCGTTACCTCCGCCTTCTGGGGGACCTGCGTCGAGAAGCCCTTCTGTAGAATCGGCGTGATAACCATGAAGATGATCAGCAGCACCAACAGCACGTCGACGAGGGGCGTGATGTTGATGTCTGATTTGGGGCCGCTGCCGCTTGAAACACTCATACTCATTGGAGGCCTCCTCGCTTACTTCTTCGTCGAGATGGCTCCGGCCGCGTTGCCCGCCACGACGTTGCCCTTCTCGTCCACGTGCTGAGCCACGAGGCCCACGTTCTTGAACCCCACCGACTGGATGGCCTTCAGGACGTTCTTCACTTCCAGGAACTCCACGCGCTTGTCGCCTTTGATGTAGATGGCCTTGCCGGGGTTGCGCTGGTAGGCCTCCTGCAGATCCTCTCGCAGGACGTCCTGGGGAACCCACTTGTCACCGTAGTAAACCTTGGTGCCGTCGGGGTTCTGCTGGACCGTGATGTAGATGTTGGACTCTTTCTCGTCCTCCACCTCGGGGTTGCGCGCGGTCGGAAGTTGGACCGGGACGCCCTTCTGCAACAGAGGGGTGACGACCATGAAGATGATCAGCAGCACCAAGCAGACGTCACAGAACGGCGTGACGTTGATGTCGCTTGTCATCCCCCCGCCGCCTTTTCCGACACTCATACCCATGGAGACCTCCGGAGGTTACTTTTCCTCGATACCCGTGGTCTTGATGAAGTGGTCCACGAGCTCCGAGGAGGCGTTGGCCATCTCAATGCCGAGCAGGTCGGTCTTGTTCTGGAAGTAGTTGTAGAACCAGACCGCCGGGATGGCCACGAACAGGCCGAAGGCGGTCGTCACAAGCGCTTCCGCGATGCCGCCGGCCACGGCGGCGATGCCGCCCGAACCCGTGGCGGCCATGCCCTTGAAGGCGTTGATGATGCCCACGACGGTGCCGAAGAGGCCCACGAAGGGAGCCGTGGCGCCGATGGTGGCCAGGGAGCCCATGCCCTT
>JBBIKI010000184.1:0-2625 GCA_037445535.1 Acidobacteriota bacterium | reverse complement strand
CAAGCCCTTCAAGATGAAGGAGCTCGTCAAGCTCGTCGCCAAAGCTACCAAGTAGCCAAGGCAGACTATCGACAGCGCGAGTGGGTTGAACCGCGAGGGCCGTCCTCGCCGCCGCGTCATGCCGGCGGCCCTCCCGCTGGCTCCCCGGGGCTGCCTTGGCACCGCGCAAGGGTGCCGTGACTCCTAGACGTCCATCGCGCATGCGTGGCAGCGCCCAGAGCATCCGCGGCGGCGAGTCATGCACCCGTGGAGCCTCGCCGCGAAGGCGCGACCTTCCTCCGGTCAACCGTGTCGGCCCGCCATGCTGGCACGCAGGCGCATCGCGAAGCCGCGCATGCGCCGCCTGGTGCCGCGCCTTGGCTCACCAGCGCGCCGGCACCCCTTCGCGAAGACTCGTCAGCGTCTCCTCAGGACGCGGCATCGCCAATCACCTACGGTCCTTCGCCCAATGAGGCCAGAGCATGGCCTTCCGCCGCGGCGAAGCGCCTCTCAGAACCCGGTGACAGACCTTCAACGCACCCGCTTCCCGCAAGAGGTAGCGGCGCGCGCCGGCACCACGAAGTTGGCCGGCCACGGTTGCCGGGGCCACGCTCCCTCCACCCTTCAGACACCCGGCCATCCGTCGCCATTACGCAGGCCCCCATTCGTCACTGCCGTGGCGTCCCCACTCGGTGCTGTATCGGTGGTCACAATGCAGGGAGCGGGGGATGGGTTTGCAAGCATGGAGGGGGGAACCTCGGGACGCGGGTTAGGGTGCGACACGGACCGAAGCGAATGAAGGCGGTGAGAAGCGAAAGGCGCTGGCAACGCGACCTATGGGAGCTTTTCAACAGCCTGTTGCTGAGCCCATCAATCAAGACGAGCTCAGACCGTGGTGTCCCCGCCGTCTTCGTATCGTTTCTGATTCATAGAACCTTCTTGTGATAACATCATCAGGAATCGAGTCGAACCGGGGGGAAGCCATAGCGCCGCGGACTCAAATCACGAGGGGAACACGCTAGTAGAACACTACAATCTATGGGTATCTGGGAGGCGGCATGGACCAGGGCCAGCTCAACTGGATCGCCAACTTCATCTGGGGCATCGCGGATGACGTCCTGCGTGACGTGTACGTGCGGGGCAAGTACCGCGACGTAATCCTGCCCATGACGGTGATCCGCCGCCTGGACGCCATTTTGGAGCCCACCAAGAAGGCGGTGCTGGACACGAGGAAGACCCTGGATTCGGCGGGCGTCGTCAATCAGGAGGTGGGTCTGCGCGAGGCTTCCAAGCAGGCCTTCTTCAACACCTCCCCCTTCACCCTGCGGGACCTCAAGGCGCGGGCGAGGCAGCAGCAGCTCAAGGCGGACTTCGAGGCCTACCTCGACGGCTTCTCGGCCAACGTCCAGGAGATCCTGGAGAAGTTCAAGGTCCGCAACCAGATCCCTACCCTCATCGAGGCGGATGTCCTGGGCTCCCTCATCGAGAAGTTCCTGGACCCCAAGATTAACCTGAGTCCCCAACCCGTTTATGACAACGACGGCTCCGTCCGTCTTCCCGGACTCGACAACCACGCCATGGGGACCCTCTTCGAGGAGTTGATCCGGCGCTTCAACGAAGAGAACAATGAGGAGGCCGGAGAGCACTTCACCCCCCGGGATGTCGTGACCCTCATGGCCGACCTGATCTTCAAGCCCATCGAGGAGGCGCTCACCTCCACGACCTACTTGCTCTACGACGGTGCCTGCGGGACTGGAGGGATGCTAACCGTGGCCGAAGAGCGCCTCCAGGCCATCGCCGAGAAGCGGGACCTGAGCGTATCGGTCCACCTCTATGGCCAGGAGGTCAACCCGGAGACCTACGCCATCGTCAAGGCCGACCTCCTCCTCAAGGGCGAGGGACAGGAAGCGGAGAACATGAAGTACGGGTCCACCCTCTCCGCCGACGGCTTCCCCTCCCACGAGTTCGACTTCATGCTTTCCAATCCGCCCTACGGCAAGAGCTGGAAGACCGATCAGGAGCGGATGGGGGGCAAGGGCGACCTGAAAGACCCCCGGTTCATCGTCGAACACGACGGGGACGGGGAGTTCAGCTTGGTGACGCGCTCCAGCGACGGCCAGCTCCTCTTTCTCGCCAACATGCTAAGCAAGATGAAGAGGACCACGGCCCTTGGCAGCCGCATCGCCGAGGTCCACAACGGCTCCTCCCTCTTCACCGGCGATGCAGGCCAGGGGGAGAGCAACATCCGCCGCTGGATTTTGGAGGACGACTGGCTGGAGGCTATCGTGGCCCTGCCGCTGAACATGTTCTACAACACCGGCATCGCCACGTACATCTGGGTGCTGACGAACCGGAAGCCCGAGCACCGGAAGGGCAAGGTCCAGCTCATCGACGCCACGGGCTGGTTCAGGCCGCTGCGCAAGAACCTGGGAAAAAAGAACTGCGAACTGTCCGAAGAAGACATCCGCCGCATCGCTCAGGTTTTTCTGGAATGCAAGGAGACGGAGGAGTCCAAGATCTTCCCCGCCCAGGCCTTCGGCTACTGGAAGGTGACCGTCGAGCGGCCCCTGAGGCTCAAGGGCATCGATGCGACCTGCGCGTATTCGCCGAAGGAGATCAAGGCGCTCAAGGAGAAGGCCGAGAGGG
>JBBIKI010000183.1:1462-2674 GCA_037445535.1 Acidobacteriota bacterium | reverse complement strand
GCCCGCACGGCCCTCATCAACTGGCTCTACGCCCGAAAGCACGGCGGCGTCTTCATCCTGCGGGTGGAGGACACGGACGAGGCCCGGTCCACGCCGGAGATGACCCAGGCCATCCTGGACGGATTGAGCTGGCTCGGCATCACCTGGGACGAGGGGCCCTTCTTCCAGTCGGAGCGCCAGCACGTCTACCGCCGTAACGCCGAGAAGCTGCTGGCCTCGGGGCACGCCTACCGGTGTTTCTGCTCCAAGGAAGCCCTGGAGGAGCGTCGAAACGCCAGCGGAAAGCCCGGCGAGTGGAAGTACGACCAGGCCTGCCGCTCCCTCCCCGCGGAAGAATCGGCCCGCCGGGCGGCGGCCGGCGAACCTTTCGTGGTGCGCTGCGCCGTCCCCCAGGGCAAGCTGGGGTGGAACGACGTGGTAAAGGGGCCCATCGAATTTGACGCCAGCGAGGTGGAGGATTTCGTGCTCCTGCGATCGGACGGCACGCCCACCTACCACCTGTCGGTGGTGAGCGATGACGTGGACATGGCCGTGACCCACGTGATCCGCGGCGAGGACCACATCAGCAACACGCCCAAGCAGGTGGCCCTCTACAGGGGCCTCGGAGTTGATCCGCCCTTTTTCGGCCATCTGCCCCTCATTCTCGGCATGGACAAGCGGAAGCTCTCCAAACGCCACGGTACGGTCTCCGTCATGACCTACAAGGACGAAGGAATTCTTCCCCTGGCCCTCTTCAATTTCCTGGCCCAGCTCGGCGCCAACCTCGGCGAGGAGCCCGTTCTCACCATGACCCAGATCATGAGCCGCTTCGATTTCTCGGCCCTGAAGCCCTCGGCCTCCGTCTTCGACCGGGAGCGCCTCACCTTCATCAACGCCAAGGTCATCGGCGAGACGCCTCCCTGCGAGCTGTCCATCCTTGTGCGGCCGTTTCTCGACGAGGTGCTCGGCGCACCGGCCCCCGCGATCCCGGAAGCGGCCGTGCGGGTCATGGGCACCCGGGCCAAGGACATGCGGGAGCTCGCCCTCATGCTCGTTCCCTTCCTCACCGAAGAGTTTCCCTACGACGAGAAGGGCGCGGACAAGGCCCGAAAAGACCCCGCCGCCCTGGCCGCCCTTCAGGCCCTGCTGCCCAAGCTCGAAGCCACGGAGGACGGAGAATGGACTCCGGCCAAACTCGAAGAGATTCTCCGGGCCCACGCGGCGGAAACCGGG
>JBBIKI010000183.1:0-1362 GCA_037445535.1 Acidobacteriota bacterium | reverse complement strand
GCCATCAGCTTCGCCTTCCCGGGACCCGCGGACTATCCGGCGGGAATCATCGGGGACCTCGTGAACCTCCCGGCCTTTCGGGGAGGCGTGGCCCTGGGGCCCATGCTCGAAGAGCGGTTCAGCCTCCCCGTGTTCATCAACAACGACGGCGACCTCTTCGCCTACGGCGAGGCCCTGGGCGGGCTGCTGCCCTGGGCCAACGGCGAGCTTCGCGCCTCGGGGAGCCTCAAGCGGTACCGCAACCTCTTCGGCGTGACCTTCGGCACGGGCTTCGGCGCCGGGCTCGTCCACGACGGGCGCCTCTACCTGGGCGACAACGCCGCGGCGTCTGAAATCTGGCCCCTCCCCAATGTGCTGGACCGGAACCTCAGCGCCGAGGAGGGCGTGAGCGTCCGCGGCCTGCGCCGCGGTTACGCGCAGGCGGCGGGGCTTGCTCTGGAGGAGGTCCCCGGTTCCGAAGCCATGAGTCGGATCGCGGAGGGGGCCATGCCGGGCAACCGCGAAGCAGCGCGGGAAGCCTTCCGCCGGCTGGGCCGCGTGGCGGGCCACGCCCTGGCCTGCGCCGTCACGCTCACGGACGGCCTCGTGGTGATCGGCGGCGGCCTCTCGGGCTCCGCCTCCCTGTTCATGCCCGCCCTCGTCGCCGAGATGAACAGGGCGCCGGGCGCCTTCGAGGGTGAGGCGGCACCACGCCGAGAAGTGAAGGCCTTCAGCCTGGAAGATCCTCAGGATCGTGCCGCCTTCTTCTCCGGTCAAACTCGCACCGTCCCGGTTCCCCGTTCGAATCGGCACGTCACGTACGATCCTCTCAAGCGAACCGGCGTGGGGGTGTCCCGCCTGGGCACCCAGAAAGCCGTGGCCCTCGGGGCCTACGCTTACGCCCTGCATGCTCTGGATGGCCATAAGGAGAGACCATGACGTCGGATGCTTTGAGCCCCGCCGCGGAACGCCCGCCCGTCCCCACGGCCTACCGGTGGCTGGTGCTCGTCATCATCAGCCTGGCCATGTTCGGCAACTACTACGCCTATGACTGTATCGCGCCGCTGGCGGACGTGCTCAAGGCACAACTGGGCTACTCCGACAAGATCATCGGCCTGCTCAACGGCATCTACAGCTTCCCGAACATCGTCATGGTCCTCATCGGCGGCGTCATCATCGACCGCATCGGCACCCGCCGGGGCACCCTCCTCTTCGGCACCCTCTGCTTCCTGGGGGCCGTGCTCACCGCGGCCTCGGGGAACTGGATGGTCATGGTCTCGGGCCGCCTCCTTTTCGGCCTCGGCGCCGAGTCCCTCATCGTGGCGGTTACCACGGCCATGGCCAAGTGGTTCCGGGGCAAGGAACTCTCCTTCGCCTTCGGCA
>JBBIKI010000182.1:1004-2708 GCA_037445535.1 Acidobacteriota bacterium | reverse complement strand
CTTTCATCCCGGCCAGCCTCCGTCGCGACCATATCCTATTTTACGGATAGGCCCTAAGTAATGAAGTAGAAGCGGCGACATCCGCGATTTCATCCACGTCATCGAGCGCTAGAAGGCCCCCGTGGGCCTCTTTCTCACCCTAGAGGAGCCCACCGGCCCCTTGACCAAGGAGGCCGACACCGCGGGGTTTTACGGGCCCGAGCACTTCCAGGGCCGCGGCATCCCCAAGCTCCAGTTCCTCACCATCGAGGCCCTTCTCGCCGGAATGCGTCCTGAGCTCCCCCGCTTCGCCCCCACCGCCACTTTCAAACAGGCCCCACGCAAGAAGTCCGACGAAAAGCAGGGGAAACCGTGGCAGGCATCGGGGAGCCGGCGGGCGGACACGAGTGCCCGCCCCCTCCGGTCCCGGGATGTGGAGCGGCGGCTCCCAAACGCGCCGAAGCTCGCTGTCAGATACCGGTCCCATGCCCGCACGGCGCGGAAACTGAGGAGGTGGCGGCCGCAGGGGCCAATGAAGCGAAGGCGGTCTTGTCCAGGAAGTGTGGTATGCTTGTAAAGACGTGCATTATTGAGACATAGGCTCCCAGAGAGCAGGAGGTGCACATGGGACGGACTCGTGTTCTGTTGGCCGCATTACTCTGGACCGTGCTCCTCGCGGGGCTTATGGTTGCCCGCCCGGCGCGGGCCGACGACTCGCCCCAGCGACAGGGGACCATCGACAGCATCGATCGGCCGGACGGGAAGATATACCTCAACGTGACCCTCATTGGCGAGGACGCCGCGCCAGCCAACCCCGAGCTGAGCACCGGGACGGCCGATCCTTCCCACATCACCTCTTTCACATCCGGCGGCAAGACCAAGATCGCCGTGGGGAGCCCCGTGCGTCTCGTCATCACGAGGCAGGACGCGGTGTTCAGCCCCGACCTCGGCGCGGTGGACCAGATCATCGACAAGACCCACTGCGTCGTGCGCGTGGACCCGCAGCTCCTCGAGCAGACCTGGCAGGACCCCGCGGATGGCAACCAGACGCACAAGGTGGGGGAATACATGAAGACCGGTGCCACCGTAACCATCTACGGGGTGACGAACTTCTGATCGTCTGAGGCGGCCCGTGGGGGCTGACCCACCACATCTCGTACTGGGCCGGATAGACCACGAGCGGGTGTGCCACGTGTGAATCTCCGCCTCCTTCCAGATGCGTTTACTATTTAGGGCGACGGAGGGGAACATCCGTGAAGGACCTTCTCGCGGTGACCGCTGCAATTGAAGCTGGGGCAGGTGTTGCCCTCCTGTGGTACCCCTCGGCAACGGTGAGGCTCCTCCTTGGCGACCAAATCGATGCGGCGCCCTCGCCGACGATCGTGCGGTGGATAGGCGCCGCGCTGCTCGCCCTCGGGATCGCCTGCTGGCTCGCGAGCCGAGGTGCTCGCGGGAGATTCGCGAGGGGCATGGTCACAACGATGACGGTGTACAACCCCGTCGCCGCCCTCGCGCTGGCCGCCGCAGGCCTCATAGCTCCGTCACCCGGCGTCCTCCTCTGGCCCGCCGTGGCCCTCCACGCCGCCATGGCCCTCTGGTGCTTGGGCTGCATTCTGAAGCCGGCGTCTTCCCCGAAAGAAACCAAGTAGAAAAAGAACACATTGAACCGCCAAGACCGCAAAGATCGCCAAGAAAGATCTTCTCTTTCTCAAGATTCTCTCCCCT
>JBBIKI010000182.1:0-994 GCA_037445535.1 Acidobacteriota bacterium | reverse complement strand
CCATGGCCCTCTGGTGCTTGGGCCGCATTCTGAAAAGGCCGACGTCTTCCCCGGAAGAGCCAGCTGAGGACAGAAAACATTGAACCGCCAAGGCCACAAAGAAAGCCGAACGATCTGCCCTCTCTCAAGAATATTCACCCTTGGCGGCCTTCGCGCCTTTGCGGTTCGATCGGCCTTTTCTGCGTTAGAATAATGTCATCGGGGGGGAGCCATGAGACAGGCAAGAGTTCCGCTCGCAATCGGTTGCGCTTTGGTGGTTCTGGCGACGCTCTTCGCCGCGCCGCCAGTCGCGGCACAGCAGAAAAAGCCCAACATCGTCTTCATGCTCGTGGACAACCTGGGCTACGGCGAGCTGGGGTGCTACGGAGGGGGCATCTTGCGCGGCGCACCGACGCCGCGCCTCGACAGGCTCGCCGCGGAGGGCATGCGCCTGCTCAACTTCAACGTGGAAGCCCAGTGCACGCCCTCCCGGTCGGCGCTCATGACGGGCCGTTTCCCCATCCGCTCCGGCACCTACCAGGTTCCCCTCGGGGGCGTCCCCGACGGGCTGACGCTCTGGGAGGTCACCATCGCGGAGCTGCTGTCGTCCCAGGGATACGCCACCGGCATGTGGGGCAAGTGGCATCTCGGCAGTTCCGAGGAACGGTTTCCGACACACCAGGGGTTCGACGAGTGGTACGGCATCCCGCGCACCTACGACGAGGCCATGTGGCCGTCCCTCAACGAAGCCAAAGGCATGTGGCCGTCGGTCGGAAACAAGCAGGGCTGGAACCCCAAGGAGGTCCCCGCCGAACCCATCTACGAAGTGCGCAAGGGAGAGAAGGCGCGGGTCGTTGGAACGCTCGACTTGGAGAAGCGGAGGACGATGGAGGCGGAGATCACGGCCCGGGCCGTGGAGTTCATCAAGCGCAACGCGAGCGCCGGCAAGCCCTTCTTCGCCTACGTCTCCTTCTCGCTGATGCACATGCCCACCCTGCCGAACCCCGAATTCGCC
>JBBIKI010000181.1:0-2720 GCA_037445535.1 Acidobacteriota bacterium | reverse complement strand
ATTTTCCTCCGTGTCCTCCGTGTCTTCGTGGTGAACTTAGGTGAGTAGGTGAGTAGGGTGAACGGCTGCCTTCGAGGAGCCGTCCCTGCCCTCATCCCCTCATCTCCTCATCTCGTCCTCCCTCCGTGTCTTGGTGCCTTGGCGGTGCATTCCTTCGGTTCTTAACCACCCTACCGCTTGGTGAGGGTGACGTCGCCGCTGAAGGTCTTGATCTTGACGCGGGAGCCGCCTGCTCCGGTGGTAAAGCTCAGGCGCTTGCCGGAGTGGTCCTCAGGGCGCGCGGTGCTGTTGTCGCCGAAGGCGCTCCTGAGATCGCCGCTGAAGGTCCCCAGGGAGAAGTCCGCGGCGAGGGCGGCGGGAAGGGCCGCATCCACGCTGCCGCTCACGGTGGAGGCGCGGAAGGACCCGCCCTGGGCGAGGCCGCCCTCGAAGCGCAGGTCGCCCGAGACGCTCTCCATCTCAACCTCCTGGGGTGAGGCGGCCTTCACGGCTACGGTGCCGCTCACGGTCTTGGCGCTGATCTGGGCGGCGCCCGCGTCTACCTTGATGCCTCCGCTGACGGACTGGGCGTGCACACCCTTGGCGGGCCCCGTGGCGGACACCTCGCCGCTCACGGTCTGGAACGAGAGGGGACCCGTGATCTCCGAGGCGGTGATGTCGGCGCTCACCGTATCCACGTCCAGACGGCTGCTGGCGGGGACGCGGATCTCAAGGTCCGAGCCGTCCACGTCGCGGGCGTGCTTGGGAAGGACCACCTTAATGGTGGTTCGGTCGCCCGAAACTTCGAACTCCAAACGCTCGGAGCCTTTGCCCAGGGTGCCCGTGACGGCCACCTCGGCCTTATCCCATCCCTTCACGACGACCGAGCCGGCCAGGTTGGACACGGCCACGAGGCCGGCCGGGGAGGCGGGGCGCTTTTCGCCGATGCGCTGCTGGGCCGGGCTTGCGAGGGCGATCAGCAGCAGGGCGGCGGATACGAGCGGGGCGGTCACGATCTTCTTCATGGCTCTCTCCTTGAGTTCAGGCGTTCGCGGGCAGGCTGGCGGCCTGCATGAGCACTTGGATCTCCTGGCGGTACGTGGATTCGATGAGGACGGCAAGGCCTCGGTTTCCAGGGTCCTTGCCGAGAGCGGCCTTCATGGCGCGCAGGGCCTGGTCCATGGCGGCCAGGTTCTGGTCCAGGATTTTTACGGTCTGAGGCGAGAGGGAGCCCCGCCGCTGCTGCAAGGCGGCGTAAAGGGCCTTGCGGGCCTGGAGGTAATCGGGCTCGGACGTCCTGAGGGCCGCCAGCTCGGGGGAGGCCATGGCCAGCGGGGGCTTGGCGGGCTCCTGGCGGCGGACCACCCATAGGGTGACGGCGCTGGTGAGGACCACGAGGAGGACCGCCGCCGCGGCTATCCGGCCATAGAGTGCGACGGAGGGGACGGCACGTGCGGTGCGCGCGGGCCCGGCGGCGATCCTCCCTCGGATGCCCGGCCAAAGATCGCGGGAGGGAACCATCTCGGCGGGAAGCTTCGCGGCGCGGCTCAGCAGGGCACGGCATTCCGCCTCGGCGAGGGCGCAAGACGAGCAGCGGACCAAGTGATCGCGCACCTCCCGGGCCGCGGACTCGGGCAGCGTTTCGTCCACGTAGTCTTCAAGCAGGCCTTCGGCCCGGGTGCAGTCCATCATCTCAGCGCCTCCCTCAGGAGCATGCGGGCCCGGTGGAGCTGGGCCTTGGAGGTACCCACGGCCTGGCCGGCGAGGCGGGCGATCTCCTCGTGGCTGAATCCGTGCACGTCGTGGAGCACGAAGGCCGTGCGCGCCCCCTCGGGCAGCGCCGCAAGGGCGCGCTCCAGGTCCACGGCGGAGGCGGAATCCCGGGCAGGTGACGGGTCCGCGAAGGCGTCAGCGCCGCCGGCCGTCTCGGCCCTCCTCGGGTGGCGGTTCGCGCAACGCGCCTGGTCCAGCACGACGTTGGCCGCCACCCGGTGGAGCCACGAGCCGAAGGCGCTTTCGCCCCTGAAGGAGGCCAGATTTTCCCAGGCCTTCACGAAAGTTTCCTGGGTAAGGTCCTCGGCCATGGCCCGGTCTCCCGTCATCCTCGCGCAGAGCGCCAGCACGCGGCCCACGTGGGCCCGGTAGAGCCGCTCGAAGGCCCCCAGATCGCCCCCCTGGGCCGCGAGAACATCTTGGGGTTCGGAATCCGCAGCCGCTGCCTGCAACCCGCTCCTCCATCTCCATCCGGAACGGGGCAAGCTCCCCCGCTCACCCCTTAAGACGCCTGCGGGAGCTAAAAGGTTTGAACCGTGCAGGGGGAGCTCGACCGGAAGAGGGCGACGACACGGGCATGCGAATCGTGATGGCTGGGCAAGCTCCCTTCGCCGATCTGTTCAGAACGGTGGAAGGTCAGACTTTGCCTGCCTGGCCGGAGTTCATCGGTGGTGAGAATCCGAGGACTTCGCACAGGAAGAAAGGGAGATAGAGGGTTGCCGGTAGCTTCCCTCCCCTTCCTCCCGTCCTCCCTGTGAACGCCCTCGAATCGCGGCTTGGAGGTCGCTCCTATTCCTCCGCCATGAAGGGATAGGCGAAGTGGGTGGGCGGCACGAAGGTCTCCTTGACGGCGCGCATGCTGGCCCAGCGAATGAGGTTGAGGTAGCTGCCCGCCTTGTCGTTGGTGCCGCTGGCGCGGCCGCCGCCGAAGGGCTGCTGGCTCACCACGGCGCCCGTGGGCTTGTCGT
>JBBIKI010000180.1:0-2762 GCA_037445535.1 Acidobacteriota bacterium | reverse complement strand
TCGTTTCCATGGGGACGGCGGCGGCCTTCCTCATCCGCCAGCCCGACTACAAGCGGCTCCTGGCGTACTCCAGCGTGGAGCACATGGGGATCCTCGCCGTGGGCATCGGCATCGGAGGCGGCCCCGCGGCCTTCGGAGCCCTCCTCCACGCGCTCAATCATTCCCTCGCCAAGGCCCTTCTCTTTTTCGCCGCGGGGGCGGTATTCCTGCTGTACCACACGAAGAACGTCTCGGGCGTCTCGGGCCTTGCGAAGCGGGCGCCTTTCGTGGCCGTCCTCTTCACGGCGGGATTCCTGGCCATCACGGGGACGCCGCCCTTCGGGCCCTTCGTGAGCGAACTGACGATCGTGTTGGCGGCGCTGGCGGGGGGCCACCCCTGGATCGCGGCCCTCTTTCTCCTCCTCCTGGCGGTGGCCTTCGCTGCCATGGGAGCGGCCTTTTTGGAGATGGTCTTCGGGGATCCCTCCGGAGATCTTCCCGCCCTTGAGCTTCGCGGGTGGAACGCGGCCTTGATCCTGGCCCCGCCCGCGGTCCTGGCTGTCGCCTCCCTGGTGCTGGGGCTCTATCTTCCCGAGCGCCTGAATTCGCTGTTGAAGGCGGCGGCCCTCTTGCTGGGAGGCCGGGCATGAGCGGGGCCGTCAAAGCGCTCAACGGCGGGTCGAGCGCCGCGCTCGGCGAGGTGCCCGTGAGCCCCATGGCGGACTTCCGCCTTGCGGTCATGCGTGAAGGCGCGGCCGGCGGCCGGCTCATCGGCCTCTTCCCCGTGGACGGGGCCGGGGGCCTGCTGCTCCTCGCCCTTGTGGCCCAGGACGCCGCGGGCACGGTGGCCCTCGTCGGCGGCGCGTTGGGGGCGGGAAGGGCGTATCCCTCTCTGACCTCCGGCTGGCCCCAGGCGCAGGCCTTCGAGCGCGGCCTATGGGAGAGTCACGGCATCACCCCCGAAGGGCATCCGTGGCTCAAGCCCCTCTGCTTCCCCGCCCTTCCTCCGGGGCAGGTGATTCCCGCGGGCTACCGGTACTTCGCCGCGGAGGGCGAGGAGATTCACGAAGTGGCCGTGGGGCCTGTCCACGCGGGCATCATCGAACCGGGCCATTTCCGCTTCCAGTGCCACGGCGAGGAGGTCCTCCACCTGGAGATCCAGCTCGGGTTCCAGCACCGCGGCGCCGAGCGGATCCTGTGCGAGGCGGGGGAGGCGCGGCGCCTCACCACCGCCGAGTCCATCGCGGGCGATTCGGTCGTCGCCCATACGACGGCCTTCGCTCAGGTGGAGGAAGCCCTCGCCGGGGCCGCGGTCCCGGCCAGGGCCCACGCCCTCAGAGCCGCGGCCCTCGAACTAGAGCGCCTGGCCAACCACGCGGGCGACCTGGGCGCCCTCGCGGGCGACGTGGGGTACCTGCCGTCGGCCTCCTTCTTCGGACGTCTGCGCGGGGACTTCCTGAACCTGACCCAGGGATGGTGCGGCAACCGTTTCGGGCGCGGGCTTGTGGTTCCAGGCGGCGTTCGGTTTGACGCCGGAGCCGACTGGATCGAAGGCACGCTGAAAGCCCTGGCCGTACTGAAGCGCGACATGGAAGACACGGCAGGCCTTCTCTTCGGCTCCGCCTCCGTACAGGGCAGGTTCGAGGGCACGGGCGTCCTCTACAGGGACACGGCGGAGCTGCTGGGCGTGGTGGGCCCCGCGGCCCGCGCCAGCGGATGCAGGCGGGACGTGAGGCAGGACCACCCCTCGGGCTTCTTCCGCTTCGCCCAGGTACCCCTGCAGATGCTCTCCTCCGGCGACGTCTACGGCCGGGCCATGGTCCGCTGGCTGGAGATCCAGCAGTCCTTCCGTTTCCTGGAGGAACACCTGCCCGCCCTTCCCTCGGGCTCCGTGAGGGCGGAGATGGGTTCCCGGCAGCCTGGGAGAATCGCAGTGGCCATGGTGGAAGGTTGGCGGGGCGAGACGGTCCACGTGGCCGCCACGGGCGCCGCCGGCGAGGTGAGCGTCTACAAAGTGGCGGACCCGTCGATCCACAACTGGATGGGGCTCGCCATGGCCATGCGCGGGGGGGCTATCTCCGATTTTCCCCTGTGCAACAAGAGCTTCAACCTTTCCTACGCGGGGCACGACCGATGATCAGCTTGCTGAAAACCAGGCTGCGGCAGGGCTACCGGACACAGGCCTTCCCGCCGCCGTCCAACCCCCTGCCCGAGCGGTTCCGCGGCCTGCCCGTCCTTCACCCCGCCAGGTGTCCCCAAGGCTGCCGCGCCTGCGCCGACGCCTGCCCCACGGGGGCCATCTCCACGGACAAGGGGCTGCGGCTCGATCTGGCGCGGTGTCTGTTCTGCCCCGCCTGCACCGAGGCCTGCCCTGACGGCGCCGTCACCTTCAGCCGCGAGTATGCCCTCGCCTCCACGTCTAGGGAGGAACTCATGCTCACCCGGGAACACCTCCGCCCCAAAGTGGAGGCGCTCCAAGGTGAAATGAAGCGCCTCTTTGGGCGCTCCCTCAAACTTCGCCAGGTAAGCGCGGGCGGGTGCAGCGGCTGTGAGGCGGACCTCAACGTTCTGGGCACCGTGGGCTTCGACCTTGGGCGCTTCGGCATCCAGTTCGTGGCGTCCCCGCGCCACGCCGACGGCATCGTGGTGACGGGGCCCGTGACGCGCAACATGGCCGGCGCCCTGCGGTCCACCTACGAAGCCGTGCCCGCGCCCAAGCTCGTGATCCTCTCCGGTGCCTGCGCCCTCTCGGGGGGCACCTTCGCGGGAAGCCCCGCCGTCGC
>JBBIKI010000179.1:0-2803 GCA_037445535.1 Acidobacteriota bacterium | reverse complement strand
CGGCGGCGGGAGGGCAGGGGCGCCCTCCCCTACGGCCGGTGCGGCGGTTGGCCCGATTTCCGTAGGGGCGGCCCGCCGTGGCCGCCCGCGCCCGTGGAGAGGCCCGCATCTCCCCCTTTGCCCCAAAAGGCGAGTAAACTC
The DNA here is from genome assembly GCA_037445535.1 of Acidobacteriota bacterium. GTDB lineage: Bacteria > Acidobacteriota > UBA4820 > UBA4820 > DSQY01 > JAKAJA01. The sequence goes on along the minus strand of JBBIKI010000179.1, from coordinate 2,662 downwards.
CTCTTGAATCGCCTCACCCTCGGGAGGAGGACCCCAGCCCATGTCCCAGAAGCAACAGCTCGAACGAATCCTGGAAATTGACCGGCTCATCCGGGCCCGCCGGTATCCCACGGCGGATGGCCTGGCGGAGAAGATGGAAGTAAGCCGCCGCGTCCTCTTCAACGACCGGGACTTCATGATCAACCGGCTGCGCGCCCCCATCATCTTCGACCGGACCCACGGGGGATGGGCCTACGCCGACGAGACCTTCGCGCTGCCCTCCCTTCTGGTTACCGAGGGCGAACTCCTGGCCTTCTTCCTGAGCCTGGAGGTGGCCCGCCGCTACCTGGGCACCCCATTCGAGGCTCCCCTTCGCTCCGCTGTGGACAAGATCCGCGGCTCCCTCAAGGGCCCCGTCTCCGTGAGCCCCGAGGAGCTTCAGCGGAGTTTCACCATCGCCCCGCCGCCGTCCCAGGGCGCCGACGAAGGCCTGCTCCTCGCCCTGCATGGCGCGATCGTCAACCATCGCCGGGTGGAGATGACGTACTACACGGCCATGCGGCGCCAGACCTCCGTCCGCGTCGTCGAACCCTACCACCTCGTGAACCAGGGCGGCGACTGGTACCTCGTGGCGTGGGACGGCAAGCGCCGCGACTACCGCTACTTCCACGCGGGCCGCATCCGCAAGCACCGCATTCTCGACGGCCAGCCCTTCGCCCGGCGCCGCGATTTCGACCCCAAGGCGTGGATGTGCCAGGCCTTCAACGTGAACGTGGGCGAGAAGGCCGAGACTGTCGTCCTCCTCTTCGACACCCAGCAGGCGCCCTATGTGCGGGAGCGCGTCTGGCATCCCACGCAGATTATCGAGGAGCTTCCAGGCGGCCGCCTCCGCCTCTCCTTCGAAACCAGCGGCCTCGGCGGCGTTCTGCGCTGGATCCTCCAGTACGGCCGCCACGTCCGCGTCGAGGCCCCCGCGGCCCTCCGCAAGCAGTGGGAAGCGGAAGTCCGCGCCATGGCCAGAGCGGCGGCAAGAGCCACGTGAGGAGCGGGAAGCGGGAAGCGCGCAGTGAGACGTGAGGAGTGAAGAGTGAGGAGTGGCACTGCGCGTTCGGGGCTGCGTCCTCCTCCCTTCCGGTCATTCCTTTCAGCCGAGCCAAGGCGTTCAAGAAGGAGAACCGATGAGTGGTCCAGGGCGAAACGATCCCTGCCCCTGTGGCAGCGGGCTCAAATACAAGAAGTGTTGCCTAGGGAAGACGGAGACCCAGCGGCCCCCGGCCGAGGATGATCTCTGCTTTGAGGATGGCCCGCTCCCCACTATGGCCGAGCGGCTCACGAAGTTTGCTTTCGTAAAGGAATTTGCCGGCACTATTGAACTCGCTTTGCATCTGCTCTGGGGAGACGGAGGGTTCGCCCCCTCGAAGAAGGCCTTCCGCGAATTTGTGTTCAGCGAAAGCGCCGGCCAGGTCTTCATACCCTACTTGATCTACGATTTCTCTTTTCCTCTGAACGGCCCAACCCTCGCTGATCTTTACCTGGAGAGACACAGGGCGGCATTGTCCGCAAAGGAGCGTGAGTGGCTGGACGCGCGGCGGCATTCGTTTCTCCTCCCATACGAGGTCATCGAAGTTCGCTTGGACACGGGGCTTCTCCTCAAGAACTTATGGAGCGGAGAGATGCTCTGGGTCGAGGAAAGGCTTGGCACCCACGAGATCGGACAGTGGGACCTCCTCGTTGCCCGGGTGGTCTGCGAGCCCGGCACGCCGGCGGTCATGGAACAGGGCGCCTTCACTCTTCCCCAAGACGCTCGGGCGGAGCTCCTGGAGATGCTTCGCACGGCACGCAAGTCCCGGCGCGGAGGCGACGAATCCCAGCTATTCCTCAGGATGGCGTCTTCCCTCATCGCTCTCTGGCAGAAGTACCTCGTTTTTCGCCCGCTCCCCGATATGCGGAACATGGACGGAGACCCCATGGTCTTCGTCACGCAGGAGTTCACCGTCCTGAACGGCCCCGCGCTCCTCGCGGCGCTTTCCTCGGACCCATCCATGGAACAGGACGAAGAGCACCGTTTGTACCGCTGGGTCGGCCCCAGCGACGACGGAGGCCTCATCTCGCGCGGCCGCCTGGAAATCACCGAAGGACGCCTCATCGTGGAGACGAACTCCCGACGGCGGGCGGGCGCCCTGCGCAGGCGAGTCGAGCGCCTCACGGCGGGAAGCGCCCTGCGCTTTGAAAGGAGCCGGAGCCAGAGCTTCAAGGCTGCCTTCAAGCGGCACAAGCTCGAAGGGCCGAAGGCGGAGGAGCCGCGAGGCCCCGCGCTGGACCCTGAGGTAAAGGCGGAAATCGAGCAACAGATGCAAGAACACTTCATGCGCACGTGGCCAGATACCCCCATTCCCGCTCTGGACGGCCTCACGCCGCGCCAAGCCGCACGCCTGCGCCCAATGCGTCCGCGCCTCGTGGACCTCCTCAAGTCCTTCGAAAACGAGATGACTCGCGCCGTCAAACGGGGAAACCACGCCCCGAATGACATCACGGGGCTCTGGTCAGAGCTCGGCCTCGACCGCGAAAAGGAGACGCGCAAATAGAGCAGGCCCGGTACCGCGGGATCAATCACGCTCGAAGCACCTAGCCGCCCTCCCCCTGGCGCGGGCGCCCGACCTCATCCGTGGCGCGGACACTCCTG
>JBBIKI010000178.1:0-2872 GCA_037445535.1 Acidobacteriota bacterium | reverse complement strand
AGGCCGTGCTCGATGAACGAGGAAGGAACGGAGCCCTGGACCGCCTGCATGACGCCCTTCTGGATCTCTACGGGCGCCATTGCGCTGTGCGTATCGAGACATGCTCCGGCTTGGAGCCCGAGGCCTCCGGCAAATTCCTCCTCGCCAAGGGTCCTCAATGGTGTCCCTCCGCCCACGGCGGGCCCGGCCCGTGAACGCGAAAACCGTCACCCTTCTGGCGGGTTCGCCGGGAGCGGGAAAGGGCAATGCCGACGTGGTCCTGCGCCGCGCCGTGGCCGCCCTAGGAAAGGCGGCCCCCACCCTCGCCTACCTAGGGTGCGCCGCCGGAGAGTCGGTCCCTTTCCGCCTTCTTATCTCCAGGCACCTCAAGGCCGGGGGATGCGGACGGATTGTGAACGTGGACCTCGGCGGACGGCGGCCCAATCTTTCCGCGGCGAGATCCAGCCTCGACGGTGCTGACGCGGTCTTCGTCTCGGGAGGGGATGTGGAACTCGGGATGGCGGCCCTCGGCCGCCACGGGCTGAGCGCGTACCTGCGGTCCTTGGCGGGACAAGGCAAGCCCTTCCTCGGCCTTTCCGCGGGGAGCATCATGCTCGGCCGGTCCTGGATCCGATGGAGGGATCCGTTGGATGACGCCTCCGCCGAGATCTTCCCCTGCCTGGCCGTGGCGCCTCTGGTGTGCGACACCCATGATGAGGCCGGCGGATGGACCGAATTGAGGGCCCTGCTGCGCCTCCTGCCCGAAGGCAGCGATGGGTGGGGCATCCCCTCGGGCGGGGACTTGCTGGCGAGCCCGGACGGCACCCTCACATGGACCGACCGGCCCCCCGCCCACTTTCGAGGCACTCCCAGGGGCATCGAGGCCGTCTGACCTCGTAGGCCGCGGGCCATTCGGACCACAAAAAGGAGCGGGCACAAGGGCCCGCTCCTTGGTATCGTGAGGCGAGATCCGGAAGGTTAACGTCCTTTGCCGCCGTCTTTGCCTTTGCTGCTGGGATGATTACCCGTGCGAGGGTAGTGGGCGGGGGCGGGTTGAGGCGCCTGCGCGCCTGTATGCCCGTACACGCGGGGCCGGGCGTTGGATTCGTGTTCATGTTCCAGGGAGGGACGGCGCCCTTCGGACCCGCTGGGCGGGGAGGCGGCGGGACGCCTGGCGCGGGCCGCTGGCCTCTCGAAGCGGTGGTCCTGCAGCTCCTCTCGATGAGCGGACATTGGAGTCGGGACGGGCTCGGCGCTTCCCCGGCCGCTGAAGCCCCCCTTGGACGCCGGGATTCTTGAGCCCTGAGGCTTTCCTTCGGAACGCTTGGCCGCCCAAGGCCTGGAGGAACGCTCCGAGGGGCCCCGGGATTCTTTGGGCTTGTCCGAACGCCAGGCGGTCTTGGGCTTCGGCTTGCCATGGGGCCGGGCTTGGGGTGCTTGAGACCGTGCGCCACGGCGTTCGGCGTTGGCTTTGGCTCGCGCGCGCTCCTCGGATTTTCGGGCACGGATAGCCGCGATGCGCTCGGCGAGGGGTACCTCGAAGCGCTCCTCCGGCTTGGCCGTGTAGTCGAAGCCCTGGATCTTCTGGCGCGGTAACGCTTTGCCGAGGTGGCGCTCGATGCCTCGCAGATCATGCTCCTCATCGGGAGACACGAGGGTGTACGCGTCACCCGTGGCTTCCGCCCTGGCCGTGCGGCCCACGCGGTGGATGTAGTCCTCGGGAAGGCCGGGCACGTCGAAGTTCACCACGAGCCCCAGCTCCTCCACGTCGATGCCCCGGGCGGCGATGTCCGTGGCCACCATGACGCGGAACTTGCCCCGCTTGAAGCCCGCCAAAGCTTCGGTGCGCTGAGCCTGGCTCCTGCTGCCGTGGATCCTCGTGACCGACACTCCCCTCTTCTCAAGGAAGTCCGCTAGGCGGTTGGCACGGTGCTTGGTCCGGGTGAAGGCCAGGACGCTTTTCATTTCGGCGTTTTTTAATAGCTCCAAGAGGAGTTTGGATTTCAGCTCGTGAGGCACGGGATAGGCCACGTGGGTGATGCCCTGCGCCGGGGCCGCCTTGCGCTCGATGTTGAGAGCGGCGGGCTGGTGGAGCATGTCGCGGGAGAGCTCCACGATAGGGGCGGGCATGGTGGCGGAGAAGAGCATGGTTTGGCGCTTCTGGGGAAGCTGTTTGAGGATGCGCCTGATATCGGGAAGGAATCCCATGTCCAGCATCCGGTCCGCCTCGTCCAAAACCAGGACCTCAAGGCCCGAGAGCTTGGCGTAGCTGTACTGCATGTGGTCCAGGAGACGTCCGGGAGTGGCCACGATGATATCGAAACCCTTGCGAAGGGCCTGCTCCTGGGGGGCCATGCCGACGCCGCCATAGACAGCCATCCCCTTGAGGGAGGTGGACCCGGCCAGCTCCCGCAGGTGGTCGGCGATCTGGGCCGCCAGCTCGCGGGTGGGGGCCAGGACGAGGACGCGGGTGACCCCGCGCGGCTTATCCAGGAGCCTGTGGAGGATGGGCAGGAGGAACGCGGCCGTTTTGCCGCTCCCCGTGGCCGCCGCGGCGAGAACGTCACGGCCTTCCATGAGAGGTGGTATGGCGAGGCTCTGAATGGGGGTGGGGTGCTCGAACCCGAGACGCTCCACGGCTTTCAACAGCCTGGGGTCCAGCCCGAAGGAGGAAAAGGACATGCTTTGCCACTCTTTCTGCGGGGCCATGGTCCGTGCGGACCAATGCCTACCCGCGAGGTACTTTCCGGCTTTCGTAAGGTTGGAACGGAGGGATGGCCGGTAGTCCGCCGTTCGGCTCCAGGGCGCGGGAAAATGACCAGATGGCTGGGCCCCGGACAATCAAGAATCCATTGTTGCACGAATCTCCAGATTTTGCAATGGATTCCAAGGA
>JBBIKI010000177.1:0-2897 GCA_037445535.1 Acidobacteriota bacterium | reverse complement strand
ACGTTCGGCGGCTACAGAGCCCCCTTTGCCCGAACGACCCTGGCCACCTTCCTCGCCTGGCCGGCCCATCGGTAGGGATACAGGGCCCACGCCGGCCAGCGGTGCTTGAGGGGATACCGCTCCCTCATCCAGGCCCTCGCCGGGAAGAGCATGTGCGCGACGATGCTCGCCTTGGCGCCCAAGGATGCCCCGTGCAGGACCGCTTGAATGAACATGGCGTTGGTGTAGTCATCGCCGGTTAGGCCGGGCCCCGGTCCGGCCTCGCCGGGTGTCCCTCCCAGTCCTTCAAAGAAGCCAGCCGGGGCCGCGCCGCCCAAAAGATCCTCCGTCCATGCCAGCCCCTGCGAAACAACCCCCGCGAATCCCGAGGCGAGGGCCAGGTCCCTCAGCTTGTCCCACCGGAAGTCCGCACCCACCACCTTCAGCACCTGGGCCACATCCACGATGGCTTGAAACTTGGGCGGCTCCGCCCCGTGGGCGACGAGGGCGTGGGCGAAGGTGATGACCACGAAGGCCTCCGCGCAGAGGCCGCGCGCCTTGCGGCCGTCCACGTCCACCTCCGCCATCTCCTCCCACAGGCACGACAGCGCCGCGGCCCGCGTATCTTTGGGCGGGTAGATCATGGAACCGTGAACCTCCACGGTGAAGTTCGAGGAGGGGTTCACGAGCGCCGTGAGGTGATGATGCATCGCCCAGGAGTCTCCGCCCAGCTCCATGGCGGTCTTTTCGTATCCCATGGATATCAAAATCTCGAAGGCCCGCTCCGCCTCTCTCAAATCAGTAAACAGGACATCCACGTCGGACATTGGCCTGAGGTGCGGGGCCGGGTAGAAGGCCAGGGCCGCGTGGGCGCCCTTGAGCAAACATGGCGTGAGGCCCTCCCCCGCCCAGAGGTCCAGGATGCCCTCGAACTCCAGGCGCCAAACCGCCGACGCCGCCTTGTAGCGCAGTTCTTCCCGGGCCAGCACATCCCGCTGCGCCACCGGCACCTCGCGCCAGCGGTCACTTTGGCGTAACTCGTATAGAGCCATGGGCAGCGCCGCATGGTCCCTCAGAAGGTCCACCCGCGCCGCGAACGCGGCGTCATCCAGCGCCGCCAACGATTCGGGCCGACGCACCGCCTCCGCCAGTTTGATCCAGAATTCAGGAGTGGTTGCAGTCAACAGAGTCCTCACCTCCGGCCCATTGTGCCATAAACACCACGGGCGGCCACGGCGGGCCGCCCCTACGAAACCTGCACCCTGATGATCGTCGTTGCGAGGAGACCGAAGGCTGGCGCGGCCACCCCGGCATCTGTCATCGCGAGGAGCGCAGCGACGAAGCAATCCCGCCCTTCCCCCCTACCGCGGCCATCCCGTCTTTGTCATCGCGAGGCCCGAAGGGCCGTGGCGATCTCGCCCCCATCCCCCTGGCGCGGCCATTCCTGCGCGGCGCGGACACTCCTGTCCGCGACTGTCCCTGGCGGGCAAGAGTGCCCGCCTTACAACGGAACGGGCCGATGGAATCGGCCCCTACAACGGCACCCCTTCACATCTTTTCAATCCCAAATCCCAAATCCGAAATTGTGCCCCATCCCAGATGCAAAATTTTTATCCCTTCCCCAGCCTCGCCTCTTTGATCCATTTCCCGAGCGCGCTTCTCACCTGTTCGGTTTCTCCGGCCCGCGCGGCCATCGCCAACTCTTCCACGCCGGGGCCACCCTACTTCCTACCATCTGGCGAGAGCTCACGAGGGGGACAGGGTTCTCTTCGCAGCTGGAGTCCACGCCTGCAGCCCACAACTCGATGCCCAAATAAAAGTGGCCGGGATCGCTCCCGGCCTCGTTTGTATCTCGAGTCCCAGCTCCGTCTACTTGTCCGCATCTCCCCCCGGCTCCTTTGGCGTCCCGAAGAACCTCGCCATGCCAAACTGGCGGACCATGATGAAGGCGGCGGCGCCGGCGAGCATGAGCCCGAAGGAGACGCGGTCATCCTGCACGACGGCGGCGGCGAGCGCGAGGAGCCCGAACACCGTGGCGAGCCCGTAGAGGATGACCACCGTCCTGCGGTGCGTGTAACCCATCTCCATCAGCACGTGGTGGATGTGCTGGCGGTCGGCGCGGAACATGGCCGAGAAGGCGCCTGGGCTAACGTCCTTCTCCACCAAGATCTTTTTGAGCAACCGGCGCCCCATGGCGAAGAGCGTGTCGAACACGGGCACACCCACGATGAGGATGGGGATGAGGAGTGCCAAGGTGGTGGTGCGCTTGGCCGCCCCGACGACCGAGAGCACGGCCAGGAGGAAGCCGAGGAACATGCTCCCGCAGTCGCCGAGGAAGATGCGCGCCGGATTCCGGTTGTAGCGCAGAAACCCCAGCAGGGCGCCCGACAGCGCCGCCGTGGTAAGCACGAACTTGCCCGAACCCGTCTGCACGAGGCTGATGCCGAAGAGCGTCACCGTGGCGATGAAGGCCACGCCGCCGGCCAGCCCGTCGAGACCGTCGATGAGGTTGAAGGCGTTGGTAACGCCGACGATCCAGAGCACCGTCAACGGGATCCAGAGCCAGCCGAGTTGGATGGATCCATCGAAGGGTACCCCGAGGGTCTGGATGCGGACGCCTCCCCAGAACATCACAAGGGCCGCCGCCGCGAACTGGACGAGGAATTTAACGAGCACCGATGCGTGGCGAAGATCGTCGTAGAGCCCCAGCAGGAAGATCACCGTCGAGCCGGTGGCCAGAGCAATCCAGAACTCCCCGCCCTGCTCGAAGCTGCCCCGGATGCGGGGGATGAAGGCCAGCGCCAGCACGCCCACCAGCACGAACGAGAGGTAGACCGCCACTCCACCCAGGCGCGGCACCGGGTGGTCGTGCACCTTGCGCTCCCCCGGCTGGTCCATCGCGCCGAAGCGCTCCGCCA
>JBBIKI010000176.1:0-2902 GCA_037445535.1 Acidobacteriota bacterium | reverse complement strand
CGTGGGCAACATCCGCAGCAAGCAGGCCGTGGTTATCTCCACCAAGATGATGGGCCGGGTGGTGAGATTCTTCGTGGAGGAAGGCCAGGCCGTCACCAAGGGCCAGCCCCTCGTAGACGTGGACGCCTCCGAGGCCCAGAGCGCCTATGCCCAGTCCAAGGCGGGCGTGGACGCCGCCGACGTGGCCGTGCGGAACATGGAGCGGGACCACGAACGCTTCAAGAGCCTGTACGAGCAGAAGGCCGTCACCAAGCACCAGCTCGAGCAGGTGGAGATGGGCCTGGCGTCGGCCAAGGCCCAGAAGGCCCAGGCCGAGGCGGGCCTCAAGATGTCGGGAACCCTCCTGTCTTACGGCAAGATCCTCGCCCCGGACGCGGGCATCATCACCAAGAAATGGATGGACGCGGGCAACATGGCGTTCCCGGGCGCCCCCATCCTCACCCTGGAAAACCCTAAGGATCTGGAGATTTCCGTATCCGTGTCCGAGGAGAAGGCCCGGCTCATCAGCCCCGGCCAGGAGGCCCAGGTCACCGTGGACGCCCTGGGCAAAACCCTCACCGTGCCCGTGACGGCCGTGGTGGGCGCCTCCGATCCCATGACGCGCACTTCCACGGTCAAGCTCGCCATTCCCGAGGGGCCGGGCATGGCGCCGGGGCAGTTCGTCCGTGTGCGCTTCGGCAGCCTCGCCTTCAGAACCCTGGCCGTGCCCGCCGCCGCCCTCCAGACGGAGGGGCAGATGGACGGCGTCTTCGTGGCGGACCAGGCGGGGCTGGCGCGCCTTCGCTGGATCCAGACGGGCGCCCGAGGGGACGGCCTCGTGCAGGTCATGGCGGGCCTCAACGCGGGCGAGCGGGTCATCGTCCCCGTGCCCCCGGGCCTCAGTGACGGCCAGCCCGTGGAGATCACGGCCTCCGGCGCCGAGGTGAAACCATGATCAAGGTCGGACCCTCGGGCCGGATCGCGCACTATTTTCTGAACAACCGGCTCACCCTCCTCTTCATCATCACGGCCCTCATCGCGGGCGTCTTCGCGGTGATGATGACGCCCCGGGAGGAGGAGCCGCAGATCAAGGTCCCCATGGTGGACATCTTCCTTCCCATGCCGGGCGCCTCGCCGCAGGAGATCGAGCAGCGGGTGGTGGCCCCCATGGAAAAACGCATGTGGGAGATCTCCGGCGTGGAGTACGTGTATTCCACCTCCGCCGCCAACATGGGTATGGTCATCGTCCGTTTCAAAGTGGGGACCGACGCCGACTCGGCCGTCCTGAAGATTTACGACAAGGTGGCCGGGAGCATCTACGACGCCCCTCAGGGCGCCATGATGCCCCTCATCAAGCTGCACGGCATCGACGACGTGCCGGTCCTGGCCCTTACCCTGTGGGGCAAGGGCTACGACGCCTACACCCTCACGCGCCTGGGACACGAAGTGGAGATGCAGCTCCGCGCCGTACCCGACGTGGCCCAGGTGGAGGTCATCGGCGGCCAGGAGCGAGAGGTGCGCGTGGTCCTGGATCCCGTGCGCATGGCGGCCCACGGCGTGAACCCCCTCTCCATCGCCCAGTCGCTCCAGGCCTTCAATTCCCGTCTGCCGGCGGGAGACCTGGTGAAGGACAACAAGGAGATCCGCCTGGAGGTGGGCTCCTGGCTGAAGAATAAAAACGACGTCGCTTCCGTCCTTGTCTCCTTCGCGGGCAGCCACCCCGTCTATTTGGGCGACGTGGCACGCATCGAGGACGGCCCGCCCGTTCCGGGCCAGTACGTCCTCTTCGGCGTGGGCCCGGCGGCGAGCGAGAAGGGCATCGCCAAGGACGCCCACGGGCAGTACCCCGCCGTCACCATCTCGGTGGCCAAGCGGCCGGGGGTGAACGCCTCGGCCCTAAACGAGCTGCTGCTCGCAAAAGTGCACGGGCTCAGGGGGAACCTTCTGCCCTCGGACCTGAACGTCACGGTGACGCGCGATTACGGCAAGACGGCCGCTGAAAAATCCAACGAACTCATCAAGCACCTCATCCTCGCCACCCTCGCCGTGGTCCTCCTCATCGGCTTCATGCTCGGCTGGAAGGAGTCGCTCGTGGTGGGCATCGCCGTGCCCGTCACCCTCGCCCTGACCCTCCTGATTTACTATCTGAGCGGCTACACGCTGAACCGCGTCACCCTCTTCGCCCTCATCTTTTCAATCGGCATCCTCGTGGACGACGCCATCGTGGTGGTGGAGAACATCTACCGCCACTTCACCATGCGCGACGGCCGGAGCCTCACGCGCAAGGCCATCGAGGCCGTGGACGAAGTGGGTAACCCCACCATCCTCGCCACCTTCACGGTCATCGCGGCCATCCTTCCCATGGCCTTCGTGCGCGGCATGATGGGGCCCTACATGCGGCCCATCCCCGTGGGCGCCAGCGCCGCCATGCTCATCTCCCTGGTGGTGGCTTTCATGGTGTCGCCCTGGGCCGCCTTCCGCCTCCTCAAATCCCACGCCCAGCACAAGGAGGGCAGCGAGGAGGAAAACCGGCACGGCATCATGGACAAGCTCCTCCTGGCGTACCGCAAGATCATGACCCCCCTCACCCATGACACCCGCAAGGGGGTGACCTTCCTCATCGTCACGGTGGTCCTCCTCCTGGCCTCCGTGTCCCTGGTCATCTTCAAGGTCGTAAAGGTGAAGATGCTCCCCTTCGACAACAAGAGCGAGTTCCAGGTCATGGTGGACATGCCCCAGGGAACTCCGCTGGAGGAGAGCCTCCGGGCGGCGCAGCAGCTCGCCCAAAAGCTGACGCAGATGAAGGAGGTGACGGACTACCAGATCTATGCCGGCACCTCCGCCCCCATCACGTTCAACGGCCTGGTGCGTCACTACTATCTGCGCCGCCAGCCCTTCTCCGCCGACATCCAGGTGAACCTCC
>JBBIKI010000175.1:0-3173 GCA_037445535.1 Acidobacteriota bacterium | reverse complement strand
TCGCCCTCCCCTACGTTACGAACCGTGGCCGGTTGTCCTTCGTAAGGGCGGCCAGCCTGCCAACACTCTTTCCAAATTCCGCTTTCCGAATTCCGAATCCCCAATCGCCCTTGACCCTCCAAGGCAATCACCTTATGTTCATTGGGACTGCGGGGGGACTTTTGCACGACCAGCCCGGATCATGCACGGCACCATGAGAGAGGCCCTTCGGACACGCGCCGCCGCACGTGGGCTCAGGACCGGCCTTCTCGCGCTTCTCCTCGGGGCGGCGGTCTCCATCGCCGTGCTGGCCCAGCGGCCGGCCCTGCGCGTTTACACCATCGACGACGGCCTCAAGTTCTCTCAGGTCTTCTCCGTATTCCAGGATTCGCGGGGCTTTATTTGGGCGGGCACGTCCTATGGCACGGGCCGCTATGACGGGAGGGCCTTCGCCAACCTCACGGCCGGCGAGGGCCTGCCCCACGACTCGGTGAAAGCCTTCGCGGAAGATGGCGAGGGCCTCATCTGGGTCCTGACCCAAGAGGGCCCCGCCGTCCTCCGTGCCACGGGCGCCTCCAATGCCTCTCCCCTGGTCGTGCCCTTGCCCGAGGGGGCTCGAAGCCTGGCGGGACGGAAGTTCAAGGTCATGGCTGGCGCGCGGGGGGCCGTCTGGTTCGGGGAAGGGAAAGAGGTCTTGCGCTGGCGCGGAGGGCGCCTTGAGAACGTGGCGCCGGGCATGACCGGCAACGTCAGGGGGGTGTACCCGGTCGATGGAGAGGACGCGTTCGTTGCCACGGACTCGGGCCTCTTCCGCGTGAAAAGGCTGTCGCCGGCCCCCGTTGGCGTGCCCGCGAGCGTGGGAGCCGTGGCCGGAGTGGTCTCCCTCGGGGAGGCGATTCTCATTGTAGGCGAGCGGGGCGTGGCGCGGGAAGAGGACACGGGCTTCGTGCTCGATCCCGCCTGGGGGGTCCCCGAGGGCTTCGCGGCCGAGGCCGCGTCGGCGGGGAGGAATTGCCTCGTGCTCACCTCAGGGACCCAGGGCGCGGCCGTTCTTGAAAAGGGAAAAGCCACCGTTGTGATCGACGGCGACCACGGCCTTCCAGACAAGGGGGCCATGGGCGCCATTGTGGACCGGGACGGACTCATCTGGCTGGCCACCGAAGACGGCCTGGTGAAGGTGCTCAGCCTGCGGCTGCGTTCCTGGCTGACCCAGCGCGGGAGCCTCGGCGGCATGGTCCTCACCTTCGCGCGGGAGCCGGGTGGCCCGCTGTGGGTGGGACACACGGATGGGGTCTCACGGCTTGAAGCGGACGGACGGCTGGTTCCCGTGGCGTCGGGCAGGGACATAGGCGAGGCGTGGGCCCTCCTCGCGCTCCCCGGGGGCACCCTCCTGGCGGGGACGCCCGACGGCCTGGCCGCAGTGGAAGGCGGACGTGCTCGCAGGCTAGCTACTCCGCCGGAGCTGGGCGGCCGGCGCATTTTCGGCCTAGCGAGTGATGGCCAGGGGCGGGTGTGGGTGACTGCTCTCGGAGGCGTGATGCGCTTTCGCTGGGACGGGGCCCGGCATGCGCCGGCGGACCTGGAGCGCGTGGTGCCCGCTTCGGGCGATGATCGTTCGGCCTGCGAAGCCCGAGGGCTCTCCATCGCGAAGGACGGGACCGTCTGGATCGGAACCGACGGCCAGGGCGTGCTGGCCTTTTCCAAAGAAGGGCTTCGGCGCTACGGCATGGCGGAGGGGTTGCCGAGTCTCGTATGCCGCGCCGTGCTCGCTCGCCCCGACGGCGTATGGGTGGGCACCGACAAGGGATTGTGGAGGCTTTCGGGCGGACGGGCCGAGGCCATGGATGCGGTCAATTCAACCCTTGGCGACCGTTACGTTGTCGCCCTCGCGGCCGAACCCGAAGGCGGCGCCGTGTGGGTGGCATGCTCGTACAGCGTGGTGCGGGTGCGCGGGGGGCGCGTGGAGGCCACTCTGGACCACTCCCGGGGGCTGGCCGGACCCTCCACCACGGCGGAGCGCTGCCTCTTGGCCGAGCCGGGGCGCTTGTGGGTGGGCATGGCCGGGGGCTTTTCAGAGGCGGACGCCGCCGTGGCGGGCCGTCCTCTCCCTCCTCCCGCGGTAGAGGTTCTGGCGGCGCTGGACGGCGAGGGGCGGCGCGTGGCGCCGGGCGGCCGTTTGCCCTTCCCCGTCCGCGATCTGTCCTTTTCCTTCTTCTCGCCCACCTACCACGCCGAAGAGACGACCCGGTTCCTCTACCGGCTTGCCGGGTACGACGAGCGCTGGTCGGACCCGCAGCGGGAGAGGAAGGCCCATTTCACGAACCTCTTTCCGGGTTCGTATGTTTTCGAAGTGCGGGCCGTCACCCCCGACGGACGCGGGAGCCTCGAGCCGGCCCGCGTGCCCTTTGAGGTGGAGGTGCCCTGGGGGCTGGCCTTCGCCGCCTTGGGCACCTTGCTGGTGCTTACGGCCGCCGCGGGATGGGCCGTGTCGGGGGTCCGCACGCGGCGCGTCCGCCTGCGCAACGAGGAGCTCGAACGGCAGGTGGCGGAGCGGACGGCCCTCCTCGCCGAAGCCAACCTCCGCCTGGAGCGCCTTGCCGCCACGGATGGCCTGACGGGAATCTCCAACCGCAGGGTCTTTCAAGACCATCTCCAAAGCGAATGGAACAGGGCCCTGCGAGCCGGCACGGACCTGTCCCTCCTCATGATCGACGTGGACTTCTTCAAGGCTTACAACGACGCCCTGGGACACCAGCAGGGAGACGAAGGCCTGCGGCGGGTAGCGGCGGCCGTGGCTGCGCACGCCGAGCGGCCCGGTGACGTGGCGGCGAGATACGGAGGCGAGGAGTTTGCGGTGGTCCTGCCCGGCGCCGGAGCGGAGGGGGCCCGTGTCGTCGCGGAGGCAATCCGCGCCGCCGTGGCGGCCATGGCCCTGCCCCACCCCAAGTCCTCCGTGGCGGACCACGTTACCGTCAGCATCGGCGCCGCCACGCAGCGGCCCGTGCGCCAGGATGCGGCCGGTGACCTGGTGGCCGCCGCCGACGAAGCGCTCTACCGCGCCAAGCACGAGGGCCGCAACAGGGTCGTGGGTTAGGGGAGCCTGGAGCGGTGGACGCCCACGAAAGAAGGGCATTTCACCACGGAGACACGGAGGACACGGAGGAGAGATTGAGGAGATCAAATCAGGCTTAAAA
>JBBIKI010000174.1:0-3181 GCA_037445535.1 Acidobacteriota bacterium | reverse complement strand
AGTCTTTCCCAAAGGGGCCCCGCGGCCGTACACTAGCCGCCTTGCTTGGAGGCTCCTTCATGACGCGATCCCCCTGTTCCTGGGTGTTGACGACGATAGTGGCCATGGCTCTAACGGCCCCGTGGGCCCCCGGGGCGACGGCCTGCACCACCGCTGTCGTGGCGGCCTCCGCCACCACCAACGGGCGCCCCCTTTTGTGGAAAAACCGGGATGCCGAAGACCATCACAACCAGGTGGTGTACTGCGCCGACGGCACCTATCCCTACGTGGGACTGGTCAACAAAGGCGATGCGGCGGGTATGGAGATCTGGGCCGGCATCAACACGGAGGGGTTCGCCATCATGAACGCCGCCTCCTATAACATGGAGGTGGACAAGGACACCCGGGGCGAGGGGGCCTTCATGAAGCTCGCCCTGCAGACCTGTGCCAGCGTCGGGGACTTCCAATCCCTCCTAGAGAAGACCAACGCGGGAGGCCGCGATGTCTCGGCCAATTTCGGCGTGATCGATGCCAGGGGAGGCGCCTGCTATTTTGAAACGGGTAGGCACGCCTACAAGCGGTTTAACGCGGACGATCCCCTCCTGGCTCCCCGCGGATTTCTCGTTCGAAGCAACTACAGCGAATCGGCGGACCTGGACAAGGGAACGGGGTTCCTCCGCCACGACAGAGCCCAGGCCCTCTTCGAAGGCCTGGTCAAGGCCCATGCGCTCAATGCTCAGAGCGTGCTGAAGGACGTGAGCCGCGATACTGCCAACGCCCGCATAGGGTCCTACCCGGCGGCTTGGCGCAAGAAGGGCTTTCCGGTTTACGCCTATACGGCGGACAGCATCTGCCGCTTCGATACCTCCGCCTGCGTCCTCTTCGAGGGCCCGGGGCCTTCGGAGCCCGCCTCCCTGGCCACGGCCTGGGTGATTCTGGGCCTCCCCGCGGCGGGTGTGGCGGTGCCCGTATGGGCCGGCGCCGGTTCCGTTCCCCTCGGCATGGGGACATCCGCAGAATCAGCCCCGCTGAACGCGGCCTTCGACACTGTACGCGGCGTGCTATACCCGGAGATCAGGGGCGAACTCAAGAAGTACATGGACCAGGAGGCCCTCAGCGACCCCAAGACGGGTGTGCTGGCCCCCTTGCTGGCCCAGGAGGCGACGGTTTTTCAACAAGTGGAAGCCGCCACGTCACCCTGGCGCAGGCAGGCCCCCTCTCCCTCCCAATTGGCCGGTCTTCAAGGAGGTCTGGCCCGGCAAGTGCTGGATGGGGTGAACGCGTTTATGGAAGCCAGGCGCCGGAACGCGCCCGGCCTGCCAAACGCCCGCACGGCGGCGAGTCCGGCTAGGGCCCCGGGCGGCATCAGCGTTTCGGATTTAAAACCCTGAGGCTTCCGGCAACCTCTGGCCGGTTCTGCTTGACGGAGTAGGGTTCCCCCCTCGGGGCAGCCTTATTCCTTACCGGATCTGGGTGAGGAACTCCCGGCGAAGATCCCTGTCTCCCTGGAAGAGCCCGGTAAAGGCTGTCGTCGTGGTCTGGCTGGCCTGCTTTTCTACCCCGCGCATGGCCATGCAGAGGTGAAACCCCGTGGCCGAGACCGCTACGCCTCTCGGGGCGAGGATCTCCTCGATAGCCTCGGCCACCTGCTGGGTCATGCGCTCTTGGACTTGGAGACGCCGGGCGAACACATCCACCAGCCGGGGGATCTTGGAAAGGCCGATGATCTTCTTGTGGGGCAGGTAGGCCACGGAGATTTTGCCGAAGAAGGGGAGCATGTGGTGTTCGCAGAGGGAGTAGAACTCGATCTCCTTGATCAGGACCATTTCCTGGTACCCTTCGGCATCGAAGACCGCTCCGTTCACGACTTCAGCCAGGTCCTTGGTATAGCCGGACGTAAGGAACCGCATGGCCTTGGATACGCGGTGGGGGGTCCGCTCCAGCCCCTCGCGGGCGAGGTTCTCTCCGAGAGCCCCGATCATGCCGGCGACCATGGGCTCCATGGCATCCGCCGGCTCCCGCCTTTCCTCCTCCAAGGAGACGAAGTGGAGGGCCGCCGCGGCGCCCACGGAACGGTGCAGGCCGGCGGCCTCAGCGGCGGACGACGGCGATATTGCGCTCGGTTTCTTGGAGTCGCAGTTCATACAGTCTCCCGGCGGGGATCCTGGGATCCAGGACCTCCCAAAAGGCCACGGCGAGGTTCTCGGCCGTGGGGATGATCCCTCTAAGAAAAGGCACGTCGAGGTTCAGGTGCTTGTGGTCCACGCAGTCAAGAACCACCTCTTGGATAAGGGCCTTGAGGGCTTTCATGTCCATGATCATGCCCGTTTCCTGGTTCACGGGACCCTCCACGGTGACCTCCAGCTCGTAGTTGTGGCCATGGCCGTTGGGGTTGGCGCACAGTCCGAAGACCTGGGCGTTTTTGTCATCGTCCCAGGCTGGCTGGTTAAGCCGGTGTGCGGCGGAGAAGTGGGTCTTGACCGTCAACAGCGTCCGCATGGGACCTCCATACGCGTTCGCCTCAGCAAGTGCCGTACCAGAAAGGGTCCGGGAACACGCCATCCCATTCCCTTCTGAGATTTGCGGCCATTTTGTCCCTTCATAAGCCTGAACGCAACCCAGCGGCGAACCATTCGCGTTCCTATGCTGCAACGCCTTGACGTTGGACCGGGTTTCATGTGGGAAACTGAAATCCAACGGAGCAATGAGAATCACCTAGTTAAGCGTGGCATGTCCCTTGCTGCTCGCGATAAGGGGGGATTCCCCGAAGAAGTTTGCCTAACCCGAACTGAGCGCTAGGTGCGCGGAAGGAGGCCCATCATGAGTCTGGTAGGACAGAAAGCTCCGGAATTTGAAATCGACGCGGTCGTAGAGGGTGGTTTCAAGAAGGTCAAGCTCTCCGATTACCAGGGCAAGTACGTGGTCCTGTTCTTTTATCCCCTGGACTACACCTTCGTTTGCCCCACTGAAATCACCGCCTTCGCCGACGCCCACGGGGAATTCAAGAAGCTCGGCGCTGAAGTGATGACTGCCTCCGTGGACAGCCAGTTCGTCCACCTGGCCTGGCAACAGACGCCCCGCAAAGAGGGCGGCTTGGGCGTGCTGCCCTTCCCCCACCTGGCGGACCTGAACAAGAGCCTCAGCCGAGACTACGACGTGCTCCTCGATGGCGGAATGGCCCTGCGCGGCCTCTTCATCATCG
>JBBIKI010000173.1:0-3218 GCA_037445535.1 Acidobacteriota bacterium | reverse complement strand
CGGCTTCTGCGGTTAAGAGAATTTCCCACCTATTTTCCTCCGTGTCCTCCGTGTCCTCCCTGTCTCCGTGGTGATTCTCTTTTTCGGCTTCCTGCCTGTCTAGAATGCCTCCTCTGTTTGTGCCGCGTTCTAGACAAAGGCGGCTGTCCTTCGTCTTACGTTAGGGGGTGAGATTAGTACCGGGACCGAACGAACGTTGAGGCCGCGCCTGACGCCGGGGCGCGGGGCCGCTCGGCGGCTGACGGTGGCGTCTTGCAGGATAGGGGCGATACGTCCACGTGTCTGGGGGGTCATGCATGCTCACTGCCCGCTTCGTGCTCTTTCTTCTTCCCGTGGCACTCTTCTTGATGTGGCTGGGCCTGCGAACGGCCCTGGGGAACCGGCCGAGCCGCTTCGTCGCGACGACGGTCTTCAGCCTCGTGCTACTGCTCTACTTCCTGGTGGTCGTGGGCACGGGCATCTTCTGGGTGGCGGCTCAGGAATTGCCGGTCTTTGACTGGCATTATCTCCCCGGGTACATCCTGTTGATCATGACCCTCGTCCACGTGGTGCTTCACTGGTCCAGCATCACCGCCTTGCTCCGGCGAAGCGCTCCCCAGGCGATCGTGGAGCACGGAGGCGCGCGGTTCGTCCCGTGGGTCCGCACTGCCGGATGCGTCCTGGCGGCTGGAACCGCGGGGGCGCTGGTCTTCTTCCTCGGCGTGCGCCACGGCTCCCGCACGCTCGCTTTCACCATTCAGGACGTTCAGGGTGGCGCGGGCGCCTCGACACGCAAGCTGGCCGCCAAGCCCCTCGTAGCGCCCATCCTGGTCCAGTCGGGCGGGACGAGCACGACGCTGGCCGAGTATTACCAGGAGGGGAGTTCCTATCCCGCCCGTGCCTCTCTTCCCGGGCTGACCCTCTCGGAACGTCCCCAGGTCTACAAGGAGTACCCCGGACATGCCGAGGTCGCGCTTCCGCCGGTGAAGTCCGAGGGCGGAGGCGCCATCCTGGAGGCCTTCCAGGCTTGGATCTCCGGGGCTGCGCGTCCCGAGGCGGGCGAATTGACACTCGGCCAACTCTCGCTGCTGCTCTACCACACACAAGGGATAAGCAAGACTTTGCGAGTTCGGGGCCTCGCCTACGACTTGCGAACGGCTCCATCCGCGGGCGCCCTCTACCCGGTAAACGTGTACGTTTTGGTGACGAAGGTCGCCGGCCTCGCGCCCGGCCTTTACTATTACCATCCCAAGCGGGCCGCTCTCCTGCTGGTCAAGGCCGACCCCATGCTGGCCGACCAACTGCAGATGTTGTCCGGCAGTCCCGATCTGTACGACGACGCCCCGGCCACGGTCATCTTCACCGTTACTTTTGGAAGGACAGCGTTCAAGTACCGGGAACGCGCCTACCGCTACGTCGCCATGGACACGGGCCACGCCGCCTATAATCTTGGCGTTTGCGCCGCGTCCCTCGGCTTTTGCGCTCCCTTGATCGGCCGGTTTGACGACGTCGCCCTCAATGCGCTGGTGGACGTGGACCCCTCGGTGGAAGCCGGTTTCCTCATCATGCCCATTGGCGGCTCAAAGGGCGTGTCGCCGGAACCCACGTTTCAGAGCGACGCGGCGGGAAGGGGAGGGCCATCCAAGGTCACCTTCGTAGGCCTGATCCACGGCGGCACGTCCTTGCGCCTGGCCGGGGGCAGCGGGCAGATGCCACGCCATCCATCGAGGGTGGAGGGCGGCCCCAAGGACATCCCCCTCCCCGCGCCGGCCCAAGGAACGTCACTCCTGCCGGCTATTTTCGCCCGGCGGTCAGGACGCGCCTACAGCACGGAGCCCGTCAGCCTGGAAGAACTCTCCGCCCTGTGCGCTGCCTCCGCCCAAGCCCAGAAAGATCCGGGCCCAGGGAATCCGCTGCTTGCATATTCGGCGCCCCTTACCCTTTATGCCCTGGTCCACAACGTGAGGGATCTCGGCCCGGGTGTCTACCGCTACATCCCGGCCACCCACGCCCTCCAGCTGGTCAGGAAAGGCGACGTCTCCAAAGCCTGCCAGGAAGCGTGCTTTGAGCAGGAGTTCTGCGGCACGGCGGCGGTGGTCTTCGTCAAGACCGTCACGTGGAGTGACGTACTTTATCCCGACGGCGACCGCGGCTACCGATACGTGAACCTTCATGCGGGGATCATGGGCGAGGGCCTCTACGTTCAGAGCACCGCGCTCGGCCTGGGAGTCTGCGGCGTCGGGGCATTTGAAGACTCGGGCGTCGCCTCCATCCTGGGCATTGTACCCGGCGAGGAAGTTCCGCTCTATGTAACCGCCGTGGGGAAGCCCCGAACACAAGCCGCGCCCAACCTCGCGCCCGCCCTCACCAACATGGACTTTGAAGAGGGCGAGAACGGTCAGCCCCCGCCAGGATGGAGGTTCCCCAAGGCGGCCCAAGACAATGGTTACAGATGGACGATCACGACCGAGAACCCCTTTCAGGGCAAACAATGTGCCCTCTTTGCCGGACGGAGCGCATCCTTCGGGGCCGTCTTCCAGAGCATCAATGCCGCTCCCTACCGGGGCAAGCGTGTCCGATTCAAGGCCGCCGTGCACGCCCATGTCTCCGGCGATGGCAACTGGACGGGCCTTTGGATGCGCGTAGACCTCAAGGGCGGCGGGGTGGGCTTTTTCGATAACATGCAAGACAGGCCGATCACCTCAAGTGCCTGGAAAACTTACACCGTAGAGGGCGATGTGGACACGGACGCGGAGGCCATCACCGTCGGGCTGCTCCTCGCGGGAGGGGGTGAAACCTGGATCGACGCCGGGAGGTTTGAAGTCATCGGGAAGGCGGCCGGAGCAACTCCCTGATCCCTCGCGGCAGGAACCATGAGTCGCCGCCGCCGGCCGTCACGGTCGGGCGCGCCCAAGTCCAGCGAGATTCACGGAGGGGTTCCCATTCGAACCCCTGGCGTACGGGGAGCCCGGCCCGCCAGAGGCGGCCGATCGCGGCGTTCTCCTGCAGTTGTTGTGGCTGCAGTCCATGCACGAATCGAAAAGCGCGAAAGATCGAGATAGAAAGGGGGCGGACCTTCCGGCCCGCCCCTGTCCTTGCCTTATCTTCGTGTCTTGAATGAGCTGGTCTTCCTCGGCGGCCTCCGCGATCTCTGCGGCTAAGCGCTTAAGCGGCTCTCCCTCCCATTTTCCTCCGTGTCCTCCGTGTCTTCGTGGTGAACTTAGGTGAGTAGGTGAGTA
>JBBIKI010000172.1:0-3232 GCA_037445535.1 Acidobacteriota bacterium | reverse complement strand
ATCCTTCCTCCTCCAGTTGCACGATGATTTCCTGGTGGAGTAGGGACAGGGCGCGGTTGGGCTTGGTATGCTTGGCGTGGGCCTGTCCGTCGCCCTCAAGCCCCCGTTCCGTAACCTGCGCCCGCTGCACGGGCAGCTTGGGGATGCCGCCTTCGGAAATATTCACCGCGATGAGTTCCGGCCCGTTCATGGTCTCTGCTCCCTCAAGGACAAAGCTGGACGTCACGATCAGTGCGAGACGCGAAACGCGGGACGCCGCGCGGCCCTCAGATCCATGGCTCCCAGTCCTAGGCTCCTCTGCCGTCCGTGTTCCGCCGTCACCTTCATCCGGCCCTGGATCCGGACACACTCTAAGATGCTCCGGGTTTCAAATTGTTGAAAGGGCGATCCGGCGCCGTCATGGTGAGGGTCATATGCCCCAACTCACAGTAGGCAAGCTGCTTTGGCTTCCCATGAGGCCCGGGGACGCCTTAGAGTCCATCCTCATGGTGACCGAAATCAGGGCCCGGCGCCAACCTTACTTCTTGCCCCCCGCGGCGTTTGCCATGGCGGGCATCGCCTTGGCCCTGGCGTGCACAGGCAGCCCTTACAAACCCGCCACCAACGACGCGGCCACCATCTACATGGAGGCTTGCCTTCCCTGCCACCAGGGGGGAACGACGGGCCCGTCCCTGGCGGGACGCCATTTGAACGCCTCCGCGGTGGAGGAGCGGCTCGACCATGGGGCCAAGGGCATGCCTGCCTTCCCGCACATCCGCGGTGATGCCCGGCGCCATCTCGTGGCCTTCATCGTTCGGCTCAGCGGGGAAGACCCCGGGGCCCGGCCTTGAGCTTGTCTTGACGGGCCCTCCGCGGGAACCTACTGTAGAAGCTTGAGGTGCGTGCGATGGTCCCCTTCCCCGGCGATTTCTGCAAGACCATTTTGAAGGACTTCCCGGACGGTGTGCTTGTTCTAGATCGGGACCGCACCATCCTCTACGCCAATCCCGCCTTCTACCGCCTCTTCAATCTGGAGACGGACCTTGAGCTGGAGGGGCAGGGCTGCGCCAGCGTCACCAAGACCGCCTTGTGCGAGACCCAGTGCCTCATGCGCAGGGCGGAGGCCGATGACCGCACCGTGATTCAGCGGCACAGCGTCTCATGCGATTGCCCGGGAGTGGCCCCCTTCTGCATGACCCACCGCATTTTCGGCCGGGCCGATGCAGGCCCGGGAGAGCCTTATGCCATGGAGATCTTCAAGGACATGGCGGACCTGGGCAACTACCTGGATACCCTCCGTGCCACTTCGCTGGCCCTGGAGCAGGAGAAGGACAAGCACAAGGTCATCCTGGAGGCCATCGCCGACGGGTACTTCACGGTGGCTCCCTCCATGCTGGTGACCGATGCCAGTGACGGGCTCCTGCGCTTCCTGAAAAAGAGGCGGGAGGAGGTGGTGGGACAGCCCTGTCCGGAGGTCTTCCACTCGGACAAGTGCGAGACAGACTGCCCCGTGCGTTGGGCTCTCCAAAACGGCAAGGGAGTGGCCAACTGCCGCGAGCGGGTCCTCAACGGCGAGGACCAGGCGCGGCACGTTCTCAAGAGCACCTACCTCCAGCGGGACGTGACGGGGGAGGCCACGGGGGTCATCGCCATCGTGAAGGACAACTCGGAGCTCGTGGCCTTGCAGCAGCAAGCCGCGTCCCTAGTGAAGGCCTACGGCTTCGTGACCAAAAACAAGCGCATGCAGGAGGTTCTGGACCTGATCCAGACCATCAAGGACACGGACACGTCGGTCCTCATCCTCGGCGAGAGCGGGACGGGCAAGGAGATGCTTGCCAACGCCATCGTCCAGGGGAGCGTCCGCAGCGCCAAGCCCTTTATTAAAATCAATTGCTCGGCCCTCACGGAGAACCTGCTGGAGAGCGAACTCTTCGGCCACGTCAAGGGCGCCTTCACGGGGGCCGTGACCGACAAGGCGGGCAAGTTCGAGCTCGCCGACGGGGGCACGCTCTTCCTTGACGAGGTGGGCGACATGTCCCTCCCCCTCCAGGCCAAGGTCCTTCGGGTCTTGCAGGAGAAGGAGTTCGAGCGTGTGGGGGGCACGAGGACGCAGCGGGTGGACGTTCGCATCGTCGCCGCCACCAACAAGGACCTGAAGGATGCCATCCGCAAGGGCCTCTTCAGGGAGGACCTCTATTACCGCCTCCATGTGATCCCGGTGAAGATTCCCCCCCTGCGCGAGCGGAAGGAAGACATTCCCCTCCTGGTGAACTACTTCATCGGCCTCTTCAACCAGAAGTACCGCCGCTCCATCCAGGAGGTCTCCTCCAGGGCCCTGGCCCTCCTGGTGGACTACCCCTGGCCTGGCAACGTCCGTGAGCTGCGCAATGCCCTGGAGTACGCCTTCGTCTGCTCCCAGGGAACGATCCTGGAGCGGCCCGCCCTTCCCATCGAAGTCCAGTCCTGGAGAGGCGCCTATTCGATACGGCTGGATGAACCCGAACCTCGCAAGCAGGCGCGCCACGCCGGCCCATCGGCGACGTCCCCAGAGCCGGACCTCTCCAAAGCCGATCCCTCGGCCCTCGATGACCGCGACCAGCTTCTGGGACTCCTGGAGCGCTATAGGGGCAACCGGTCTCGGCTTGCTAGGGACCTTGGCGTCGGCCGAACCACCCTCTGGCGAAAGCTCAAAGACCTAGGCATCGAAGAAACCTACCGCTGAAGGTGATGCCAAGATGAGGAGATGAGGGAATCGTGGCTGGAATTCAGTTTCGCCTCCCCGCTTCCCGCTCCCCATCTTCCTGCTCCCCCTTTACCCAATCTTGAAATGGGTGCATAATGCAACCATGAATGAGAAATTGGGGGTACCCAGAGAATCCGCCAGAGAACGCAAGGCCGGCCTAGCCTGGGACCGGGGCCTTCGCACCATCCTCGACTCCATCAACGACGGCGTCTTTACGGTGGACAGCGAGTTCAAGGTCACCTCGTTCAACAGGGCCGCCGCCACCATCACCGGCACGAGCGAAGAGGAAGCCGTGGGGCGGCCATGCTGGGAGGTTTTCAAAGCCGATATCTGCGAAGGCTCGTGCGCCTTGAAGAGGACCCTTGCCACGGGCCGCCCCGTCATCAACCAGTCGGTGCGCATCCTCAACGCCAAGGCCCAGAAAGTTCCCATCAGCGTGAGCACGGCGCTGCTCAAAGACGCGAAGGGACACGTGGTGGGCGGGGTGGAAACCTTCCGGGACCTTTCCCT
>JBBIKI010000171.1:0-3278 GCA_037445535.1 Acidobacteriota bacterium | reverse complement strand
ACGTAGGCCGGCTGGAAGCCCGTGACCTTGGAGTCGGGATCCACGATATCGCCGTCGATGCCGCGGAAGGTGATGCGGCTGGTGCCCGTGTCCATGAGAAAGCCCCACTCATCGCTGCGGTAGGCCCAGAAATGGATGGCGGGGATGTGGCAGGTTTGGCAGGCCAGGGCTTTGAAGTGGAGGCTCTTGTAGGGCAAGAAGGCGTGGGTTTTCTCCGCGTCGTGGCAGTCGGCACATCCCCGCATGGTGTTGTGGCGGCTCATGTTCACGGTCTCGGGCGGGATGTTGCCCCGGGCGAAGTTGTGGTCGGGCCGCTTGAGGTAGATGGCGATGTCCTCGCTCACGGGCTTGTACTTCAACTGCTTTTCGGGATCCTCCTGGATCTTGCGGCCCGGGTTGTTGGGCGAGAAGTGGCAATCGATGCAGATGAGCCCCTTGGCGGCATGCACGTCCCAGGGAAAATTCATCTTGTCCTTGCCCACGATGTGGGGGGAGACGGTGTCGCTGATCTTGGCGCCGTTGTAGATCCAGCCGGCCTTCTCCGTCCCGCGCATGATGTCGGCGTGCTGGATGGGCTGGATCGTGGTGGCGTCACGGGCCGTGAAGCCGTGGCACTTGGCGCAGTTTTCGAGGGTTGGGTCGGACAGGTTGAGGATCTCCTGCTTCACCGTGCCGTTGGCGTTGAACGCGGCACGGTCATAGATGAACGCGCCCTTGTCGTCCTTCTTCACGATACCTGTCTGGGAGAGGGTCGCATCGTTGGCCCAGCGGAAGTTCCCCGCGCTCATCTCCTCCCGCCGCGCCCCCCGGCTGGCCTTGGGGACGTGGCAGATGAAGCAGTCGCCTTCGGCCGTGCCGCTCTTCTCCCAGTCCCAGGGGATGACTTTGCCAGACTCGCGGTCCCGAAGGGTGTAGCTCGGGTCCAGCGGCCCCTTGGCTTTGGCGTCCGGCGACAGAAATTTGCGGCCGTAGAGGTCGTACTCGGAAATGCCTCCGCCCGTGTGGCATACGCCGCATTTGGTGAGCCACTCGGGCTGGCTCATGTCCGCGTCCGCCGCGTCCGTGATGCCCGCGTGGGTGAGCTGGCGGTTGGGGATGATGGAGAACTTTCCGAACATGCCGGGGGATGAGTTGAAGGGAGCGATTCCGTGGGCTTTCAGGAGGGCCGGATCCATCTCGTTCTTGCCCTGCTGGAAGTGGAAGCTGTTGGTGATGAAGTCGTAGTCGTGGCAGTCCCCGCCGCAGGTCTGGCGGGTGCTGATGGGGTTGCCCGTGTCCAGCACGTTCTTCCCCGCCGCGTCCTTCAGCACCAGGGCTGGATGGAGCAGCTTGGGAGGAGCGGGCGGATCGCCTTCTTGTTTTATCCCGGGATCCTGCCCCGCCATGGTGGCGATGCCCAGCACCGCCGCCAGGACCAGGAGGGCGGGAGACACACCAATCCTGTCGTCCCGCCGCCCGTGGAGGCGGGACCCTGCGTCACGAATCATGAGTTTTCTCCTTGGCTCTGTTCAGCTCCTAATGGTTCGCGTCAGCGTGCCGCCTCTTGCAGGGCCTTGATGAGGTTGTCGAAGAGAGCAGTGTAGGACTTGGCCCCAGGGATTCCCTCGATGGAGGAGGCCACCTCGATGACCTTCAGGCCCGGCTCCTGCCGGAACGCCTTGCCGTATTCGGGGGGCGTGCTGGGATCCACGATGACGATCTGGGCCTTCATCTCCTTCACGTGGTCAAGAAGGAGCTTGGGCGTGGGGAGGACGCCTGGGTTCCCCTTGCACACCACGAAGGTGGGTCCGCCGAGCTTGGAAAAATTCTGCCAGCCGCACTGGGCGCTGAAGATGCGCAGATTCGAGAGGGGCTCCAGTTCCTTCTTCCAGCGGGCGATGTCTCCGGCGATGGCCTTCTGGAAGGCCTCGGCGTTGGCGAGGAAGTAGGCTCTCTTGCCGGGCCTCAAGTCGCCCAGGCCCTCCGCCGCCGCCAGGGCGATGGTGGGTCCGTTCTGGGGGTTGAGCCAGAAAAAGGGGTCCCCTTCCATCTGGGAGGGGTCCACGTACCCGAAGCAGGTGGAGGTGGGGACGTTGACCCTCGTTGCGCCTTTGGAAACGTCGATCCAGCCCGCGCCGGCTTGCTTCGAGGAGGCCGCTGGCGTGCCCTTGCCGAGGGCCGCGTTGATGGCCGCCGACTCGTTGAAGAATCCCGTCCAAACCACCGCGTCGGCCTTGGCCAGCCTCGCGCGCACGGCGGACTCCACGGCCAGGTTTTTTCTGAGGATGCAGCCCTTGAACAGGCTGAAGGTGTCCACCTGGTTGCCGCCCACGACTTTGACGATGGCCTCGATGTCTGGCTCCGTCACGGCCACCTGGAGTTTCCCTCCCGGCGCAGCCAGCACGGCCGAGGTCCCCAGGACCCATGCCGCCGCTGCGCAGAGGGCCAGCCGGCCCCATGAACTCCGTGTCGTTGTCATCACACACCTCCCGGGGCACAAGGCCCTGCATTTCCATCCACGCCGGGCAGCCTGAACCGCGGCTCCCCCAGCGCTCCGCACCGGTACGCCGAAATCACTTCCATCACCTCACCCGCCAGGCCTTGGACCACGTCCATGCCCCGGGACCGAATATCCTCTTCCATGTCCTTGCCGATGGCTCCGCAGAGGAGGACGTCCACGCCCATGGCTTGAAGCTTGGGCGCCCGCTCGCTGAATCCGAGGCCGCGGCACGTCCGCTGGCCGGCGGATCTGACCCCCCGCTCGTCCACCCGCCAGAGGGTCACCCTGTGGCAGAAGTCGAAGGTCGGAGCAACCCTTCCGTGAAATTCCGGGACAGCCAGAAGCATGGCACCCTCCGCCCCTGCTAAAGCAAGGGCCGTACCACTAGTCAATTACATTTCTAGCGTATGGCTGATGCTTTGAAGTGAGGGGAGCGAGGGGTGAGAAGGGATTCTTAAAGCGGTGCGCAGTGCACCGATTTTAAAGGCACAAATTGCAAAATGCACTGGTGCGTCAGAGGTTAGCTCGAGTGCGGGGGCTCGCCCTTCTTCAGCCGCCGCCAGAGGGTGGTCTTGTGGATGCCCAATTCGCGCGCCGCGGCGCTTCTGTTGCCCTTGTGGCGCTCAAGGACGGAGAGCATGTGCGCGCTCTCCACCTCCTTCAGCTTGCCAGCGCCCACGAGCGCCTCGCCGGGATGGAGCTGGCCCGTCTCAGCGCAGACGGCGGCGGGAAGGTGTTCGGGAAGTACCAGCCCCTGGCGGCACAGGATGAAGGCGTGCTCGATAGAGTTTTCAAGTTC
>JBBIKI010000170.1:1896-3289 GCA_037445535.1 Acidobacteriota bacterium | reverse complement strand
AGGGCCGCCAGTCTCATCCTCTCCGATCTAGAGGGACGTTCGTAGCAGGAGGCTCCCGTGGAATGGCTCATGAAACCCTGGCTTCTTGGAGGAATGGCCCTCCGAAACCGGTTGGTGATGGCCCCCGTGAAGACAGCCTACGGCACACCCGAGGGGCGCGTGACAGAGCGCCACCTCCACTTTTACCGGGCCGTAGCGGAAGGGGGCGTGGGGCTCGTCATCCTGGAACCGGTCTCG
This sequence comes from Acidobacteriota bacterium, assembly GCA_037445535.1. Taxonomy (GTDB): domain Bacteria; phylum Acidobacteriota; class UBA4820; order UBA4820; family DSQY01; genus JAKAJA01. The sequence goes on along the minus strand of JBBIKI010000170.1, from coordinate 3,052 downwards.
GTGACTCCGGAGGGCCGGGAACACCCCAAGCAACTCACGATTCACCATTCGTACAGCGTGAAGGAGCTTTCCAAGATCACCGCCGTGCTCCACGAAGGTGGCGCCAAGACCTGCCTCGACCTGAATCACGCGGGGCGCGCCGCCAACCCCAAGACGACGGGCGTACCGCCCGTGGCGCCCTCCTCCGTGCCCTGTCCCGCCAAGGGGACACAGGCGCTGGAGCTTTCGGAAAAGGAAATCTCGGCCGTCGTCCGCGGTTATGACCTGGCGGCTCGCAAGGCCGAAGAGGCAGGATTTGACGCCCTAGAGATCCAGGCCGGGCACGGTTATCTGCTCCAGCAGTTTCTCATGCCCGACACCAACCGCCGGAAGGATGCCTACGGAGAAGATCCCCTGCGCTTTGCGCGGGAAGTGTTTCAGGCCGTCCGCGCCGTCACGACGCTTCCCTTTTTCGTACGCGTAACTAGGCCCCTCGATGCAGGTTCTCAGGTGAACGAACGGCTGAAGGCCCTGGTGGCCCTCGCCGAAGACATGGGAGCGGTGGCGCTCGACGTGGGCATGGGTGACGCCTGCACCGCACCGCCGTGGTATTACCATCACGGTTCCTTGTCCGAGATGCCGCAGGAGGAGGCGTTGCGCTTTTTCGGTGCCGCCAGCCATCTGCCACTCATCGCCGCCGGCCGCATGGGGGACATGGATCGCGTCAGGAAGCTGCTGGAGCAGGGCCTTCTCGATGCGGTGGCCCTGGGACGGCCACTGGTGGCTGATCCTGCCCTCCCGACCAAATGGGAGCGGGGAGCCTATGACGAGGTGGTGGCCTGCGGATCGTGCCTTCAGGGCTGCCTGCGCAACGTTGCGCGCGGTGCGGGCCTTTCGTGCATCGTCAATCCCACCCTGGGCAAGACGCCTCTCACGCTTGCGGACAAGAGACGTCGCGTGCTCGTGGCCGGGGCGGGTCCGGCCGGGCTCTCCGCCGCGCTGACGCTGTGGAAGCGCGGGCACGGCGTCATCATCGCCGAGGCATGCGGCGAGACGGGCGGAACTTTCCGCGCGGCGCCCTTGTCCCCTGGGAAGGAGGCCATGGGAAAGCCTCTTCGCGGCCTCCAGCGGCTCGTCGAACGCGAAAATATCCCGGTGATGTTCAACCAGCCCGTGG
>JBBIKI010000170.1:0-1886 GCA_037445535.1 Acidobacteriota bacterium | reverse complement strand
TGGATGAGGCCCTTCTTAAAAAAGTCCATCCGGAGGTCCTCATCTGGGCCGCGGGGTCCCTGCAGCACGTTCCGCCCATCGAAGGGATCGAATGCGTCCCGAGGCTCACGTCATTGGAGTACTACCTTGAAGGGCGGAGCCTGCCTGGCCGGCGTGTGATGGTTCTGGGTGGCGGCATGGTGGGCGTGGAGGCGGCGGAGAGGCTAGCCATGGAGGGACGCGACGTGACCCTGGTGGAAATGCTGCCCGATCTCGCCATGGACATGGAAATGGTGAGCCGGGCCCTCACGCTCAGGCGATTGAAAGAGAGCCCGTCCATAACCGTTCTGCTCGGCGCAACGGTGACGCGATTCGAAGAGTCGGCCGTCACCCTGAATACGGCGGAGGGTGAAAGGCGTCTACCCGCCTTCGACTGGGTGCTCATCGCCACAGGGCTCAAGCCCAAGCCTCTTCCGGAGGCGTTTAAGGCACTCGTGCCGGAGTTCCACGTCATCGGAGACGCGCGGCAGCCTCAAGATGTGGAGGCGGCCACGCAGGCAGGCTACGAAGCGGGGTTGCGGGTGTAGCCCTTCCCATCGCTAGGGTGAAAGAGGAGGTGGATCATGAACGGGAGAGTCGGAAAAGGCCGATGGTTCGGTGCGGTGGCGGCGGTCCTCCTTTTTGCATGCTGGGGCGGGACGACCCTGGCCGCCGAGGGCACGCCCCTGTCGGTGGCGGCGTCCGAGCCGGATATCGAAGCCATCGTCAAGGAAGTCGGCGGCAATCAGGTGGAGACCTTCTGCCTATTTCAAGGATGCATCCTGAAAAAGCACCTCGCGGTGGATCCCGCCGTGAAGATGAAGCTGTTGGGTGCCAATGCCTTGGTTTGGACCGGGTTCACGCCCGAGGCAGGAGCCATTCGTCTCGCCGTGGGAAGCCTGCCGGATAGCCCTGAGAAGAAGACTTGGAATCCGGCCTGGATCAATCTCTCCGAGGGCGCCGTGCAGGTGGACCCCGCGCGTGCCTCGGGCGGAGGCTGGTGCGAAGGGGACGTGAACGAATTCACCATTCACGGGGATCCCTTCTTCCGGCTCAACCCCGAGAACGGAGCCGTCATGGCCCGCGATGTGGCCAAGGGACTGGCGAAGCTCCGACCCGACCGGAAGGCCTACTTCGAGGGGAACGCGGAGGTTTTCGCAAAAAACCTCGAACGCGATATCGAGCGATGGAAGGAGGCGCTGAAACCTTTGGTGGGCGTGCGTGTCTTGTGTACCCAATGCGGCTGGCAGAACTTCGCCCGCCTGGGTGGCCCGGAGTTGCTCGTGTGCAAACGGAAGCCCGGATGCTGCCCCACGCCGGAAGCCCTTGTCAAACACGTGGAAGAGATGAAGGTGGCGGTCATCCTGCTCGATCCCCATACCATGCCCAACCATGTGAAGGCCCTTCGGAACGTCCCCAAGGTCATCATTGCCGACGTTCCCTCCTCCATCGGAGATCTTTCCGGCGCCACGAGCTACGCCGCGATCTTCGATAACTTCGTCGAAGTGCTTCAGAAGTGCTCCAAGGAATTGGGCGGCAAAAGCTGAGCGGAGGAGAACGTCATGCAACACAAAGGCGGTATGGGATCGTCGGGCAACTGCGTTTGCCTGGTCTGCGGGTCGGTCACGGTTCACCGATCGGGTATGCCTTGCAAGAACGAACGCTGCCCCAAGTGCGGGAAGGCCATGGTTCGCGAAAACTCCGAGCACCACCTGCTCTACCTGAAAAAGCAGGAGAAGAAGGCCAAGAATGCGTGAATGCGGCGGGAGGCTGCGGCGAGGGACCACCCCTCGCGGGAGGGAGGCAGAAAGAAGATCGGAATCATCCTCTGCGACCGTTACCGCGAATGCGGCGGCGGCAAGTGCTTT
>JBBIKI010000169.1:0-3292 GCA_037445535.1 Acidobacteriota bacterium | reverse complement strand
GGCGGGCTTCAAGCAGGACCTCTCTTGCTTCGCCAACTCTGCATATCCGTGCACGAACCATCCTGCCGTCTCCGGGATCACGAAGACCACCGTCACGGCGGGCTTCGACGGCTACTTCCGGACGATCCCGACGAATGCGACCGTTCTCCTGCGGCGGACCATCTCGGGGGAGCCGTGCCTGATTCTGTATCCCGTGGGCCAGGGTTATGTGGTGGCCTCCACGCTGTACGAGGACTGGGGCTATGCCAACGGGCAATCCACGAAGGACGGGCGGTCCATCCTGGCGAACATCCTCGCCTGGGCCAAGAACCCGGGCCAGGCCGGCCTGCATGTATCGACTCCGGGCCGCTCCAATGCGGACGCGTCGGGTCACGCTACTCCTCTCATCTTCTTGCAGGCAGAGCGGGGGCCACGGGGATCAATACCACGCGGAGAAGTGAGCCGCCAGAACCAGTTCGGGTGATTGACAGACGGAAGGGACATGGGTAGCCTCTTATGCAAGAGCCATTCATGGGGAGATGATTCGGGGGTTCGTCGTCAGGGGAAGCGGCGGAGAGAAGCAGGCAGGGGCGGGGGTTCTCACACAAAGGCTCCATATGGGACGGTTTGACGGCCATGGCCGGGGACCCCCCTGCACCACCTATCGCTGCCTGACCCGCCGTACTGCACGAAAGACCCACCCAGAGGGCTGGGGCATGGACAGGTGAATCGAAAAAGGGGACGACGATGATTCCATCGCGCAGAAGAACACCATTCTTCCTATTCGCGGTGATGGTGCTGTTGAGCCCGATCGCGGCTTGCTCGGTGACGACGCCAGAGATCCGCGCGAGGATTGTGGATTCACAGACGGGCGAGCCGCAGGAGTGGATCAAGGCCATCGTGTACGCCGGAAAGACCGTGCATACACTGGGGGGCGACGTCGAGCACACGCTCTATACGAAGACCCTCTACTATCAAGCCAAGGAGGGCGAGGTTGTCATCCCGTCGCAGTCTTTCACGATTCTCGACTTCGTCCGGTACAAGGACTGGCAACTCATCATCAAGACTCCTGGGCACAAGCTGCTGATCATGCCGGGCAAGACCGTCAAGGCTCTCCTCTCGGCCGCCGCAGGGCACTCTGTGGTGATTAAAGTTGAGCCGTATCAATTTGGCTACGACTGGGAAATGGGGCACGCGGAATGGCGTGTCAGCGATTACGACAGTCGCGAGGCGATTGAACATCGCTCGAATCCATCTGTGTATCGAAGGGGCTTGATCGAGGAATACACCTGGCTACTCGTGAATTGGACTAGGCTACTGCCTCAAAGATACGGGTTGTCGGCCCTTCAGCGTGAAGCTGGTCCACGCATGGACGTCTGGGAGTATTTGCGAGAAATCCACCAGTTCTGCCAGGAGTATTTGCAGGCTGAGCCGAACGACTGCTTAGCCGTTGAGGCACATGCCCGAAGACTTCTTAATGCCTTGCCGACCGATATTCAAGCGCAGATCGGGTTGGAAGAGTTTGAGTCCAAGTACCCTTGGTTGAGGGAGGGGAAGTGACCATGAGGAAAGAATCCTTGGTCTTGCTGGTTACCATCGGGCTTGCCGTTGGCCTATCTGCTTATCATAGGTACGGCCCTGGACATTCAAGTATCACAAAACGGGCAAGGGCTGTGAAGAAGGATCTTCATGGCACCGAAGGATGCTGGAATGATCGTTTGTTCAGCAGTGGACTGGATTTCTTCGAAAAGCAATCCGCCGATGAAGACGTGCTCTCACCCGGCTCCGGCTCGTGGCAGTTCTGGCGGCCTCTGTACCATTTCTATGATCCGGGGACACACCGAGGGATCGTGCCGTGGGGCGACGCGGTGACGAGGATGGCGGATCTGTAGCAGGAGGCCAGAGAAGCGTTGAACGAAGCGATCTGCGCCCTCAAGCGAAAGGACAGCGGAGCTGCCGCGGTGGCAATGCAGCGCTTCATGCGGATCATGGGCTCCATCGCGCACCTCGCCGAGGACTTGACGACGCCCGAACACTCTCTCAACGTGCCGCACGAGAACGTCCAGTCCAACGAGGACATCTGGGGCATGTCTCTGGAAGCGATCTACGACGAGATGATCCAGATTGGGCCACAGAAATACACCGAGGGAGGACGAGCGGCCTTCATTGCGAGCTTTGGGACACCGAGCGGGTCATCCACCGTGATTGATGCCGTGGTCAATGCCTAAGGCGTCTCGGACTACACGTCGCAGACATGCCCAGCACCGATGGGTGTGGACTGGGATGAAGGTGCCTGCGTTTCTGTGGCCGGCTGGTCCGCCGCGAAGAAGGGAGAGGCGGGAGCCTATGGCGTGGCACCCAACTTCGATGACAGCCTGTCGCCGGACTGGAGGAAGCTTCAGGAGTGGGAACGCTCTCTTGCCAGCGCCCAGGCCATCATCAAGGGCGCGGTAACGGCTGGAGGCTTTGCGCTGGATCACGCCTACGAGGAATTCAAGCAAGCGATGCAGTGCGCGGGAATGGGCTGCGGGGAACAACTGCAAAATGGCCGGGTCAATGAAAGCGCCCCTTGCCCGCTCTGCAAACCTGAGGACAAGCCGGGAGGCGAAAGCCCAGATGATAGCCTTGCAGTCAAGACGTGGCGGTTGGCTGATGAGGATTCCGCTGTGCAAGTGGCCCCTTCAGGCTTCTCGGCATTCCTGGATTCGGTGCCTCAAGTCCTCTATTGTGAGTGGAGGATCGGCTCCATCTTGCAGCAGATCGACACGCTTCCGGATGGAGCACCGCAAGAGCAACGGGATTCGTTGAGGGCCGAACTTCTGGCCGCACTTGCAGCAGGCGCGCGGGTACCGCCCTCCGAAGACTGGGCTCCGAAGGCCAGCGAAGTCGCCGTGATGAACCAGGGATCGAGTGCTCTCGCAGTTCAATACCTTTCTCGCGCCCTCAACCGCTTGGCGGGGCCATGGAAACCCGAGTCCGGGGACTCCATTGAAGTAGGTCCCGTCAAGCCTGCCCTCTTCCTTCCCACGGCGTCCCTTGCTGGCCTCGGGAGCGACCTCTTCACGAAGGGCTTCCTCTACGACTACGTGAACCGAGGCGGCGTGATCGTCTGCATGACCCAGCCCTACGGTGACGACTTCTCGGCGCTGCCGGTGCCGGCCGGGGAAGAGCTTCTCGCGGCGGGCTTCAAGCAGGACCTCTCTTGCTTCGCCAACTCTGCATATCCGTGCACGAACCATCCTGCCGTCTCCGGGATCACGAAGACCACCGTCACGGCGGGCTTCGACGGCTACTTCCGGACGATCCCGACGAA
>JBBIKI010000168.1:0-3357 GCA_037445535.1 Acidobacteriota bacterium | reverse complement strand
CCCCGCGGATGAGGCTCCCGTGCTTTTCCTCGAGGGCGTAGATCTTGGCCGTGGCATGGCGCACGGAGAGCTTCTCAGGATCGCCCGCGTAGACGCCGCTCACGAAGGGCCCCACGGCGTACTGGAGAAGTTCCTCTCCCAGGCGCCGCCGGACGAACCGGGCGATGGTCTCCTCTTCGGAGGCCCGGCCGATGAAGGGCTCCTTCAGAAGGCGCAGCTTGGCGCCGAAAGAGAACAGCGGCGTGCTCAGGAAGCCTAGCGGCCCGCCCGGAAGGGCGAGGAGCCTGCCGTCCTTCACGATGAAGCGCTTCTTGGACGCAGGCGCGGCGGTGAGGCGCTCGCCCAAAATGCCCGCCGCCTCGCACAGGCGGTCGATCTCGAGGGCGTTGTTAAGCACCGTGTTGGGCCCCAGCTCGAATCGGAAGCCCTCGCCCGCCCAGGTCGTGATGCTGCCCCCCGGCCTTCCACTCGCCTCCAGGCACACCACCGCGCGGCCTTTTTCCTTCAGCCAGAAGGCCGCCGTGAGGCCGCTGATGCCCGCGCCGAGAATCGCTACGTCAACACGATCTGTCATGGCGGCTCCATGAGATCCCTCGCGGCCAAGGGATGGGGGAACGGGTCATGCGGGAGCCATCAAACAGGACACCCATCAACAGATGATCTCTCCTCAGGCCCCGCTCGCTGGCGCTGCGGCACACGCACGCTTGACCCTGGCCGCCAGCGCATGGATGAACCGGGCGTCCGTCTGCACTGTGGGCACGCGCCGGACGGCCATGCCAAGTTCGCGGGCCATGCCGCCGTACAGGACGTCCAGTTCATAGAGGGTCTCACTGTGCTCGCTCACGAAGGCCACGGGCACCAGGACGATGTCCTTCACACCCTCCTTCGCCCATCGATGAAGCGTCTGCTCCACGGAGGGCTCCAGCCATCTGGCGGGCCCCACCTTGCTCTGCCAGGCGAGTGCGCCCTTGGCCCTGGGTGCGGATGTCGGGGGCTCGCCCTCGACGCGGCCCGAGGGAATCTCCATAGGATCCAGTTCCAGCCCTAGCTTTGACGCCACGGCCCTCACGGTCAGGGCCACGTGGCCAGGGTAAGGGTCCCGCTTGGCCACGGACATGGGCAGGCCGTGGGATGAGAAGAGAACCCTCGTCCCCGCGGGCGAGGCATCGAGGGCGTCTTTGGCCCCCTCCGTGAGGGCCTCCAGATAGCCCGATTCATCCCAGAAGGACCGGATCTCCACGACCTCCCCGCCGAAGCGCAGGTCCTCCAGACACCGCCGGGCTTCGTTAATGGAGGACCCCGTAGTGGAACGGGACTCCTGCGGGTAGAGAGGCAGGAGCACCACGCGGGTGAAGCCGCCTGGACGCAGGACGCAGCATATCTCGTCGATGAACGGCGCCCAGTAGCGCATGCCTACGAAGCACGTGAACCCCTCCCCCAGGGCCGTTTCAAGCGCCTTGGCCTGGGCGTTGGTCTGCGCCAGGATGGGGCTGTACTGGCCCATGGCGTCGTAGTTTTTCTGGAGCACCGGCCCGCGCCGCTTGCCTACCAACCGGGCCACGAGGGGCCTAATGAGCGACGGGACCGGAATCAGATCCGGATCCAAGAAGATGTTGCGGATATACGCCTCGCAGTCCTCGGCCTTCTCGGGACCGCCGTAGTTCATGAGGAGGACCGCCGTGGGACGGGCCGTTGAGGATGCGTGACTAGGTAACTGGGTGACTGGGTGACTAGGAATAACCCCGCTCGCCGTCATCGTGCTCCTTCCCCCTAGCCCCCTAGTTACCTAGTCCCCTAGTTACCTAGTCACCTAGTTCTGGCTGCGAAGGGACTCATACCGTTCGGCTGAACCGCTTGGCTTCTCCGGCTTTGCGCAGGTAGGCGTCGAAGGGCATGGCGATGTTGCGCACCAGGAGGCGTCCGAGGGGATGCACCTCGATCCGGTCGCCGTAGAGGCTGAGCAGGCCGTCCTCCTGCATGGGTTTGAGGTCTTCCATGGCGCCGGCGAAGATCTGGTCGAACCGGATACCATACTGATCCTCGATTTCCTTCTTGTAGAGAACGAAGTGGCACATGAGGCGGGTGATGATGTCCCGGCGGAGGATGTCGTCCTGCGTGAGGCGCACCCCTCGGAACACCGCCAGTCCCCCCCCGTCCACGGCCTGCTGGTAGCTCTTGAGGTCCTTGTGGTTCTGGGAGTAGCTCGGCCCCACCTGCCCGATGGACGTGACGCCGATGCCGTACAGATCGCACCCCGCCTTGGTCGTGTATCCCTGGAAGTTGCGATACAGGGTGCGGTTCTTCAGGGCGGCGAACAGCTCGTCCCCTGGCCGGGCAAAATGATCCATGCCGATGAACATGTACCCCGTGCGCGTGAAGTGCTCCACGACCATTTCGAGGATGTTCAGCTTCTCCTCCGGAGAGGGCAGCGCCTCCCGCGGAATGGCCTTCTGGTGGCCGATCATGTCGGGAAGGTAGGCGAAGTTGAAGACGGCGATGCGGTCGGGGCCGATGGCGGCGATCTTCTCCACCGTGTCCCGAAACCGCTCGGTGGTCTGGTACGGCAAGCCGTAGATGAGGTCCACGTTGATTGATTCAAACTTGAGATCGCGGCACGTATCGATGACGCGCCGGGTGAGCGCCTCGGGCTGGATGCGGTGGACCGCCTCCTGCACCTTCGGGTCGAAGTCCTGGATCCCCATGCTGATTCGGTTGAACCCGCTGCGCGCGAAGAATTCAAGGTGTTCGCCGGTCACTTCGCGGGGGTCGATTTCCACGCCGATCTCCGCCTTCGGTGCGATCTCGAACCGGGCCGTGATCCCGTCCCAGAGACGCTTGAGCACGGGAGCCGGGATGAAGGTGGGCGTGCCTCCGCCCCAGTGGATCTGCACCACCTGGCGGCCCTTCTTCATGCGCGAGGCCAAGGCGTCCATTTCGCGGAAGACGTGGTCCACGTACACGTCGCCTAGGGTCCGGTCCTTGGTGAACGTCACGTTGCAGCCGCAAAAGTAGCAGACCGACTTGCAGAAGGGCAGGTGGAAGTAGAGGCTCAAAGGCGCAGGCTGTTCCAGGGCGTTGGTGTCCCTGATGACGCCGGCGTAAGCCTCGGCGTCGAAGGCTTCGTTGAAGTAAGGCGCTGTGGGGTAAGAGGTATACCGCGGCCCCGGACGGTCGTACTTGAGGATCAACTGCTTGTCGAAAACCGGTGCATCCCAGCGTTCAGCCATCGTCGCGGGTCTCCCTTCGGAGAATATCGCAATTGAGCGATTAGGCGATTAAGCAATTAGGCCATGAGGCGATTGAGCGTCTCGCGTCTCGCGTCTCGCGTCTCGCGTCTCGCGTCTCGCGTCTCGCGTC
>JBBIKI010000167.1:0-3369 GCA_037445535.1 Acidobacteriota bacterium | reverse complement strand
CACGGGATGGAGGACCGGGCTGTTCCGCCGCATCCATTCCAGCCTGAACAGTCCCACAAGAACCCAGAGGGCGCGCGCCGCCGCCACGGAGGCTAGGGCCCCCAAGGTCCACGGCCACGGAGAGAAGGGCCGGGCGCCGGGCTGGACCGTCACGGCCATGGCGCCGGCCACGTAGGCCGTGGCGCCCGCCGCGCTCGGGGTGGGACGGCCCATGGGCAGGATGAACAGGGGCAGAAGGAGGGAGACGGCCAGGAGGATGACCCAATACTTGTAACGCACCCGGGGGTCCCGAACGCTGAAGAGGACGGGCAGGAGGAGGCCCACGATCAGGAAAAGTGAGGTCTGGAGCACGTAGGCACAGAGGTTGACGACGGCCCCGGAGGCGGTCATGACTTCTCCTTGAGAAGACGTTCGATCTCCGCCAGTTCCTTGGGAGAGAGCTTCTTGTCCTGAAGGAGACCCGCCACCAGGGGGCCCGCCGAGCCCTTGAAGACCCGAGAGACGAACTCGTCCACCATGGAGGCGATGACCTTCTGCCTGGGCCGGGAGGGGACGTACTCGAAGGCGCGGCCCACCTTGCGCCGCCGGACGTGCCCCTTCTCCTCCAGGATGCCCATCATGGTCATGACGGTGGTGTAGGCGACTTTTCTGCGCTCGAGCAGGACCTCGTACACGTCGCGCACGGTGCCCCGCTCCAGGTCCCACAGGACCTGCATGATCTCCAGTTCCGATTCGGTCAGCGGCTTCGCTTCCTTGGTCGTCATACTAATACATTAGTACTAAGAGAGGAGGATGTCAAGGGGTGGGTGGAGAGGGAGCGGGAGAAGGGGAGAGCGGGAGAGCGGGAGAGCGGGAGAAAGGGGACAGGGGACAGGGGACAGGAACTGAGAGACTGAGGGACTAGAGGACTAGAGGACTAGGGGACTAGGTGACTGAGAAAGCCTCGTGAGCAGGTGTCCTCAACTCATTACCCAAGCCTTATGAATCAAAACGGCACTCATGCGTGAGTCTCCTTACGCCTGACGCCTGACGAAAGACGCGACTCGAAGAGCGGTACGAGGGTGACAGATCTTTGGCTTTATTGCTTTTAACTAAGCACTCAGCACTCAGCATTCAGCACTCAAAACTCCTGGTTCTCTTCGTAGGAACTCCTCTCTCTTTGCACCGCGGTTCGGTCTTTACACGTCCCGCGCGCCAATGAAAGCATGTCCACGACTCGCGAGATTGGCTTGGAAGAAGGGAAGCCGATGGGGGAACTCGCCGCGGCAATCCCGATGGCTTTCGTCATGGTGGCCGGCCCGCAGATCGTCAGCGCCATCTTCCTGGCCACGGGCGAGCGCTGGCTCCGCAACTCGCTCCTGTACCTGCTGGGGGTGGGGGCGGCGAGCACCCTCGGCGCCAGTTTGGCCTATTTTGCCTACGCCTTCATGAACCACGGGGTCCCATCCCCCAAGCAGGGCCCCTTCGAGACAGCCGTGCAGTGGGGTTGCGGGGCATTGTTGCTCATTCTCGCGTTGAGGGTCTATCTAAAGCGCCGCGACACCCAACCCCCGAAGTGGATGGGCAAGCTGCAGGACGCGGACGGAGTTTTCTGATTCAAGGTCGGCTCCCTGTCTATCTCCTGATGCCCTCCGACCTGGTCAGTATGGTGACCGTGGGTGCGCACCTCGGGCGGTCCCGGAGCCCCTATGGGCACGTGGCCGCCTTCATCGCGGCGACCGTCCTGCTGGCCGCGATGCCCATGATCCTGGATGCCCTCATGGGGAAGCGGGCGGAGGCCGCCCTGCCCCGCGTCCGGGATTGGATGAACAGGAACGCCTGGATCGTCAGCGAGGCGCTCATCGTCTTCTTCCTCGTGATGACCACGAAGGGGCTTATCGAGTCCTAGGAAAAGGCCAAAGAGGGTTTGGAGTTATGAGCTTTGAGTTCTGAGTTTGAAAACCCGATTCTTAGCCTCTGACATGCTTCCTCAAACCTAAAACCCGCAACTCAAAACCCGCGTTCATCTGGCCTTGAAGCCTTGGCCCCTGCCGCCCAGCACCACCCATGCCATCCGTCGTCGCGATCAAACTGGAGATCTACAAATCAGGGTGTGGTTGGGATGCCCAGTTCCCAGGTGATGGTGTAGTTCTTCTTTAACGTGTAGTCTGGACTGAGCTTGGCCCAACGGTCGTTGAAAGGCGAGAGGTAGCCCTGCTGCTGGGTCAAGTCGCCCATGGTCTCCCAGAAGGGGTCGAAGAAAAGCTGGGTTTTTGACCATGCCTTGTCGAACAGCTTCTGTTGGACATCGTCCCGTCCCGCGGTATTGAACCAATACATCGTCGCCCCGGGGCTGTCCTTGTCACCGATCTTCTTCAAGTACACATTGCTTCCCAGCAGGCCGGTCGCCATGCTGGCGCTGAGGGAGGCAATCATGGTAGGGACGAGGCCTGAGCGTGCACCGCCTTGGGCAAAGTCACCTGTACCGGTGATGACCGGCCCTTTCCAGAAATCGCCCAGCACCGCCGCCCCGGAATAGATCACGGTGTCCGTCCAAAGCCCCTGCACGTTGGTCGTGCCGTCGGCGAACGGGATTTCCGCGTTGTCGGCCGTTACGGTGATGTCCCCGGTGGCCGCCGTGCCCGCGTCCGGATCGGCCTTCCATTTGTTTGCGGCGGTCGGCTTGGTGTCCACGCGGATGTCGTGGATATGCAGCCCGTAATGCTGGTCGTCTCCCGTAACGCTAAGGTAGCCAGAAAAGCCGCCGTTTCCCGAGTAATCGATGAACCATCCTTGGAGGGTGCCTTTGAACAGCGTGGGTTCATTGTCCTTCAGGTACTTGAGATACGCATTGAGCGAGGGGGCGTAGATGTACTCGCTGCGCAGATTATTCTCGTCGGGCCCCGAGATCCAGAATTTGGAGGAGCCGATGCAGCGCACGGCGTCTGCATTGCCGCTCACCGTGGGGACGAAGGGCCCCCATCCCACCTCACCGGGTTTCGGCAGATTGTTGTCCGGTACCAGGTTGGGCCCCACGGGCCCGGCAGGAAGCGTCTTTTTGAGAGACTTGATGGCCCCGGCCGCCCCAGTGCCGTCCGTGAAGGTGCACTGGTCCGTCTTGTTCCCGCTCGCGTCCTTCACGGTCAGGCGCGTCGGAAATGAAAACGTGTCGATGTAGGTTACGTCCACGTTGTCGTAGGTATCGCCCTTGATCGTCCACTCGGCCAAGGCATAAGGAACATTTGAATCAAAGAGCCCCGGGCCATTGGTGCCGGAGAAGGGGTCGTCGGAGCCCAGACCGGCGTAGACCTTGGTGCTGTCGCAGCCCACGGCCAGGGTGAATTTCCCGCCCTTGACCGTGCTCAGCTTGACAGATTGGGCGTCCTGCAC
>JBBIKI010000166.1:0-3401 GCA_037445535.1 Acidobacteriota bacterium | reverse complement strand
AAGGCCTTGGCCATGGCGGGGATGTCGAAGTCCACGGTGACGTCGGCGGGGGACACGGTGAGCGTGCCGCCGAGGTTGAGGGAGAAGATGCCCGTGGAGGCCTTGGTGGAGGCCGTGAGCGTGCCGCCCTTCCACTCGCGCTCCACGGCGCCCAGTTTAAGCCCCGCCGGGAGGGGACTGCTCAGGATCTTTTCCAGGTCGCGGTCGATGCGCTTCCGGGCTTCTTCGACGGGCAATGCGTGACCCACTGAGACGACCATGCGATGTCCTCCTCCCTCAGTGTACCAGCCCCTTCCGTGCAATGGGTAAACGGGCCGTGGCTCTCCCAGGCGAGGGAGCCGCGCCCTGCCTCCGTCATGACTCCCGGGCCTTGAGGCTTTCCCGGATGGACTCGTAGAGGGGCTGGAGCTGCTTGTACATGCGCAGGTAGACGTCCCGGTAGAGCCCGTCGTAGAGGGCCCGGTTGGCGGGCACGGGTTCGAAGGTCCGCCCGGGGCGGGTCATCTCTCGGACGGCGGAGGCGAAGTCCGGATGCAGCGACAGCCCCACGGCTCCGTCGACGGCGGCGCCGAGGGACGATGTTTCGTAGAGGTGCGGCCGGGAGGCGGGGAGGCCGAAGACGTCGGCGGTGATCTGCATGGCCGCGTCGCTGCGCGACCCGCCGCCGCACACGCGGACCTCGCGCATGGGGGTTCCGATGCGCTTCTCGATGCGTTCCCGTCCCTCGCGCAGGGCGTAGGCCAGGCCCTCGATGATGGCGCGGTAGACGTGGGCGCGGGTGTGCACGTCGGAAAAGCCGATGATGGCGCCCCGCGCCTCGGGTCCCGGCACCTTCAGGCCGGGAGACCAGTAGGGCTGGAGCATGAGGCCTTGGGCGCCGGGAGGCGCCGCGTTCACGAGGCCGTCGAAGAGTGTTTCGGGCTCCACGCCCCGCGCGCTGGCCTCCTGCATCTCGAGGTGGGCGAACTCCTTCTTGAACCAGCTCACCATCCAGTAGCCGCGGTAGATCTCCACCTCCATGTTGAAGGCGCCGGGAAGGGCCGAGGGGTAGGCGGGGAGAAGGGGAATGGCCTCGGCGTACCTGGAACTCATGACGTTGAGGGTGGCGGTGGTCCCGTAACCCAGGCATCCCATGCCGGGGGTGAGGCAGCCCGCGCCGAGCACTTCACACGCCTTGTCGGCGGCGGCGGCCACCACCGGAAGGCCCGCCGGGATGCCGGTGGCTTCTGAAGCCTGGGTGGTGATGGACCCCAGAACCGATCCTGGCTCGGCCAGTTCGGAGAGGATGGAGGGGTCCATGGGGACGGCCTTCCACTTCCAGTCGCGCGGCGAAGCCCAGCGCAGGTGTTTGTAGTCGAAGGGGAGGTAGCCCACCTGGCACCCGATGGAATCCACGAATCGCCCCGTGAGCCGGTGGGTAAGGAATCCGCTCAGGAGCAGATATTTGTGGGTCTGCTCCCACACGCCCGGCTGGTGCTTCCGGATCCAGTTCACCTCGGCTTCGGCCAAGAGATAGGCCACCGTGTCCTCCACCCTCGCGGCCTTGAACAGGAGTCCCCAGAGGCCGCCCACCCCCTTCAGCCCCTCGGTGCGCCGGTGGTCGAGCCACAGGATCGCGGGGCGCAGCGGCTTGCCGTTCTTGTCCACGTTCACCACCGAGGCGCGCTGGGAGGTGAGGACCACGCCCGCCACGGACTCCTTTCGGCTGCCTTCCGTCTCCCACACTTTTCTGCAAGCGTCGCAGAGGCTGGACCAGAAGTACTCGGGGTCCTCTTCAGCCCAGCCCGGATGAGGCGAGGCGCACGGGCGGAGGGCGACCTTCGCCTTGGCCACCAGGTTGCCCCGTGGATCCACGAGGATGGCGCGGACGCTTTGGGTGCCGCAGTCGATGGCCAGAATCGTTTCGCCCGCCATGGTTTTGTCCTTTCCCCAGATTCCGCGATTCGAACCTTTCCCGGTCAGCGGACTCCCGCGAGTCCGGGGCCGCCTTCCGCCGGCGCCTGGAGCTCCGCGGGAAGGCTGTAGTGCCTTCGCCAGAGATCAAGATAGCGCCGCGATTCCTCCTTCCATCGGGCGTCGTCCCACCCCAGCTCCTGCCGGCAGATGGCGCGGACCACGTCCAGGTGGTCCTCGCCGCCTTCGGGAAGAAGGAGCCCCAGGCGCAGGCGCCGCAGGAGGAGGTCGTCGAGGCGGGCCACGCCTTCGGCGCGCGCCGCCCAGCGCACCTCGGCCCAGAGGATCGAGGTACCGGGAACGGCTTCGAGCTCGCCTGGGCGGGCGGCTGAGATGAGGGCGGGAGCCGCTTCTCCGTACCGGCCCGTGAGGCGCCGGAGGACCGGCTCATCCAGGCGGCCCGCCTCGGGGGGCAAGGGCAGGACGCGCGCCGCGAAGACCGTTCCCGAATGTTTGGCGGGCCGCGGGGAGGGCAGGCGTTCCCGGACGGCCTTGAGCACGTCCAGCGCCTGGCACCGGAAGGTTGTGAGCTTGCCGCCCGTGACCGTGAGGAGGCCCGCCTCGGGCCAGATGGCGTACTCCCGCGATTCCTCCGAGGGGTCGGCCTTGCCTGACCCGATGACGGGGCGGACGCCCGAAAGGGTGGAGAGCACGTCGCCGGGCCGAAGATCAGATGAGGGAAACATGCCTCGGACAGCATCCAGGAGGTAGCCCACCTCCTCGGCGCTGATGGCGGGCTCCTCGTCCAGCGGCCTGCCGTGGTCCTGGTCCGTGGTCCCCACGAGGGTCACGCCCTCCCAGGGGAAGACGAAGACGGGCCGGCCGTCGGCGGGATGGAGGAAGCTCACGGACTGGGCCACGGGTAGGCGCCAGGAGGGAAAGAGGAGGTGGCTGCCGCGCAGGGGCCGGATCCGGGGTTGCCCGCCCACCTTGTGCCGGAGGGCGTCGGCCCAGGCGCCCGTGGCGTTGATCACCACCGCGGCGCGCACCTCCGCCGTACGGCCAGCCCCGCCTGGTTCCGCCGCCATGTCCCTCAGCCGGACGCCGGACACGGTGCCGCCCTCCATGAGGAGGTCCTCGCATCGCGTGTAGTTCAGGGCCGTGGCGCCGGCTCCCACGGCTTCCAGGATGAGCCTCAGGACCAGCCGGGCGTCGTCGGTCTCGGCGTCCTTGAACCAGAAGCCGCCCTTGAGCCCCATCTCTCTCAGATGGGGAGCCAGCATCTTGAAGAGCTGGGCCGGGTAGTACCTGTGGCTCCACGCTCCCGCCATGAGGTCGTAGAGGGTCAAGCCCACGGCCATGAGGTAGCGGCCCGGCTTGGCGGCGCGGTAGTCGGGCATGAGGAAGTTGAGGGGTTCCACCAGGCCCGGCGCCTCCGCCAGGAGCCGCTCGCGCTCGCGCACCGCCGTGTAGGTCAGGCGCAGCTTCCCCTCCTTGATGTACCGCAG
>JBBIKI010000165.1:0-3417 GCA_037445535.1 Acidobacteriota bacterium | reverse complement strand
GTGGACATCGGGGACAAGGAGCCTCTCGGCGCCGTGTTCCAGGAGATCATTGACACGGGAGGGGCCGAGGTGGTCCTCCACCTGGCGGCCCACTATGACTTCACCGGGGAGGAGCACCCCGAGTACTGGCGGACGAACATCGAGGGCCTGCGCAACGTGCTGGAGTGCGTCAAGGTGCTTCACGTGCGCCGCTTCGTCTTCGCGAGCTCCGTGGCCGCCTGCAACTTTCCTCCCTCCGGCTCGGTCCTGACGGAATCGAGCCCGCCCGACGGGGAGCACATCTACGCCAAGACCAAGCGCATCGGAGAAGCGATGCTGGGAGAATACGAAGGGTCGGTGCCCTCGTGCATCGTCCGCTTCGGGGCCATGTTCTCGGACTGGTGCGAATATCCTCCCCAGTTCGTCTTCATGAACACGTGGCTCTCCAAGGCCTGGAACGCCCGCATTCTGGCGGGCAGAGGCCTTTCGGCCATCCCCTACCTCCACGTGCGCGACGCCGTGGCCTTCATCGCCAAGCTGCTCGGCAGGTATCAGATCCTCGGACCTGGGGAGATCCTGATCGCGAGCTGCAGCGGCTCCGTCACCCACGCGCAGCTTTACGAAGCCGCGTCCCACGCTTACTTCGGCCGCGAGCGCAAACCCATCTTCATGCCCAAACCCTTGTGCCGGATTGGCCTCTATGGCATGGACTGGGCGGGGCGCCTGCTGGGGCAGCGGCCCTTCGAGCGGCCATGGATGGGCAAATACATCGACCTTCAGCTCACGACGCAGGCCGCGCATACTTACGAGCGCATGGGCTGGCAGCCCAACCCGAGGCTGGAGATCCTCCGCCGCATGCCTTTTCTCGTGGAGAACCTGAAGGCCGATCCCCTGGAGTGGAACCGCCGCAACCGCGCCGCCATGAAGGAGCCCAGGCTCAGGCGAAACCTTATCGTTCACAGGCTTCTGGAGAGACACGAACAGGAGATCCTCGCCGCCCTCATGTCGAGCTTGAGAGGAGAGGCGGCGCCCCGGTGGTTCGTGGGCCACCGCCGGTTCTCGCCCGACGACATCGAATGGTTCTTGCGGCAGGTTCTGCGCCACCTGCTCAACGCCGTGAGAGCGAGAGACAAAGCCCTCTTCATGGCGCACTGCCGCGACCTGGCCGAGCGCCGGTTCAAACAGGGGTTCACGGCACAGGAGGTCTGCGACGCCCTCGCCACCATCGACCAGGCCTGCCTCAAGGCCGTCAGCGCCGATCCCGAGTCGGTTGGGCTAGACCAAACCCTTCACGACACCATCACCATGACCATCGAGCTGGGCATCGACGAGGTCCAGGATGTGTACGAGGTCATGGGGGGGCGGACGTTTTAGGCTGTCTTGGACTTGGCGGTCCTGAGGTGGAAGGAGAAAGCACAGAGGCCCATGGCGGCGTCGCCGGCGGCGGAAGCGGGGATAACCCAGGGCCCCCGGTAGTAGAGGGCGCAAGCCGTGAGGAAGACCGTGGCCATGACTTTGGCCGCCACCATGAACCGGAGGCTGTGGTTCCATCGGTAGTCCAACAGGTACACGGCGGCAAGAACCACGTGAAACGCCCCTCCTTGGCGGATGAAAAACTGCGGGTACACCGCCTCGGGCCATCCGCCGAAGTGGACGGACCAGTCGGGGAAAAGCAGGAGCATGACCCCGACGGCGAAGCTGTGCAGGGCGATGAGGATCACCACCGGCTTCTCCAGCCGGGCCCAGGTCATGGGATTGGCCACGGCGCCTTCACCTTTCCCCTTCCGCAGCTTCCCACCAAAGGTCCATGGCGAAGGGAGCCTCGCGCGGCTCGGCGGGCGCCCCAAGGCGATCCAGCTCCTTGAGAATCTGGGCCACGGCGGCGGGAACGGCTTCTTGCACGGGAACGCTCAGGCCCACGCGGTAGACCACATCGTCCGGAATGACACCCACCAGAAGGACCTCTTCGGGGGCTCCGCCGGAGAACTCAAGGGTCAACAGGGCTTCGCGCAGGCCTGGCTCGTGGGGACCCATACGGAGAGCGGGAGCCGCCTTGAGCAGGCCGGCCTTGCGGTATAGGCGCACCTCTCCTGGAGGGCCCGCGGCCTTGACGGCGTCCGCCACGATGAGAGCCCGGAGGCCGCGGACGTGAACCGTGAGGTCGAGGCCCGGCGTACCCGCGTCCAGGACCAGCACGGACGGAGAGAAGCGAAAGGCCGCTTCCAGGTGCTTGATGACGTAGGGGCCGAAGGCGTCGTCGCCCATGAGAACGTTGCCCAGACCCAGCACGCCGATTTCACTCATAGAAAGCCGGGCGGGACCCGCCCGCCCCCCGAGGGGACGGACGGGTCCCGCCGCTCCACAAAGGCGGCCTTGGGCCGCGGAGTCAGCCTACAAGACGTTCACCCTCGACACCTCGTTGCCCTCCGCGTCTACCGCATGGATGGCGCAGGCCAGGCACGGGTCGAAGGAATGCACGGTTCGCAGCACCTCCAGGGGACGCTGGGAATCGGCCACGGGATTGCCCACGAGGGACGCTTCGTAGGGACCCTTCTGCCCCTTGTCGTCCCGCGGGCCGGCGTTCCAGGTTGATGGAACGACGCACTGGTAATTGTGGATCTTGCCGTCACGAATCACGACCCAGTGGGAGAGAGCACCCCGGGGAGCCTCGTGGAAGCCGAAGCCCCGCTGTTCACCGGAGGGGAAGACCGGTTCGTTGAAGATGGCCAGGTCACCCTTGCCGATGTTTTCCGCCAGGAGCCCCCAGTGCTTCAGGGCCAAGTCGCTGAGCACGGCGCACCGGACGGCGCGGCAGGCGTGCCGGCCGAGCGTGGAGTGGAGGACTTCGGGCCCGAGCTTGGTCTTGGCCAGGGAGGAGGCCGTGTCCAGGACCACCGTGGCCCACTTCTTGGTGAGCTCGTGGCCCGAGGCGTAGCCTACGAGCATCTGCGCCAGCGGGCCCACCTGCATGGGCTGGCCGCTGAACCTCGGCGCCTTCACCCAGCTGTATTTCTTGGCGGGATCAAAGTCCGTGTAATGGGGAACCGTGTCCTCTTCGTAAGGATGGCGGGACCAGTCGCCGTCATACCATGCATGGGTGATGGATTCCTGCACGTTGTCGCGGAAGTAGGCGTCGTTGAACGAGGTGAAGGGTTTCACGCTGCCCAAGTTACCGGCCATGATGGTGCCGCCGGGCAGATCGAACCGGGTGCCCTTGGTGTCCAGGGGCATATCGGGCACGGCCAGGTAGTTGGTGACGCCCTTGCCGTAGCCGAGCCAATCGGGGTAGTGGGCCGCCACGGCCGCCACGTCCACCAGGTACACCTGCTGGATGAAGGCCGAAACCTCTGTGAGCAGGTCCTTGATCATGAACAGCTTGTCCATGTTGAGGGTGGAGGGGCTGTCGAGGTTGATGGCGTTGGCCACGCCGCCCACGGC
>JBBIKI010000164.1:0-3552 GCA_037445535.1 Acidobacteriota bacterium | reverse complement strand
ATGGCCGTGGTGTGGGACAGGGCGCTCACTCAAGCCAGGTACAACTCCAGGACCGCGGCCACGGTGCGCGCGCTGAGGCAGCGGCTCGAGCGGGACTACCTCTCGCCTCACGAGAGGTGGTTGATCAAGGCCGCGCGCCGGCACCGTTCCGACCTCTTCCTCGCGCCCACGCAGGTGATCTCCGAAGAGGCCCTCTGCGAAATCAAACGTGCCGGGGTGAAAGCCTGCGTGGCGTGGTGGGGTGACCCTCCGGCCAATATGAAACGGCAAGGCCTGCTCACCGACCAGTGGGACCTCATCTTCATCAAAGACGTGGAATGCACCCGCAAGTTCCGACGGGTAGGCTTGAACGCCCACTTGCTCCACGAGGCGATGAACCCGCTCTGGCACAAGCCGGTCGCCGAGCAGGCCAACGACGCCATCGTGGTCGCGGGGAATTTCTACGAGTACAGACAGCTCCTTGTGAGGCGGCTCCTGGATCGCGGCGTGGACGTCCACCTCTACGGCGGCCGGTTGCCCCGCTGGGCTCACTCTGCTATCAAGACATTACACACGGGGCGGTACATCGTCCGGGAGGAAAAGAGCCGCATCTTCGGGGAGGGGCTAGCCTGCCTCAACTCCACGCAGATCATCGAAGGGAATTCGCTGAACTGCCGCGCCTTCGAGGTCGCCGGCGCGGGCGGCCTTCATCTGATGGAAAGCCGGCCCATCATCTCTGAGTGCTTCGAGCCAGGTAAGGAGGTGCTCACCTTCGATTCGATCGAGGAGCTTATGGGCCACATCGAGCGGGCGAAACGATTTCCACGAGAGATGAAGGCCATTCGCGAGGCTGCGGCGAAGCGGGCGCTGGCCGAGCACACGTACAGGCATCGGCTGGAAACGATCTTTAGCATGGTGGGCGACCTGTGAAGGTGACCGGTAGACTGCCCGCACAGGGGGCCGTCAGCGGGAGTAAGGCCCGCCGCGGGCTAGGCCGCATGGAAAACGCGCCATGACCAGCAGAAACAAGGCCTCCTTAGGCTCGTCGGCTTTGGAGTGGGGTCTCGGCCTGCAGATCCCTCTTCCCCAATGGCTGGCCCAAGTTCTCAGGGTCTCCGCAGTGGCCGGCGCCATGGCGGGGACGGCCGCTTTCCTAGCCTATCCATCCGAATCATGGCAGAGCCTCGCCGGCGCCGTGGCGGCCGACTTCGGGGGGACTCTATGGCTTTTGCTCTGGCTCGGCAGGACGCCCGATGGCAAAGTGGCCGTGAATCCGCTGACGGGCCTGTTGGGATTGTATGCCCTGAGGCGCCTGCTGGGATTGGTCTTCGTGGTTGGCCACGCCTCTTCGCTTGCGTCCCCTTTTGACGTGATTCCTACGGAGGCTTACATCGCCGCCTCCGCCAAGGCCGAATGGATCACCCTCTTGGGAACGGCCGCCTTCTGCGCAGGCTGGGTCTTCGCCCGCAGGCGGAGGGCGGTCGAGAACCTATGGACCGCGCCAACTTTCTGGCGCGACCGCCAGCTTTGGTTCGCCTATGCGGTGGGGCTGGCGGGGTACTTGGTGAACTGGTTTCTGCCAGGCGTGGCGGCGCGGCTGGGCAGTCTGTTCTCGATTACTAGCGGCTTGGCCTACGGTGCGATCTTCGCGCTCCTCGCCTTCAGCAGGGATTTCGGCATCCGGGGGAGGCTGAGGCTCATCACCTACGCGGCCTTGCTCCCCCTGGTGGCCAACGTCCTGACCTTCGGCATGAAGAGCGCCTTCTTCTTCGCACTGCTCCCCGTAGGGGCGGCCTACCTGTTGCGCAAGCCCGGCCGTGGGCTTGCCCTGTCGGTCGCCGGGGCACTCTTCTTGCTGATCTTCGTCTATCCCTATATTCAGGAGTACAGGAAGGTCAACTGGGGCCTGAACCCGCAGGGCGCATCGGTCGGCGAAGTTGCACGCCGCGTGCAGGAGAACATCGAGCAAGAGGGGACGGTGAAGACGGTCATAGGTTCTTGGGAACAATTCGAGTTGCGCTTCGGCAGCGTCTACGAAGCCGGAGCCGTCGTCTATTTTGCGGACAAAACGGGGCTAGTGGGTGGCTTTTTCATCAAAAACCTCCTCATCGGCTTCATTCCGAGAATCCTGTGGCCGGGGAAACCCTCCTGGGACCCCTCAGGTTGGTTCACGAGTTTCCTGGCCGGTGGTTCCGGCGACTATAGCCTGGGGATTAGTTCTACGGCACTTCACATCGCCCCGGAGCTCTACTGGATGTATGGGTGGCTGGGGACGCTGTTGGGTATGCTCCTCTTGGGCCTCTTCTACCGAAAAGTTAGCGATTGGCTGTTGGCGTCGGGCATGAAATCCCCCGTCTTCTGGGCGGCGTGGTACGCCTTCCTTCAGTTCGTGACCTTCCTCGAGGAGGTTCGCTTCAATATGGCGGTGCTGACACCTTTCATTCTCTTGGCCAACGCCCTCGCCATTGCCTGGATCGTGCGCACGCTGGTCCCCAGGTCCGTGGACCGGCCACGTGATGGAGGTGCCTATGTACCGGGGCGACATGTCGGCCCTGAGCGAGCACCGTGATGTCTGTGGCATCGAAAGAGGGGACCTTTCCACGCTTTCCCGGGGGGGACGAAGCGCAGGTGAGGCAGAAGGGCCGAATCCTCGTGCTAATCCCTTATTACCGCCCCGGCTATAGGGGCGGAGGACCGATTGCGAGCCTCGAGGCGCTGGTGAAGCAGTTGGCCGGGGACTTCGAATTGACCATCGTGACGGCGGACAGAGATTACCAGGGCACGGCACGCTATGCCGGCCTGCCGGGGGATGGAGCCGTCGCGAGGGACGGCCTGTCGGTTCGCTACCTTGCACCAGGCGCTAGGAGGTTGGTCCGGCTGGCCCGCATCCTTAGAGAGGGCCAATTCGATCTCCTGTACATCAACGACATGTATTCCCCGCCATGGGGCATCTGGCCCCTGCTGCTGCGCAGGCTGGGCTGGGCGAAGGAGAAACCCGTTCTGGTGGCCCCACGCAACCAGCTTTCATCGGGGGCATTGAGCATCAAGCCGAGGAAGAAGCGGCTGTTCCTTTGGGCGGCGCGGCGTCTGGGGCTGTGGAGGGGCATACTCTGGCATGCGACGAGCGCTAAGGAGGCGGACGAAATCAGGCAAAGGGTGGGGCAGGGGGCGGATGTGTGGATCGCCCCCCTCTTCCCGAGCCTGCACCTTGAGGGTGGGCCACGGCCTGAGGGCGAGGTGCCCCAGGATGGTTTGAGGGTCGTGTTTTTCTCGCGCATTTCGCCGATGAAGAACCTGGATGTGGCGCTGGCTGTCCTTGCCGGATTATCGCTCCCGGTTGCGTTCGACATCGTGGGGCCCGTGGATGATGCCGTCTATTGGAACACGGTGCAAGGCCTGATCCGCAGCCTGCCGCCCAACATCCGGGTCCGGTACCTCGGGCCTGTCGAGCCGGCCCAGGTGCAAATGCTTCTCTTCTCTTACCACGCGCTCCTCCTGCCCACCCGGGGTGAAAACTTCGGCCACGTGATCTTGGAGGCGCTTGCGGCGGGCTGCCCGCCCATCATCAGCGAC
>JBBIKI010000163.1:448-3607 GCA_037445535.1 Acidobacteriota bacterium | reverse complement strand
TCACCCCGCCCAGACTCCAACTGTGGATCGGTTCGTCGCCCCCCGGACCGCGCTGCCCCGTCATCTCGGTCAGCACCAGCGCGCCCCGCCCCGCGATTTGGCTCGGCGCCATCGGCCCCGTCTTATCGCCGTTGTGGTCCGTCCGCAATACGAAATCGTCGCGGTCGATCGAGATTTCCTTCCCGTACTTCGGCTGCACGTTGACCTCGGCCACGATGAAGTGCCCGCCCAGATCGTCCCCCAGCACTTCCTTGACGCTCTCCGGATCGGCGTACACCGTCACCGTCAGGATGATGTCCTGATTCTCGCCGCGGCCGCTGCCGGTCAGCTTCTTCGGACCGGCCCAGACCAGCGAAACCGCCGCCAGCGAAAGCAATATGCGGGAGAACATGAGGAAGGCTCCTGCACCAATTATAGCGGCTGCTACAATATCCTTGATCCAACGAATTTCCCTCTCCCAGGAGCAAAGTCCCACATGGATGAAAAAGAGCGTTCGCGCGCGTTAGAAGCCGCCCTCAGCCAGATTGAAAAGCAGTTCGGCAAGGGCTCGATCCTGCGTCTCGGGTCGAAAGATGCGCTGGTCCCCGTCAGCGTCATCTCGACGGGTTCGATCTCTCTCGACGCCGCCCTGGGCGTGGGCGGAGTCCCCCGCGGCCGCATCTGCGAAATCTTCGGCCCCGAATCCTCCGGCAAAACCACCATCGCGCTCCAGGTCGCCGCCGAAGCCCAGAAGAAGGGCGGTATCGCCGCCTTCATCGACGTCGAGCACGCCCTCGATCCCATCTACGCCCGCAAACTCGGCGTCGACGTCGATAACCTCCTCGTCAGCCAGCCCGACTACGGCGAGCAGGCGCTCGAAATCACCGCCCATCTCGTCGCCAGCGCTCAAATCGACGTGCTCGTCGTCGACTCCGTCGCCGCGCTCGTCCCCAAGTCCGAACTCGAAGGCGAAATGGGCGATTCCCACATGGGCGTCCAGGCCCGCCTCATGTCCCAGGCCCTGCGCAAACTCACCGGCCAGGTCAACAAATCCCGCACCTGCCTCGTCTTCATCAACCAGATCCGCGAGAAAATCGGCGTCATGTTCGGCAACCCCGAAACCACCACCGGCGGCCGCGCGCTCAAGTTCTACGCCTCCGTGCGCCTCGACATCCGCCGCATCGCCGCCATCAAGGACGGCGATACCGTCATCGGCAACCGCACCAAGGTCAAGGTCGTCAAGAATAAGGTCGCCTCGCCCTTCCGCGAAGCCGAGTTCGACATCATCTACGGCGAAGGCGTCTCCAAGGAAGGCGACCTCCTCGATCTCGGCGTCGCCCAGAACCTCGTCGAGAAAAGCGGCTCCTGGTTCAGCTACAAGGGCGACCGCATCGGTCAGGGACGCGAAAACGCCCGCCAGTTCCTTAAGGACAATCCCGACATCCGCCAGGGCCTCGACGGCGAACTCCGCAAAGCCCTCGGCCTCGCCCGCCCGGGCCCTGGCCATTAACTCGGTCGGTCCCTGGGCCATCGGCGCGTCACCTCGTACTGCTCTAGGCGTCAGCCCCCGTCCCCCCGCCCCCGAATTCCTCCGGAGCCTCTTCCAGTACCGCTTCTCCCAGGGAGAGCTGGAGGGGCACTCCTTCGGGAACCTCTTCATCGCTGCTCTGGCGGAAGTCTCGGGAGACTTCGCACAGGCCATCCGACACCTGCACGACATCCTGGCCATCCGGGGGCGCATCTTCCCCTCGACCCTGGACAGCATCGAGCTGGTGGCCGAGCTCTCGGACGGCTCGGTGGTTCGGGGCGAGGCGGCGGTCACCGGTTCAGCACCCCCCATTCGCAGGCTTCACCTCGAACCGCGGGGCTGCAGGGCCCTGCCGGAGGCCTGCGAGGTTCTCCGCCAGGCCGACTGCGTCTTTCTCGGGCCCGGGTCGCTCTACACCTCCGTCCTTCCCAATCTCCTGGTGGGGGAACTCGCTGAAGCCCTGAAGGCGTGCCGTGGGCGCAAGGTCTACGTCTGCAACCTGACGACCCAGCCCGGCGAGACGGAAGGCTACAGGGCCTCTGACCACCTTCGCGCCCTCGTGGAGCACGTGGGACCTTGGGTCTGCGATACGGTTCTCTGCAGCTGTGCCCCCCTGCCCACTGGCTTGAAGGAGCAGTACTCCAAGGAGCGCGCCCAGCCGGTGGAGGTGGACGGACCCGCCATGGAGGCCATGGGCGTGCGCGTGGTCTGCGCGGATATGCTGTCCGTGGGAGTCTATGCCCGACATGATCCCCGAAAGCTGCGGGAACAGCTCCTGGAACTGACCCGCACCGCCGTGGAGGTCGCATGAACCGCACCGTCGTCGTCCTCGCCGCGGGCCAGGGAACCCGCATGAAGTCTCCCCTGGCCAAGGTCCTGCATCCCGTCCTCGGGCGCCCTATGCTGGCCCACCTCCTGGAGAGCCTCTCGGCCTTGGGGGCCGGTCGGACTCTGGTAGTGGTGGGCCACCAGGCCGAAGCCGTCTCGGCCGTGGCGCGGAGTTTCGGCGCCGAGGTGGTCCACCAGGAACCCCAGTTGGGGACAGGACACGCCCTCATGTGTTGCAGGGAGACCCTTGGCTCCTCCGGCCGCATCCTCCTGGTGGCGGGCGATGTCCCCCTCCTCCCCGTTGACGAAGTGGGACGTTTTTGGGTTGAATTCGAGGCTAGCGGCGCCAGCGCAGGGGTAGTGAGCCTTCGCCTCGAACGGCCTTCCGGCTACGGCAGGATCCTGCGGGATGAGAATGGGAACCTTAGGCGTATCGTGGAGGAGCGGGATGCCTCTGCGGAGGAGCGGGCGATCCGGGAGGTGAACTCCGGCGTTTATTTCCTCCATGCCCCGCACGTGATGGCCCACCTCGACGGCCTGGGACGGGGCAACGCGCAGGGGGAGTACTACCTCACCGACGTCTTCGCCCGCATGGCCACGAGCGGTTCTCCGGCCCACCTTTTCACCGCCTCACAGCCCGACAGCTGGCTAGGGGTGAACTCCCAGGCGGACCTCGCCCGGGCGACGCGCAGCCTCCGGCGCGAGGTGGTCGATCGCTGGATGACGCAGGGCATCACCTTCCCGGACCCCGATACGGTCTGGATCGAGCCCACGGTCCTCCTGGAGCCCGGGGCGGTCGTCCACCCTCACGTGCGCCTCTGCGG
>JBBIKI010000163.1:0-438 GCA_037445535.1 Acidobacteriota bacterium | reverse complement strand
CTCCTTCTCCGTCCTCCATTCCACCTACCTGGGACCGGGCACCCTGGTGAAGGAGCATTGCGTTCTTGAGGGCACGAAGACGGGCTCGGAGTGCATCCTCGGGCCCTTCTGCCACACCCGGGAAGGGACCGAGCTAGGCGATCGCGTTCACCTGGGCAACTTCGTGGAAACCAAGAAGTCCCTCCTCAAGGACGGCGTGAAGGCGAACCACCTGTCCTACCTTGGGGACGCCTCCGTTGGCGCCGGGTCCAACATCGGCGCGGGCACCATCACCTGCAACTACGACGGGGTGAACAAGCACCGGACCTCCCTCGGCGAGGGGGTCTTCGTGGGTAGCGACACGCAGCTGGTGGCCCCTGTCACCGTGGGCGACGGCGCCTATATCGGCGCGGGGACCACCATCACAAAGGACGTGCCCGCGGGTTCCCTCGCCATCTC
>JBBIKI010000162.1:0-3624 GCA_037445535.1 Acidobacteriota bacterium | reverse complement strand
CCTCCCTAGAAAGGTCCGCCTCCCGTGGGCACCGGCCCCAGCATTCAACCGGCCTCACGCGTTCCATGAAAAGCGAGTTTTCGTGTTCGGGAATCGATATAGACGGGCCTGGAGGATTAATCCCTACCAGGCCCAGGGGGGGGGACTAGGATTTCTTGAAGATGCGCCTGCGCAGGGTACGCCCCCTGCATGGGCTGGAAGGATGGATCACCGCCAGCTCGTCCATGGCAGAGACGCCCATGAGAGCCAACGCCTCGGAACTCTGGCCGTGCCGATCCTCGGGCAGCCACTCCGCGGTAGCCTGCGGGTCGCCGTCGTCCGCATCGTCGTCGTCCATGTCGGACGCCTGGCCGCCGAGAGAGGCCGTCTCGCTTAGGCTGGTGTCGTGGGAGCGAGGGCATTGGAGGCTGCCGGACCCAACCGCGGCAGACGCCTCCGCCGGAGCCCCGGCGAGGAGGCCCGCAAGCACGAGAAGCGCCCCAATACCGATAATGCTGGCCAGCAGTTTGATCGTCTGCACGTCTTCCCCGCCGGTTTTCTTAGCAAGGATCACGCCATCCTGGCCTTGCTGACATACCCTTGCATTTGGAGGGGCTTGGCCGCGTGGCGCCAGCTCGCCATTCGGCGCGCGCCGGGAACGCAGGTCCCGCGTGTCCGATCCGGCTCGAACCAACTCAGTTAACTCATTGATAATACAAGACACAGTTGGTGTGAACGCCGTTATGTCCCCACGAGCAAAGTTTTGTCACTTTTAGGCGGGCGCCGGAAGGAAGGTAGGGGATTCTACACGGCGTCGCGTGCCGTGCGGCGAGCCCTTTGGCAGGCTTGAGCCCGAGCTAGGGTTCATCCGCGCCAGGTAGCCTTATAAAGGCAGGCGGGGGCGCCGTCGAGTACGCACTCCGTGTGGCGGAGGCTGACCTCCGTCTTGCCGCCCATCTTCAAGATCTGTTCGAGCCAGCCGGCGAAGTCCTCGCAGAAGGCCTTGGAGATGGGGTGGAAGCCGCTGATGCGCGCCACGCCGCCCTCGTCGTGGAAGGCCTCCGCGCTCAGGCTCCCGGCGCTGTAGTACATGCCCCACATGGATCCCGCGATCTTGAGCCAGGTCTTCATGTTGGCCAGCTTGAGGAGGACCTTGTGGAAGGAGGTGGCCTCGGTCTCGGCGGTGTAACGGCCGATCTCGCGGCACAGGGCAAGGTCGCCTCCGCCGAAGGCCTGGTCAATACCTTCGTAGAGCGCCACCTGGTACCGGAAGGGATACCACGTGGAAGAGAGGACGGGGACGCTTAGGGCCTCCCGCAGGTCCGGCTCCAGCAGAGGCAGGACCTTCTCCATGGCGCCCGCGCCAAAGCGCGACTCCGCGAAGGCCGTGGCGCCCTTCAGAGTGAACCCCTTGCTTCGAATCGTGTCGGGCGCGGGCAGGCGGGAAAGATCGGGCGGCTGGGCCATGGTGCCCTCCTTGACTGGAAGTATAGGGCCCTCACCCCCTGCGGACAACAAGGGTCCGCGGGATGCGAGGGCGGCGCTGCGAGCTGAGCATCGCGCTCAAAGCCAGCACGGGCGGGTCTTCGAGCCGCCCCTTGACAGGAGATTCACGGGAGGTTAAATTGGGTTCATAACTGGTCAGACCTCTTACCAGTTTGCCAGAGGGGCCGTCCATGAAGCCGTCCACGTCGCATTCGAAGCCCGCCCTGTACGCCGAGCGGGCCCTCATCACGGCGGTCCTGGAGGGCAAGTATCCGCCGGGCTCGGCCCTCCCAGCGGAGCGGGAAATGGCCGTGAAGCTCTCGGTGACCCGGCCCACCCTGCGCGAGGTGCTGGGGCGGCTGGAGCGGGACGGCTGGTTCACCATCCGGCAGGGCAAGTCCACCATCGTCAACGACGTCTGGCGCAGCGGCGGCCTCAACGTGGTGAGCGGCATCGTGAGGCACGCGCGGGTCCTCCCGCCCGAGTTCGTCCCCCATCTCTTGGAGCTCAGGCTGCTCATGTCGCCCGTGTACGCCCGCGCCGCCGTGGAGCACGCCGCCCCGGAGGTGTGCGCCTTCCTCTCGGGCCACGCCAAGCTCCCCGACACGGCGCGGGCCTTCGCATCCTTTGACTGGAGGCTCCACCACCTCCTCACCACCGCCTCGGGCAATCCCATCTTCACCCTCATTCTGAACGGCTTTGCGGGCTTCTATGAACGGATGGCGCGGGTGTACTTCCGGCGGGGAGAGGCCAGGGAGGCCTCCAGGAGGTTCTATGCGGCGCTGCTGAAGTCCGCCCTCCGCGGGGATGGCCGCGGCGCCGAACGCGTGACCTGCCGCGTCATGTCCGAGAGCCTGCGGCTCTGGCACGAAGCCAGCGCGCCCCCCGAGGTGCCCGCCGCCAAGAAGCGGCGCGGGACCAAGCCCAAGGCGCGGCGCGGAGGCAAGCCGTGAGGCGCTGGAACGGATGGGGGGACGAGACCCTCACCTATCCCGTTCCCGCCGGGGCGCTCGCCTTCCTGGAATCCGAGCTCGGCCCGGGCACCCGGCCCGCGGACGCGAGCCTGGAGTCGGTCGTTGCCGCCGCCCCCGCCCCGAGGCTGCCGGCGGGAGCCATGCTCTCCAACGAGCCCGAGGTGCGCCTGCGCCACGCCCTAGGCCAGAGCCTTCCCGATTGGATCGCCCTCCGGAGTGGCCGCATCCAGGCGTTTCCGGACGCCGTGGCCTTTCCCGAATCCTCCTCCGACGTCCGGGACCTCCTCCGTTTCGCCCGGTGGGCGGGAGCGAAGATCATCCCTTACGGCGGGGGCACGAGCGTGGTGGGACACCTCACGCCTGGCGCGGGCGAATCCCCCGTGATCACGGCGGACCTGGGCCGCATGAGCCGTCTGCTGCGCCTGGACGAGACCAGCGGCCTCGCCACCTTTGGCGCGGGAGTGGCGGGCCCCGATTTGGAGGCCCAGCTCCGCGCCCGCGGCCTCACCCTGGGCCACTATCCCCAGTCTTTCGACTATTCGACCCTTGGGGGCTGGGTGGCGACCCGCTCCAGCGGCCAGCAGTCCGCGTATTACGGCCGCATCGAGAAGACCTTCGCGGGCGGCCGCCTCGAATCCCCCGAGGGGACTCTGGACCTGCCCGTCTTTCCCGCCTCCGCGGCGGGGCCCGACGTGCGCGAGATGGTGCTCGGGTCCGAGGGCCGTCTCGGCATCCTCACGGAGGCCACGGTGCGGGTCAGGCCGCTGCCCGAGCGCGACGCGTTCTTCGGCGTCTTCTTCCCCGATTGGATTTCGGGGATGGAGGCCGTGCGGGCCATGGTCCGGTCGGGCATTCCCCTCTCCATGGCGCGCCTGAACAACGCCGAAGAGACGCGCACCTCCCTTCTCCTCTCGGGCAAACCCAAGCTCGTCTCCGTCATGGAGCGCTATCTCTCCTTCCGGCGGGTAGGCGGCGGCAAGTGCCTGGCCATCCTGGGATGCACGGGGCTCGCGCCCCTCTGCAAAGCCGCCCGGGAGCAGGCCCTTGGCGTGGCGCGGGCCTACGGAGGCATCGACCTGGGACGGGCCGTGGGGAACACGTGGCAGAGCAAGCGCTTCCGCGCCCCCTACCTGCGCAACGCGCTGTGGGAGGCGGGCTTCGCCGTGGACACCCTGGAGACGGCCCT
>JBBIKI010000161.1:0-3725 GCA_037445535.1 Acidobacteriota bacterium | reverse complement strand
AAGCCACGGGTCCCGAAGGCGACCGGCGCTGCGGCGTGGTGTGGCACACGCAAGGTTCGGGCAAGAGCCTGACGATGGTCTTCTACTCGGGCAAGCTCATCCTGGCGCCCGAGCTGGAGAACCCAACGCTGGTGGTCCTCACAGACCGGAACGACCTGGACGGCCAGCTCTTCGGCACCTTCGCAAGGTGCAAGGAGGTCCTGCGCCAAGCCCCCGTCCAAGCCGAGAGCCGGGCTCAGCTTCGAGAACTGCTTCAGGTGGCCTCCGGCGGGGTGGTCTTTACCACGATCCAGAAGTTCTTCCCGGACCAGCCGAGCACCAAGCGCGAGGCGGCGAAGCCAGCAATGCGGGGCGACCTGCCTGCGCCGCTAAGCGAAGCGGCGCGGCAGGCAGGCGCCATGCCGCTCCTCTCAGACCGCCGAAACATCGTGGTCATCGCGGATGAGGCCCACCGGAGCCAGTACGACTTTATCGACGGCTTCGCGCGCCACCTCCGGGACGCCCTGCCCCGCGCCTCCTTCATCGGATTCACAGGGACACCCGTGGAGCTGACCGACCGCAGCACCCGGGCCGTCTTCGGGGATACGATCAGCGTCTACGACATCCAGCAGGCGGTCGAGGACGGGGCCACGGTTCCCATCTACTACGAAAGCCGCTTGGCCCAGCTCGTGCTGGACCCCTTCGAAAGGCCCAAGCTGGACGCGGAATTCGAAGAGCTGACCGAGAGCGAGGAAACAGGCGAGCGCGAACGCCTTCGGACGAAATGGGCAGCCCTCGAGGCCGTGGTGGGGGCCGATAAACGCATCCACCAGGTCGCCGCGGACCTCGTCCGGCACTTCGAGGAGCGCCAAGAAGGGATGCCCGGCAAGGCGCTGGCGGTCTGCATGAGCCGCCGCATCTGCGTCGAGCTCTACCGGGCTATCGTGGCTCTGCGCCCCTCCTGGCACGATGGGGACGACCAGAAGGGCGCCGTGAAGGTCGTCATGACGGGGTCCGCATCTGACCCGCCCGGCTGGCAGGCCCACATCCGCGACAAGCGCCGCCGGGAGATCCTGGCCGGCCGGTTCAAGAACGCGGCCGATCCGCTTCGCCTTGTGATCGTGCGCGACATGTGGCTCACCGGCTTCGACGTGCCCTGCCTCCACACCATGTACCTGGACAAGCCCATGCAGAGCCACGGGCTCATGCAGGCCATCGCCCGGGTGAACCGTGTCTTCCAGGACAAGCCGGGCGGCCTCGTGGTGGACTACCTGGGCCTGGCCGACCCCCTGAAGAAGGCCATGGCCGTCTACACGCAAAGCGGAGGACGCGGCAAGACGACGCTGGACCAGAACGAGGCCGTGGCCGTCATGCTGCGCTGGTACGAGATCTGCGCGGACCTCTTCTTCGGCTTCGACTGGACGTCCTGGCGGACCGGCAAACCGGCCGAGCGGCTGTCCCTCCTGCCCAGGGCCATGGAGCACATCCTGTCCATCAAGGGGAAGGACGGCGAGGAGGAGGGGCGGAGCCGATTCCTCAGCGCCGTGGCGAACCTCTCGAAGGCCTTCGCCCTCGCCGTACCCCATCCGGAGACCTTCCGGATCCGGGACGACGTGGGGTTCTTCCAGGCGACGCGGGCCGGGCTCATCAAGACGACCGGGGGCGACGGCCGGCCGCCCGGGCTCCTGGACGAGGCCATCCGACAGCTCCTCTCTAAGGCCATTGGCTCAGAAGGCGTCGTGGACGTCCTCAAGGAGATGGGGCTCAAGAGGCCCGACCTGTCGATCCTCTCCGAAGAGTTCCTCGCCGAAGTGCAGCAGATCCCCGAGAAGAACCTCGCCGTGGAGATGCTCCGAAAGCTCCTGAACGACGAGATCAAGAGCCGAGGGAGGAAGAACCTCGTGCTGGGCCGATCCTTTGCGGAGCTGCTCGAAAAGACCCTCATCCGCTACCGGAACAAATCCATCGAGACCGTAGAGGTGATCCAGGAGCTCATCCGGCTGGCCAAGGAGCTTCGTGAAGCGGAGCGGCGCGGAGAGAAACTCGGACTCAACGAGGACGAGCTGGCCTTCTACGACGCGCTGGAGACCAACGACAGCGCCGTGGCCGTCCTGGGGGACCAGAATCTCTGCCTCATCGCGAGGGAGCTGGTCGAGTCCATCCGCCGCAACGTGACCATCGACTGGACGCTCAAGGACAGCATCCGCGCGAAGCTGCGCATCAAGGTCAAGCAGATCCTCCGCAACCACGGCTATCCGCCCGACAAGCAGGAGAAGGCCACCCAGACCGTGCTCCAGCAGGCCGAACTCATCGCCGCCGGCTGGGCGGCGTAACCTCCATCGGCTCCCTCGATTCAGACTTGATGGAAGGCCATTCGCAAGGCCGCCGTGATCTCGCCTATGGCTTCCCAAGCCGTCGAGAAGAGCCCGGGCAGGGTTACGAAATCGTGGAGCATGCCGGCGTAGCACGACTGCGCCACGGGCACGCCGGCCGCCCGCAGGGCCTCTCCGTAGGCCCGGCCCTGATCGGCGAGCACGTCGAACTGCGCCGTGAGGACGAGGGCGGGCGGCAGGCCGCGGAAATTCGTGGACCGAAGCGGCGATACCGGGGAATCCGCAGATTGATCCAAAGTCCGCAGATAATGGCGCCGGAACCAGCCCAGGCCCGTGGCCGAAAGCCAAAGCCCCTGGCCGAACAGGCGGAAGGATTCCGTGGCTTCGGCGGCGGGCGAGAGGTCCACCCACGGGCAGACCAGGGTCTGGTGGAGGAGCCTGGGAAACCCCTGATCCCGGGCCAGCACGGAGATACCCGCCGCCAGATTCCCGCCCGCGCTGTCCCCTGCCACGGCGAGGCGGGCCGGGTCCCCTCCGAAGGAGGCCGCATGGGCCGCCACCCACCGAGTCGCCGCCCATGCGTCATCCAAGGCGGCCGGGAAGGGCCACTCGGGCGCCAGGCGGTAGCCCACTGACACGACGATGCATCGGGCGTCCGCTGACAGGAAGGTGCAAAAGGGCTCGAACTCATCGAGCGTTCCGAGCACGAATCCTCCGCCGTGGAAATACAGGAGGACGGGCAACGGTCCCGGTGCCGCGGGGGTGTAAATGCGGATGGGGACTTCTCCCGCATGACTCCGGGTGACGGAGACTTCCGCTCTAGGCTTGCCCAGCCACTCGGGGAGGAGGAAGGCCTCGCGCGCATCCGCGGGACTCATGGCGTGCAGAGGCTGGAAGTTCCCCGCGGCGATCCGCGAGAGGATGGCTTCGGCCTCCGGGTCAAGCTCGCCGCCCGCGTAGGCCGGGTAGAAAACGCTCGGCATGTACGGCCCCCATTTCTGATCAGGTCGCTCGTGATAAGCGCATAGTTTTCGGCCCCGGTTCCCCTGGCGGTCTTTGCATCCTGGCGAGAACCTCGTCCCCCTGTTCCCCGCTGCCCGCTTCCCGCCCGCGCCTTGTCCCCATTTCCTATTTCACCGCACCCTACGCTATTCTGTCCATCCAGACCGGACCGGCTGCGAAGAGGGGAGGCCCCATGGACGAGAAGCCCGTGAGCAAGTTGGACGAGGCCGAAGCGCGGGAGCGTGACTGGCTCCAGAACGTGTACAAGGGAGGCCGTGAGGCCGAGCTGACGGTTCGCTCGGTGGTTCTCGGCGCCCTCATCGGCGCCATCATGTGCCTCTCCAACCTCTACGTGGGCTTCAAGGCGGGGTGGAGCCTGGGGGTCACCATCACGGCGGCCATCATGGCCTT
>JBBIKI010000160.1:0-3733 GCA_037445535.1 Acidobacteriota bacterium | reverse complement strand
CCAGCTCCTCGGGCGGCACGGCGTACCGTTCGAGTTCGGAAGTGGGGATTCTGTAAAGCATCCCGTTGGTGCCGCGAAGCAACATGGTCGTCTGCTCGCCGGTGGTTTCTTTCCCGCGCTTTGCCATGGCCCGTCTCCTTTTTGAATATGACACCCGCGGTCATTCTCTGTGCGGAGAGTATAGCCTAGTGGACAGGGGACAGGAATTCGGAATTCGGAAAGGGCATCTGGGATCGCGGATTTGGGATTGGGGAAATAAACGCGGCGGAGCGCGCGGTTTCCCTTCATCCCGGCATCTCCTCCTCCCGCGTCTCGCCCATTGAAGCCTCCTCCTCCAAACGGTATGATGGAACCAATCGGATGACGCCCTGTCGCCGGGGCCTGGAGGAATCTTGGACGAAGAGGGCCGGCCCAAGCCGAACACCGATGTCCTGAACCCTCTTGAGGGGGCGCTCGCCTCGGCCTCCTCGCCCACGGTAAGCCTTCCCGGAGCCCCCCTGCTGCCCGGGATTCATGCGGGGAGGACGTTCGCGCCCGGGATGGCCGTGTCGGGGCGCTACCGGATCGTGCGCTTCATGGCCGCCGGCGGCATGGGGGAGGTCTACGAGGCGGAAGACCTGGAGCTGGGGGGCGTGGTGGCCCTCAAGACCCTGCGCCCCGAAGTAGCGGGAGACCTTCGGGCGGTGGAACGCTTCCGCCAGGAAATCGCCCTCGCGCGGCAAGTCACTCATCCCAACGTATGCCGCATCTTTGACGTGGGCTGGCACCGAGAGGGCACCACCCCGAATTCGCCGGGTGTGGCCTTTCTGACCATGGAATTCCTTCAGGGCGAGACCCTCGCCGAGCGGCTCGGGCGGGAAGGCGCCCTGCCCCCCCGGGACGCCATGCACCTCCTGCTCCAGATGGCCGAAGGCCTGGCCGCGGCCCACAGAGCGGGCGTGATCCACCGGGACTTCAAGAGCGCCAACGTCATGCTGGAACCGGAGGAGGAGGGGGTCCGCGCCGTGGTGACGGACTTCGGCCTCGCCCGTCCCGGCGTGTCCACGGGCCTCTCCGCCTCGGGGGAAATCGCCGGCACCCCCGCCTACATGGCGCCCGAACAGCTCCAGGGCGGCGCCGTGAGCCCCGCCACGGACGTGTACGCCTTCGGCGTGGTCATGTGTGAAGTACTCACGGGGAGCAAGCCTTTCGCGGGAGATGCCTCCCTCGCCGCGGTCATCAACCGCCTCAAGAAGAGGGACCCCTCCGTGTCCGTGACCCTGCGCGGTGAGAACCTGGGGCGTGCCTGGGCCCCCATTGTCTTGCGGTGCCTGGAGCGCGAGCCGGCCAGGCGGTACGGTGACGGGAAGGACCTCCTTCGCGCCCTGCGTGAGGCCGCGGGAACCGGTGCGGCGCGGCGCCGCCTGCTGTGGGCGGGAGCCGCCGCCGCCCTTCTGCTCGCCGCCGCCGTGGCCGTTCCTTTCTGGCTCACGAGACACGGCTCCGGACCTGGCCGTGCGCCCTCCCCTGTTCCTCTGGCCCCCCGGCGGTCCGTGGCCGTCCTGGGCTTCAAGAACCTCTCTGGACGGGCGGACACGGCATGGCTCTCCACGGCCCTGGCCGAAATGCTCACCACGGAGCTGGCGGCGGGCGAGCACCTCAGAACCGTTCCGGGCGAGACCATCTCCCGGATGAAGCGGGATCTGAACCTGGGCGAAGCTGAGAGCCTGGCTCCCGACACACTCTCAAAGATTCGCGCCAACCTGGGCGCGGACTACGTGGTCCTGGGCTCCTTCGTGGCCCTGCCGGGGCCCTCAGGCCCAACCCTCCGTCTGGACGTTCGCCTGCAAGACACGGCAGCGGGCGAGACCGTGGCGTCTCTCGCCGAAACGGGGGATGAAGACAAGCTCTTCGGCCTCGCCTCACAGGCGGGGGAGGCCCTCAGAGCCAGGCTCGGCGCGAGCCCCGTCACCCCGGCCGAGCAGGCCGCCGCCCAGGCCATGGTCCCCTCCGATCCCGTGGCCGCCAGGTTCTACGCCCTGGGGCTCGAACGCATGCGCCTGATGAATGCGGCGCAGGCCCTGAGCTTCTTCCAGCAGGCAGAGGCCGCCCAGCCGTCCCAGCCCCTCATCCACGCGGCCCTCTCGTCGGCGTGGTCCACCCTCGGGTATGACGGCCGGGCCAGGGAAGAGGCGGAGAAGGCCTACGACCTCTCGTCGTCACTCCCCAGGGAAGGGCGCCTCGTGGTGGAAGGGCGCTACCGGGCCGCCGCGGGCCAATGGGAGAAGGCGCAGGCGTGCTTTATCGCGCTGTGGGGCTTCTTTCCCGACAACGTGGAGTACGGCCTGCAGCTCGCCAGCATGCTGACCAAAGGGGGCAAGGGCAAAGAGGCCCTGGCCACGGTGGAGGAGATGCGCCGGCTTCCTCAAGCGGCCCAGGACCCTCGCGTGGACCTGGCCGAGGCGGAAGCGGCCCAGTCCCTCTCGGATTGGACCCACATGGAGGCGGCGTCGGAGCGCGCGGCCAAGGCGAGCGCGGCCCGGAACGCCAGGGGGACCCTCGCCCAGGCGCGGCTGCTTGCGGCGCGGGCCTGGCGCAAACTGGGCGAGCCCCAGAAAGCCCTGGCGGCCTCCGATGAGGCCCGGGCCATCTACGATGCCCTGGGCGATCGCGAGGGCTCGGCGCACGCCCAGACCGTCCGGCTCTTCATCCTCTCCGCCCAGGGGGACACCAAGGGCACCAAGGACCTGGGTGCGAAGCTCCTGGCCACGTACCGCGAGATCGGCAACCAGCGCGGCACGGTCATGATCCTCAACGCCCTGGCCAACCGGGCCTACGACCAGGGGGACCTGGCCCAGGCGGCGCGCGATTACGAAGCGTGCCTCACGGTCCTCCACGACATCGACGACAAGAGCTCCGCGGCGCGAGTGTCGAGCAATCTGGCCAACGTCCTCCTCCTGCAAGGAGACCTCGCCGCTGCACGCCGCCGCCACATGGAGTCCCTGGCGCTCAGCCGCGAAGTGGGGGACAAGAGCGCCAGCGCCTACACCCTATGCGCCCTCGGTGAACTGGAGGCCATGGGCGGGGACCTGGCCAAGGCCCAGGGCCGCTTCGAGGAGTCCCTCGCCCTCTTCAAGGCCACGGGAGAAAAGAGCGGAGAAGCCTACGCTTTCTATGGCCTGGGCGAGGTTCACCTTCCCGGGGGCCGGCTGGAGGCGGCGCGCAAGGCGCACGAGGAGGGCCTGGCCCTCAGAGAGCAGCTCGGCGAGAAGGGCGCGGCGGACGAAAGCCGGCTGGCGCTGGCCAGCCTGTCTCTGGAGGAGGGTAAGGCGGCCCAGGCGGCGGCCGATGCAGGCGATCTGTGCAAGGCCTTCGAGGCGGGCAAGGCCTCCGGCGACGCGGCCCTGGCCTGCGACCTCCTGGCCCGCTCAAGCTTGGCATTGGGGAAGGTACCTGAAGCCCAGGAGGCCGCGGCGCGCGCCCGGCGGTTCGCGAAAGACGAAGAAGACCTGGGGCTGGTGGTGGCGGTGGGCCTCACGTCGGCCAAGGTCAGGGCCGCGGCCGGGGATGTGTCTGGAGCCCGCGAGGCCCTAGGCGGCCTCCTCGCGCAGGCCGTCAAGGCCGGCCGTCAAGACCTGGCCCTGAGGGCCCGGCTCTACCTGGGTGAACTGGAGGTGGCCTCGGGAGACGCGGCCTCCGGCCGGATCCGCCTCGCCGCCCTGGAAAAGGACGCCTCGGCCCGAGGCTTCGTCCT
>JBBIKI010000159.1:0-3809 GCA_037445535.1 Acidobacteriota bacterium | reverse complement strand
TCCCCCGTGGCGCGGACACATCCCCCGTGGCGCGGACACTCCTGTCCGCGACTGTGCCTGGCGGGCAAGAGTGCCCGCCCCACGGATGAAGGGCCAATCATCGAGCGGCCGCTACGACGGCCCCCTGCCCATGTCCTATCTCTTAAAATCCGAAATTCCCCTAGTTCTCCCCTTCATTCTCCGCCGGCCTCGCAGGCGATGCCCCTCTCCATGAACATTCTCAGCGCCGCCTCCATTTGCACGGACCATAGGTGCGGATCCTGAAGAGTGATCGGGTAGGGCCTGCCCAGGCCTTCGTACTTGTCACGGCCCAGCTCGTGGTAGGGCATGAGTTCGGCCTTACGGATGCCCAGCTCGGCGGTGAGGGAGGCGATGGCCGAAAGGTTCTCTTGGCCATCCGTATAGCCGGGAACCAGGGGGACGCGCACGACGATCTTGGACGCGTCTCTCTCAGCCAGGGCGCGAAGGTTTTTAAGGATCAGTTCGTTGGAGGCCCCGGTGCAGCGCTGGTGAAGTCGCGGGTCCATGGCCTTCACATCGAAGAGGAAGAGGCTGATGAGCGGCTCGGCCTTGAGAATCGCCGCCTCCGGGACGTGGCCGCAGGTCTCCACGGCCGAGTGGATGCCGAGGGCCTTGCAGCGTCGCAGCAGGTCTTCTAGGAATTCGGGCTGGGCGAAGGGTTCGCCGCCGGAGAAGGTCACGCCTCCTCCGGAGTTCTCGTAGAAGGCCGCGTCGGCCGCGACCCTGGCCACCACGGCCTCGGCGGTCATGGCCCTTCCCATGACGGCCAGGGCGCCCTGGGGGCAGGCCTCCACGCAGGGCCAGGTCTTGCAGCCGCTGCACGCCTCGCGGTCCATGAGGGGGCCGGACTCTCCCTCGCGGATCGCCCCGGCGGTACACGGGTCCTTGCACGCGTAGCACGCCTGGCAGCGGGCCGCGCTGTGGCGCAGTTCAGGACTGAAGTTCTGTGACTCGGGGTTGCAGCACCAGAGACAGCGTAGCGGGCAGCCTTTGAGAAAGACGAGGGTCCGGATGCCGGGCCCGTCGTGCACCGCGTAGTGCTGGATGTCGAAAATCAGCCCGTCAGTCATGGAGTTCCCTAAAAGATAACCACAAACGAATGTGTATATCCCTCATCCTCTTGCGGTTCTGTGGCTATCGCTCGCGCGGTCCCGTGGTTACAGCCCGTGCTCGGTGCGCCAGATGACCTGGTCCTGGAGGGCCTTGCTCATCTCGACCCAGTAGGCGGAGAAGCCGGCCACGCGCACCACGAGATCGCGGTAGTTCTCGGGGTGGGCCTGGGCGTCCTTGAGCATGGCCGAGTCCACTACGTTGAACTGCACGTGGAAACCGGGGCCGTCGAAGTAGGTCTTGATGAGGGCCAGGAGGTTGTTCGACCCGCGATCCCCGCGCAGGGAGGAGGGGTGAAACTTGAGGTTGAGCAGCCCGCCGCGGATCTTCGTGTGGTCCACCTTGAGGGAGGAGCGCACGACGGCCGTGGGGCCCTGCGTGTCCGTCCCCGGGTAAGGCGAGGTCACGCCGTCCGCCAGGGGCTCTCCGGCGCGCCGGCCCTCGGCCGACGCGGCGCACGCCTTGCCGAAGGGCACGGGCGTGGAGATGGCCAGCATGGAGGGGTCGTAGGGCTTCCCGAGGTAGTTCTCCTGCCCCTTCACCCAGCCGCAGTACTCGTTAAAGAGCCTGAGGAAGATGTCGTCCACGAACTGCTCGTCGTTCCCCCACTTGGGCACCGAGAGGGCCTTCTGCCGCAGGGCCTCATGGCCCTCCCAGTTCGCCTCCAGGGCTGCCTTCAATTCCTCCAGCGTGCAGGCCTTCTCCTCGAAGACAAGCCGCTTGATCACGGCCAGGGAGTTGGCCACGTTCACGAGACCCGAGGAGAGGGTCGTGGGCGTCCCGTTGTGCACCGCGCCCCCGTCGTCCATGCAGCGCCCGCGCCCGATGCAGTCCTTCACAAAGGCCGAGCAGAAGACCAGGGGCACGGTCTGCCGGTGGGCCGCCATGACGTAGTTCCAGTACTGCTGCCAGTGGCGGACGGCGGGGCGCATCTTTTCCAGATAGGAGCGCTCCACGTCGTCGTAAGTCTCCATGGTCCGGGGCGCGAAGAGGCGGACTCCCGTGGCCGGGTCCACGCCGTCGTTCATGACCAGGTCCATAAGCTTGCCGTGGTTCACGAACCCGGCCTGAACCACGCCGTAGGACATACCCCCCAGGACCGGTTCGGTGCATCCGCCCATGGCGGCGTGCTTGCGGATCGTCTCCACCCCCAGCCCGCTCGCAGCCAGCTCGTGCGCCACGAAGGTCTTCAGATTGAAGAAGGCCGGGTAGCCCACGCCCGTCTTCACGCACTCCGCGGCCTTCATGAGGAAGGGCCTGGAGAGCGCGTCGTCGTACCAGACGGAGAGCGTCGGCTGGGTCATCTGCATGTTGATCTGCGCCTGGAGGATGGCGAGGGACAGCTCGTTGTCGGCCCCGCTGCCGTGCTCGTCGAGCCCGCCCAGGATGCAGTTCTGGTAGAGGTTCCCGTGGCCGAGCCCCTGCCAGCTCAGGCTGGCGATATACTCCACCTGGGTCATCTTGACGAAGAGCTCCTCGAACCACCCCACCGCTTGGTCCCAGGAAACCCCTGCGTCTCGGACGAAGTACGGGTGGAGGATCTGGTCGAGGCGGCCCGGGGAGAAGCCCAGGTGGGCGCCTTCCAGGTGGCCCAGGATGTAGGTGAACCAGTAGGACTGGACGGCCTCCCTGAAGGTGCGCGGAGGCAGGGCGGGCACGCGCCGGCAGGTTTCGGCGATGTCCAGGAGATCTTGCCTCCTCGCGGGATCGTGCTCCTTCGCGGCGAGCCGCTCGGCCTCCCCCGCGTAGTTCCTCGCAAAACGCAGGGCTCCTTCGAGCACGCGCTTGGCCCCTCGCCAGAAATGGAGCTTGGCGCCCTCCTTCAAGTCGCCGGGCCTGAAGGCCGCAATCTTCTGGCTGATCTCCTCGATGATGGCCCGGTACCCCTTGCTCAGGGCGGTCCCGAAGTCCAGGATCAGGCGCCCCTCGGGGCAGGGGTCGTGGGGAGCCGTGTAGAGGTTGGCGGTCCAGCCGTCCTCAATGAACCGGGCCTGCGGAAACTCCTTCTTCCAGAGCCGGTCCCCCACCTCCATCATGCACTTGTCTTCCCAGTATTCGCAGAGTCCTTTGAAGCGCTCCATGTCCTCGTCGGAGATCAAGAATTTGCCCGACAGGACCTGGTAGCCCTTCTCGCCGGCTTCCTCATGGGCCCTGGCGATCCCGCCGCCTTGGCCCTGGTCGATGTTCTTCTGCTGGGCGTCTTGCTCCTGCTTCCGGATCTCCCTCAGGAAGGGCCCCGCGGCGTAGTTCAGGTAGGGCACGGCGCCGCGGATGAACCGCGTCTTGTTGGCCACGATCCTGTCACCCTCATGGATGACCGGCGTGAGGTGCTCCAGGGCGAAGGCGTGGTCCTCCGCGCGGCGCTCCAGGACCTCCATCCCGTCGGTTCGCCGGTGGGATTCGGTGAGGAGCCGGATGTACTCGATGTCCACCACGAGGGGCGCATCGAGGTACCGCCGTTTGAGGAAGGCCGGCCGCTCCGAGGAGGGCGAACCCTTGATTTCGCGGGGCGTAAAGGCCTGGGAGGTGACGTGGCCCATCGTCGGGTTCTGCGGGTCGTTCGGCAACATAGCCTGCCCTTTCCTCATGGTGCGTTCACCATTTTGCATCATACTCCTCACTGTTCCCCGCCAGTCCGAGCCTGCTCTGAGGAACCCTTTCACGGGCTCCTAGCGAAC
>JBBIKI010000158.1:0-3860 GCA_037445535.1 Acidobacteriota bacterium | reverse complement strand
GGTGCTCGATGAGGTGGGTCAGGGTCACGCGCTCGGCCTGCTGGGGCGCCTGCGGGAAGGCGAAGGGGTTGAGCTTGAGGTCGGGGTTGGAGAAGTCCACCGAGACCTTCACCGACCCAGGCACGATCTGCACGAGCGGGTCATAGGAGTTGCCAACGTCCAGAATGTAGACCACGGGCTTAAAGCTCAGGCTATTCGCCAAGAGGTGGTTCATCAGGAAGCTCTTGCCGGCCCCCGTGGTGCCCGCCACATAGACGTTCCAGGAGGTAGTCCGCTTGGAGAAAGGGTGGTAACGGAAGAAGCCGCCTTCGGGCGTCTCGAAGACCACCGGCCCCTCCGGGTCCCCCTCGTCGTCCTTGTGGAGCATGGCCAGGTCCGCGAAGTTGGCGTTGAGGATCTTGGCCTGGCGGTAATTGAGAAGCTGGCGGATGTTGAGCCCGCTATGGCCGGGCAAGCTGGAGAGGAAGGAGGCGAACCGGGCGAAGCGCGACTCCACCAAGAACTTGGCGTTCTTGGCCCGTGCTTCGGTGAGGATGCGGTTGGCCGTGCCCTCCAGGCGCGCCCGGTCCCGGTCGTAGACCACGCAAAACATGGAGAAGTACCCCGCCCCCTCCTTGTCGCGCTGGATGGCGTTGGTGACCTCCGCCGCGTCGCTGGCCAGGTCAATGGACTTCTGAGCGATGCTTTTGAGGGCCTTCACGTTGGCCAGGGAGTTGCCCCAGTTCTGCTGGATGTTCAAAGCCGTGATGAACTGCTCCGGGTCCAGGGCCTCATAGTGCTGGGTGATCCAATACTCCGAAAGCCGCTCGTCTTGTCGGCTGCTGCCCAAGCGCGTGAGTGGGTCGAAGAGGGTGGGGTAGCTGATGGCCGGCAGGGTCTCCAGGTTGAGGACCCGGAAGTGGGTGTGCGGCCCCGCCGTGCCGTTGTCCTCGCGGCAAAGGTCCTCGCCCCCGTTGGCCCAATTGGCGTCCAGGATCTGCTCGGGGATGGTGTAGCCGGGGTTGTAGGCGATCTGCCGGGCCGCGATGCGCTGGAGGGGGTTTAAGAAGTAGTAGAAGAGCCGGAGCATCTCGTCCTGGCCCAGCGTGCGCACCCGCGCGAAGCCTGCCATGTTGTCCAGGATGCCGTGCCAGACGTTGCCGATGCGCCCGAGGCTGGCCTCGAACCGGGGCCAGTTGAAGGACCGCTTGCCATGGACCAGGGCGCCCCAAAGGGTATCCTTCAGGCCACCAGTCTCCGCCTCCAGGCTGATGAAGACGCGGTTCTCGTACATGGTTGAGCTTCGCCCCTCCCAGAAGCCGGTTTGGCGCTCGCGTAGGTACCGGATGATCTCTGGGGCAGAGGGATCCGTCTCCAAGACGAGGGGCTCGGCCCGGCGGCGCACGAAGTGGACGCTGAAGGCGTAGCCGGGGCCTAGGTTCTGGACCAGGGCGTGGAAGTCGCTCCGGATGGCGTTTAGCTCCTCGTCGCCCGCGAGCTGGCTCTCGCACGAGAGCACCTCGGCAACAGCGAGGACGTTGCTATTGCGCTGGAGAACGTAGGTGTCGCCCTTGTGGGGGACGAAATCCAGCCAGTTGAGGGCGTCGGTGAGGCTCTCTGCGCCCTTGATGTCCCGGATCAGTTTTTGGTGAACCATGAGACCCTGCTCCGCCGGGCTGCGTCCAGGCAGGGCCTGAAGCGCCGGGCTCGAAAGATGATTTCCAGATAGCGCGGGTCCTTGCTCTTGCCGTACTTCATCACGGCGAAGAGAACCCCGAGGACGACGAAGCCCGCCGCCAGCCCCTTGAAGGCCACTCCGTAATAGAAGCCGAAGTAGCAGGCCACGACCTCCGTCGCGTTGTAGCCCGCGATGGTGAACTTCTCGTTCAGGGAGCGATAGAGGCGCCGCTCTTGGAGGGCCATCAGACTCAATCCTCCCTCGAAGGTCCTGCTCCCTTGTAGATTGGGTGGGCATTCACGCCGAAAGGCGGGAAGGCCACCAAGGGAGGGGTGAGGCTCCGGCGGGCTTTGCCCGCGGAGCGGGGAGGGAATGGCCCTCCCCGTTTAGGGGAAGGGTGCTTAGGCGACGAGGCGCCAGTCATGGCGAACACTGCGATGTCCATGACGAACCCCGATCAGTGGATGAGAACGTTGATCAGGGCCGCCGCGCCGATGACGATAGACGCGCCGATGATGACCTTTCCGAGGCGGCTCCAGCCTTCGGAGTGGCCGAACATGATGGCCAGGCCTCCGAGGATGATGCCGATGGTGACGATGTAGGGGGCGAGGGTGTTGAACTCGTCAATGACCTTCTGGGCGGTAGTCTGGAGGGGGTCCTGCTGGGCTTGGGTGGCGAGGGTGGTCATGCCGAGGGCGCAGATGGAGGCGAGGGTGCGACGGGAGGGGTAGGTCACGGGTTCCCTTTCAGCGCCCCTCCGGCGGAGGGGCTCTAGGCGCTTCTTCGTCTGGTTCTGGGTTTATGGTCGAGCTTGCCGGTCGTATCGAGCATCTTTAGGTACGCTCGAAGGGCCCGGCGGAAGACGATGGGGCGGGTGAGGCGCGAGTTGCCTTCCACCATCCTGTCCACCAACTGGAGCAGCTCGATGGGCGTCAGCACCTGCACGGCGTGCGAATACTTGCTGTCGCTCACGCTTTCGATCCGCTCCACCTCATCCAACAG
Source organism: Acidobacteriota bacterium (assembly GCA_037445535.1). Taxonomy (GTDB): domain Bacteria; phylum Acidobacteriota; class UBA4820; order UBA4820; family DSQY01; genus JAKAJA01. Next base: position 1,201 of record JBBIKI010000158.1, on the reverse strand, counting down.
CTCGACCATCACGTCAACTTCTCGTTCCTGAACCATCTCCTCCTCCTCTCCCGTATTCGGTGCGCCGGACCCGATTCCGACGCGCGCCCAAGAGACCACGGCGTCACTGCATAACGAGTCTACGATGAATCATCAATGATAGTCAACCCTTTATAATGAATAAGATAACTAATTTAATGTCTCTTAAAGAAGATTAAAGACGATTCAGGTTGGGGGCGTGTGGTGAAACGTCGAGAGTGGCGGTTACTCTCTAATGAGCCATTGAATGCATCGCCGACGAGGGAGCTTGTGCTTGATCATTCCTTGAAAGGGATCCCAGTTCTGCCAATCAGTGCGGATTTTCTCATCAAGGACAGTTACATAGGTGCCGAACTGGCGGGCGAATAGACTGAAGGCGTCACGTCCCCGCGTCAGCATCTCTTCAACGTCAATCTCACAGGGATCACCTCCCCCAAACCCAAGGGTCTGAGTTCCCTTCGCTCGATCCGTCTGCAAAAATTCGCGCTCAAACTGCGTAGTCCATTGGAGGCCGAGTTCCCTGACCCGTACCGGGTTAAGGTGGAACCAGCGCTCGCGAAGCTCTCGTACCCACTTCCAGTTATGGTCTCCCATAAGGCGGCTAAGGAGGGCAGCCAGTTCCGGCCCCTCTGACTTGATTTCCTTGGAGACATACTTCGAGCTGAAAATCTTTTGATCTGGTTTGCTCTTCTTGAATAGAAGAAGCATGGACACAGCCATGTGATTTTCGGCAGCAATGGCGAGGAGGGTGATGCCGCTGGCCAGCGCCCGCTTGGCTCTGGGCTTGTCCTCGGATGTGAACCCCGCCAGGTCGCGCGGGACCCAGTCCTTGAGCCTAAAACTGCGCCCGTCAGTGACCTGGAACCGCTTGACGAGGGCCTTCGCTTTATGGCGCAGGTTCTTCGCGTCATCCACCGACTGCTTCTCTATCTTGATCACCGTCGCTCCTAATGTCGCAGAAAGATTACCGACCCCGCCTTTACAAATCCGCTGCCGTTCCCCCGGGCTGCAACCGCTACTTGACCAGCGGGACGTCCTGCGCGACGGCGAGCCGGACGAGCAGGTCCACCTTGTTGTCGATCTGGTAGAAGCGCGCCACCTTCCTCGCAGGAAGCACCTTCTCGAACTTCCGCAGCCAGGATTGCTTCGCCGCGGCCTCTTCCTTTTGGACGGCGAGATATTC
>JBBIKI010000157.1:0-3886 GCA_037445535.1 Acidobacteriota bacterium | reverse complement strand
CCGCAATCCCCTACTCGTAGATCTTCTCGTCCGGCGCCTCGGCATTGGCCGCGTCGGCCTCCAAGTCCCGTCCCGAGGGCGCTGTCGCCAGAAACTCCTTGTAAAACTCGTGCTGGATCACCAGGTCCATGATCTCGTTGGTACCGGTCCAGATCATGATCAGCCGGGTGTCGCGCAGCAGGCGCTCCACGGGAAAGACATCCGTGTAGCCAATGCCGCCCAAGACCTGCATGGAATCGTTCACCACCTTCCATGCCGTCTCCGTGGCGAATTTCTTAGACTCGGAAACCATGCGGCGCACGCGGCCGCGGTCTACGCGGGGATTGTCAGCGGCGTTGAGGGTGTCCCGGCAGAGGCCCCGCGCCGCGTCCAGGAGGGTAAGGCTGCCGGCGATTTTGAAGCTCACCGCCTCGTACTTCCGAATCTCCTGCCCGAAGGCCTTGCGGCGGGAGGCGTAGCGCGCCGCGATCTCCAGCGCCGCGCGCCCCATGCCCAAGGCTCCGCACGCGCTCGTCATGCGCTCCGGGACCATCATTTGGTCGAAGACTTCTGCGCCCCGGCCGATTCCCGCCTCCCCGCCCAAAACGTTGTCCAAGGGGACCTTCACGTCGCGGAACACCAGACGCCCCGTCCCGCCGCCCCGGGTCCCCATGAGCCCGTAGACGTGCTCCACTTCGATGCCCGCGCCGCGCTCCACCAGGAAGGCGGTCATGGCCTTCCTGGGGTGGGCCGCTGGATCGGTCTTGGCGTAGACGAGAAAGAGGTCCGCCCCTTCAGCGCCCACCACGAACCGCTTTTGGCCGTTGATGACGAAGTGGTCTCCCCGGCGCTCGGCCCGCGTGGCCGCGCCGAAGAAGTCCGAGCCGCCGCGCGGCTCGGTGAGTGCCTCCGCCGGTCCCAGATCTCCATGGAGCATGGGTGGCAGAAACCGCTGCTTCTGGCCCTCGGTGCCGAAGTGGACGATGGCTTCGCCCACGATGGACACGAGGGAGTAAAGGCACGCCAGGGACGTTCCCAGGACGCCGACCTCCTCCAACGCCGCCATCTCGCAGGTCCAGGGCAGGTTCCTGCCGCCGTAGGCTTTTGGAAAGCGGAGGCCCAAGAGATTCCGGCGGCCCGCCTCTTTTAGGTAAGGCGCGGGGTACCGGACCACGTCCGAGTCCATGTCCAGCAGGAGCTGCCTGGGCACCCACCGGACGAACTGCGCCGCTTCGCTTCGCACGGACCGTTCGTCGCTTGAGAGCAGGGCTTCGGGATAGGTTGTCATGGCATCCCCCCTCCTAGGGGCGTGCTGTCAAGATAGCACTCCGTCAAGGTGGCGTCACCCGGGATCCTGCGGTGGCATCCCGCGCCATGACGGCCCTATATTTTTACCAGTTCCGTGAGACCCGCCAAGGGTTCCGGGACCCCCTGGGGTCCCCGGGCGGGCAGGAAAGGAGCCGGCCATGGACGTCATGCTGGATCAGGACGAGGTAGAGCTTCTCTCGGGCCTGTTGAGAAAGGCGTTGACAGACCTCCGCGAGGAAATCTACCACACCGAAACCACCGCCTACAAAACCGACCTGAAAATTGACGAGGCGCTTTTGAAGGGTCTCCTTGCCAAGTTTTCGGCCGCGGTCCCCGTTCACCAGGGTTAGCAGGCCTCACTGGCGGCTAGGCGGGCACCACCACCCGAAAGGCGCAAAGTTCCCATTGCGGAAGCCGGGCGAGTAGCGGGGGGGTGTACTTTTCATCCCGGCGGCGGAGGGGTAAACTGATACTTTGCGGGCTGGGTGAGGCCCGCCACGTGTGGAGGATCCCGATGAAAAGAGTCGTCCTAGCCGGCTTCATGGGCCTGCTGGCCACCGCGGCCCTTCTGGCGCAGGCCCCCAGCACCGGTTCCAAGCCCACCCCCAAAACCGCCGTCAAGGCCAAACCCGTCACCAAGGCTAAACCCGCCGCCAAGACCGCTCCCCAGAAGGGACCCACGGACACCGTGGCGGTCCTTCAGACGAAGCTCGGCAAGATCGTCATCAAGTTCTTCCCGGACAAAGCTCCCAACCACGTCAAGAACTTCATCAGCCTCTGCAAGAGCGGCTTCTACAACGGCACCAAGTTCCACCGGGTGATCCCGGGCTTCATGATCCAGGGAGGCGACCCCAACACGAAAAAGAGCGACGTCACCCTCTGGGGCCAGGGCGGCCATGAGGTGAACGGTAAGGAAGTGACGGTGAAGGCAGAATTTAACGACATTCACCACGCCCGCGGCATCGTCTCCATGGCCAGAGCCCAAGACCCCAATTCCGCCTCCTCTCAGTTCTTCATTTGCGTGGGAGACGCGGGGTTCCTAGACGGCAAGTACACGGCGTTCGGGCAGGTCATCGAAGGCATGGACGTGGTGGACAAAATCGTCGCCGGCCCCACCGTGAAGGGCCCCGACGACCCCGAGGGATCCAGGCCTCAAAACCCCGTGGCTATCGAGAAGGCCTTAGTGGAGCAGATCCCCGTGGCCCAACCAACGGCTCAGCCTGCCACCCCGGCGCCCGTGAAGTAGGAGTCTCGTCGAGGAGACTCCGAGGGGAATCTCAAAGGAGAGCGTAGGATGTGCGTGGCAAAGCTATGGAAACGGATGGCCGCCGTGGCCGCCTCGGCCCTGCTCCTAACGGGCATGGCCTGTGGCAGAAAGAGCGTAACCCTCCTGGTGGCGGCCCCCATGACGGGAGAGCAGGCCCAGAACGGAAAAGACCTCCTGGCCGCGGTCCAGCTCGCGGCCCAAGAATGGAACGCCAAAGGCGGCGTGCTCGGAAAGAAGATCGTGGTGGTTGCGGCTGATGACAAGGGCGACCCAAGCACGGCCGTCAAAGTGGCGGAAGAGTGGGGCCCCAAGGTGGACGCGGTCATCGGCCATTACAACTCCTCGTGCACCCTCGCGGCCATGGAGGTGTACTACAAACAACGCACCCTCATGATCACCCCCTCCTCCACCAACCCGGAGATCACGGACCGGGGTTATCCCACGATCTTCAGGGTCTGCGGCCGAGACGACCAGCAGGGTAAGGCAGCGGCCAAGTATGTGGCAAGCCACTTCCCGGGCGCCACGGTGGCGGTCCTCCACGATAAATCCACCTATGGCCAGGAATTGGCCAGCGAGTTCATGAAAAACTGGGAATACCTCACCAAGAGCAAACTCGCCCTCTACGGCGCCCTCGACCGCTCTCGCGTGGACTTCACGGACGAAATCAACCGGCTGAAGGCCGTGAACCCAACCCTAGTCTACTTCGGCGGCCTCTGGCCCCAGGGCGGAGAATTGGTCAAGCAGATGCGCGCCGCCGGCATGACCGCCACCTTCGTGAGCGGCGACGGGTGCTTCGACCCTCAGTTCCTTCCCGTGGCTGGCCCGGCGGCTGAGGGGGTTCTCGTGACCTTCATCCCGAATGAGGAGACCCTCCCCGCGGCCAAGTCCATCGTGGCCGAACTCAAGCGTCTCTCGGGCGGGCACTTGGCCCCCTACGCCCTCTACGCCTATACGGCCGCCAACGTGGCCCTCCAGGGCATGCAGAAGGCCGGCACCACGGACGCCGTGGAGGTGGCGCGAGCCCTCCATCAGATGGAAGTGAGCACCCCCTTCGGCATGATCAAATTCGACGACAAGAACGATCCGCAGCAGTCGCCATACGTCATGTGGAAGGTGGAGAATGGCAAGTTCGTGGAAGTCCCCGCGGACGCGCCCATAACGCCTGCCCTTGCGGCCGCGGCGGCACAGCCCGCCAAGAAGTAGAGCCAAGCCTTTGATCCCAAAAGGCCGGGGGCAACCCCGGCCTTTTTTCGTAAGAAGTGAAAAGGGACAGGGACAGGAATCTATCTCCCGCCCAGGGGTTCACTCCTCACTCCTCACTCCTCACTCCTC
>JBBIKI010000156.1:0-3900 GCA_037445535.1 Acidobacteriota bacterium | reverse complement strand
CATTATCACCACTCGAGCTTCCCCTTATTCGTCTCACATGTACTGAACCTATACACCCCCTTGCCGGAGCGCGGACCGTGCGGCTATCATGGCCCGGGCCGGGGACTCGGAAGGAGCAGGCCACGCTTCCGGGGCATTTTTGTTAAGGAGCCCTTGTGACCACGCATGCAGCAGAGGCGGCCCTCATTCACGAGCTTCCCAAGGAGGCGATCAACAACCTGCCTCTGAGAGCCTATGGCGGCCCCGTCCAGGTGGTGGATTCGGACCGCGGCCTGGCGGATGCCGTGCGCCGCCTTCGACTGGACCGCGTCCTGGGCTTCGACACGGAGACCCGCCCCGCGTTCCAGCGAGGGGTTTCCTACCTTCCCGCGCTCCTTCAGCTCGCTTCGGCGGAGGCTGTCTGGCTCTTCCAGCTCCAACGCCTCACCTACCCCAACGCCCTCTGGGACCTCCTCGCGGACCCGCGCCACCTCAAGGTGGGCGTGAGTCTGGATTACGACGTGAAGCAGCTCCAGCTCCTCTCGCCCTTCGAGCCCGCTGGCTTCGCGGATCTGGTCACCCTCTCCGTACCCCTTGGATACAAAGCCGCGGGCCTGCGGACTTTGGCCGGGAACCTCCTGGGATTTCGCATCTCCAAGGGCCCGAAGACTTCCAACTGGGAGCGGCTACCGCTCTCCCAGGCGCAGGTGATCTACGCCGCTACCGATGCATGGGTAGGCCGGGAACTCTATCTGAAACTCAAAGCCGAAGGGGACGGGAAAGGGTGAGGCAGGGCCGCCCCCTGCCGCCGGCCCTCCCCGTCCCATAGCCCCACCAGAACAAGGAGAAACCATGAGCCTGATCGCGATGCTGACCTTGGAATTCGGCGGCGAGGTGACGGAGGAGCAGCGGACGCTGTTTTCGAGCGAGCTCGCCAAATACGACTGGGAGCTCGTGGAACCCATGAAGGCCACGTGGTGCGCCTCTTGCGAGGAGACACTTACGGAGGACGACGCGGCGGAGATGGCCATGGACGACGTGGCCGACGCCGCCGAAGTGGCGGGGATCGAGCACTTCAACGCGTGCCTCCACTTCGGTCCCGGCTCGCCGTCCCTCTTCTCGGATGAGGATTACGAAGAGGCGGAGGACGACGGCGGAGACGATCAGCCCTAATTCCCCGAGGAAGAACGCCTTGTCCGCCTTCGCTCCGCTTGGCCCATGGCGATGGCCTTCACCGCCTCCACGGCGTGGTCGATTTGGGCGTCCGTGTTAAAGGGCCCCACGCCGAACCGGACGGCTCCGTGGATTTTGTCGATTCCGAGCTGCTCGTGCACCAGGGGCGCGCAGTGAAGGCCCGTGCGGCAGGCGATGCCGTGGGTCACGTCCAGCATGACGCCCGCGTCCGCGGCCTCCAGCCCGTCCACGTTGAAGAGGAAGACGCTGATGTGGTTCGCGAGGTCATCCTGGCAATAAAGGGTGACCCCTTCAACGTCCTGGAGACCGTCGCGCAACCTGGTCACGAGGGCCATCTCGTGCGCGTGGACGGCGCCGAGGCCGCGCTCCATGATCCATTGAACTCCCGCGTTCAGGCCCGCCACTCCCACGATGTTCACCGTGCCGTACTCCAGGCGGTAGGGGTACTCGTCGAGGTGCAGGTGCTGGGCGGAGCGAACGCCCGTCCCGCCCGCCCGCGTGTGGCGGATGTCCACATCGTCCCCCACGCACAGCCCCCCGATTCCCGTGGGCCCCAACAGGGACTTGTGACCCGTGAAGGCCACCACGTCGATATTTTGAGCCTGCATGTCCACGGGCACCTTGCCCGCGGTCTGGGAGGCGTCCACCAGGAAACGGATGCCGTGCCGGCGGCACCGCGCCCCGATCTCCGCCACCGGCTGCACCGTGCCGATGACGTTGGAGCCGTGGTTGACCACCACCAGCCTCGTGTTTTTCTTGAACCGACGCTCGATGTCGCCGGGATCCACGAAGCCCTGCGCGTCGAAGGGAACGTGATCCACCTCCACGCCCTGCTTCTCCAGGTGGTAGAGGGGACGCAGGACGGAGTTGTGCTCGAGGGTCGTGGTGACGGCGTGGTCGCCCGGCCTCAGCATGCCGAAGATGGCCAGGTTCAGGGCATCGGTGGAGTTGTAGGAGAAGATGAGCCGGTTCGGGTCCCCCCCGTTGAAGAACCGGCTCAGGAGCTTGCGCGTCTTGTCCACCATGTCTCCCGATTCCATGCACAGATCGTAGCCGGAGCGTCCGGGGTTCACCCCGTAATTCCTGTAAAATTGATCCATCGCCTGATAGACCGCCTCAGGCTTCGGAAACGACGTCGCTCCGTTATCCAGGTAGATCAAGTTGTCCATGAGATTCCCCTTAAGCCAAGGCCCCATTGTATCTGCCGCGGGCCTCGCCGGTCAATCGGCGCGGGGCCTACGATTCCTGCTCGTGACGGTTATTACCTGGGGCGGGAAAGGGTTTCCTCTTCCCGCCCAGCGCTCGGGTGGGCAAAGCCTACCGCGGCAAAAGGTAAACGTTGGCGGAGCCGCGGCTTCGCCCTCGCTGCCCACCCATCCCCACTTCGAAGAGGCCCTTCGCAAGTTTCCAGTCTTGGATGTCCGGAGTCATAACAAACTGTTGAGAAACCCCCATGGGTCACGGGTTGTTCAATAGCCTGTTAAGCCTTAACCGCGCCCGCGCCCTTACCCAGGCGAAACAAGCGCTCTGGCGGGGTCGAGGAAGGCGGCGCGAAGGGCCGGGATGATGCCGGACAGAAGGCCGAGCGCGAAGGAAAGGCAAAGCGAAAGCGCTGCACCGCCCCAGGGCCACACGAGCGGCCAGCCGGCCATGAGGCAGGCCACGGCCGTTCCCGCGAAGCCGGCCAAGGCACCCGCCGCCCCTCCCGCTCCCGATAACGCGGCCGCCTCCGCAAGAAACTGAAGCGCGACTTCGCCCCGGGTGGCGCCGATGGCCCGGCGCAGGCCGATCTCGCCCGTCCGCTCCCGCACCGACAGGAGCATCACGGCCGCGATCCCCGCGCAGCCCGTCAGCAGGGAAACGCCGGCCACTGCGGCCATGAGGCCCTGAAAGGCCGCCCCCATGTCGTGCTGCGCCTTGAGAAGGGCCGCGGGATCCTGGATCGTGAAATCGTTGGGCCGGTTCGGCGGGAGGCGGTGGAGGTGGCGAAGGACCGCCACCATGCGCCCCATGGTCCCCTCAAGGTTCGCGCCTGGGCGAGCTTGGGTTTGAATGCTGTCCAGATACTCCACCCCGAACACGCGGCCCATAGCCGTGGCCAGAGGAATGTACACGACGCCCGCGCCCTGGTCATCGGACACCGCTTGATCTTTCACCACACCGATGGCTTGAAAAAGCACGCCCTCCACGCGAAGACTCGTCCCCAGGGGTCTCGATCCCAAACGAAGGTCCGTGCAAGCCTTCTTGCTCAAGACGGCCACCCGGGCCTGGGCGCGGTTCTCCTCGGCCGTGAACGGGCGCCCTGCTTCCAGCGCGAGCCGCGACATGGCAAAATATGCCGGCTCCACGCCGCACACTCCCGCCATGCTCTTCTCATGCCCGCAGGTCACCAGCTTGGAGTTTTGGACCACCCCCGAGGCCGCCGCGAGCTGGGGGACTTCACCGAGCAGGCGCGAAACATCCGTTGGCACAAGCGTGGTGAACGAACCCACCTGCATCTGCCGGTTGCCTATGGCTTGAAACTCCCCCGCCTGGACCATGAGCACGTTGGTCCCCATGGCTTCCATCCGCAGGTCCAGGTCCTTCTGCGCCGACTGCCCCGTCCCCAGCATCAGCGTCACGGCGCACACGCCCACGAAGACCGCTGAACAAGACAGGACCGTTCTTGCTTTATGTCCCAGCAAGACTCCCATGGATGAGGCGAGGAGACGGCGGTGCTGCATTAGA
>JBBIKI010000155.1:0-3930 GCA_037445535.1 Acidobacteriota bacterium | reverse complement strand
TCGCAGCTCCAGAAGAAGCGGGCCGTCCTCACGGTGGCGGCCATCGCGTGGGGCACGGTGGCCATCCTCCTCCTGCTGTCCTTCGGCGAAGGGCTGAAGAATCAGATGATGCGGGGCCGCAGAGGCATGGGCGAGAACCTGGCCGTGATCTGGCCCGGCGAGACGTCGATGGCTTGGAAGGGCCTTCCCGCGGGGCGCCCCGTCCGCCCCATCGCGGACGACGTGGACTACCTGCGCAAGAAGCTCCCGGACCTGGAGGCCGTGCTGGGCGAGATCCATAACTGGGGCGTCGTCATGACCAACGGGCGCACGACCGTCACGGGCCACATCATTGGCACGAACTGGATTTACGGCGAAGTGCGGAACCACATCCCCCAGCCCGGCGGCCGCTTTTTCAACCCCCTGGACGAGGCGGAGAAAAAACGCGTCATCTTCCTGGGTGACAAGCTCTCGGAGAAGCTCTACGGGAAGGAGAATCCCGTGGGCAGGACCCTCCTGGTGGACAGCTCTCCCTATCTTGTCATCGGCGTCATGAAGCCCAAGCTTCAGATGGGCAATTACGCGGGCATGGAGAACGACCACGCCGTGATCCCCATCACGACGTACGTGGGCCAGTACAGCCGCCAGCGCCTCAATAACCTCGTCCTCAAGGTCAAAAACCCAAAGGACATGCCCCGGGCCCTCAAGGAATTCAAGGAGGCCCTGGGGACGAAATACCGGTTCAACCCCGAGGACCCAAAAGTCTTCGGGATTTGGGATACGGTGAAAAACTCCGTGACCATGAACAACATCATGATCGGCCTCCAGCTCTTCCTGGGCATCATCGGGGCCCTAACCCTCCTCATCGGCGGCATCGGCGTGGCCAACATCATGTACGCCGTGGTCAAGGAGAAAACCAGGGAAATCGGCATCCAGATGGCCATGGGGGCCCGGTCTTCCTGGATCACGGGGCCTTTCGTTCTCCAGGGGCTGTTGTACACGCTGCTGGGCGGTGTTCTGGGCCTGGTTATCTCGGTGGTCCTCGTGACCCTCATGTCTCTGGTGCCCACGCAGGGCAACCAGGCCCTGGAGCTCATGGGCAAGCCCACCCTCTCCTGGCAAATCGGCCTCGCCACGGCGGCCATCCTCGGGTTCATCGGGATCCTCGCCGGCTACTTCCCGGCGCGGCGGGCCGCGGCCGTGGATCCGGCCGAGACCTTGAGGTACGAGTAGGGCGGCGATTGGCTGTTAGCTATGGGCTGTGGCTATTGGCTGTAGGCTGTTGGCTTTGGGCTGAGGGACGCTAGACAAAAAGGACTACGAGCCGTCTCTACTATAGAATGGCCACCGGTGCCCCCTCCGCCTGAATCCTACAGGGATTAGGGAGGCGGGGGCTTAGCAGTAGCGTGCTGGAGGCGTAGGGGGGGGGGCCGTGAATCGGAGAATAAAAATCGTGATCTTCGCCGTCGCCGTGTGCGGTGCCGTGGCAGGGATTTGCGCCTTTCTCGCCAATAGCAAGAAGGGCGAGGGCGGCCCCAAGGCGGTTGACGTGAAGCTGGGTTCCATCACCGACAAGGCCCAGGCCGTGGGCGACATCGAACCCAAGCAGCGGTTCTCGGTGAAGTCCAAGATCCCAGGCATCGTGAAGAACTGCTTCGTGGAGGTTGGCGACCAGGTCAAGACCGGAGACCCGCTCTTCGAGATCGGCCCCGATCCCACGCCCTCCGAGCGCACGGGAGTGGACAGGGCCACGGACCGTGCCCAGGCCACTTACAACCGTTCCAAGGCCAAGTACGAAAGATACAAGGGGCTCCAGAGCAGCGGCATCATCTCCAAGCAGGACTTCGAGGACACTAAGGAGGAGTATGAGCTCGCGAAGGTGGCCCTCGCCGAAGCGCAGGAGAACCGCGACATCGCCCTCAAGGGACGGATCGAGTCGGGCAGCGCCAAGGTGGAGTCGGTCATCCGAGCCCCTGCCGACGGAACGGTCCTCACGCGCGCCGTCAACCCCGGTGACCCCATTGTTCCCCTCACCTCCTTCCAGCCTGGGACCGAGCTGGCGGCCGTGGCCGACATGCGGGAACTCCTCTTCCGCGGTACGGTGGACGAGATCGACGTGGGGCGTCTCGTTATGGGCCTCCCGGCGCGGATTAAGGTGGGAGCCATCGCCTCGGGCGAGGTGACGGGAAAACTGACGCGCATCGCCCCACAGTCGCGGGTGAAAGACGGGGCCACCGTGTTCGACGTGGAGATCACTCTCGATCCAGGCCAGAAAGCCGCCCTCAGAGCGGGTTACTCCTGCAACGCGGCTATCATCATCCAGGAGAAGAAAGACGTTCTCCTCATTCCCGAGCGCGTGGTGAATTACGAGAAGGGCAAGGAGAAGGCCTTCGTGGAGGTTCCCGGTCCCTCGCCCAAGGCGCCCCCAAAGAAAAGGGAGATCACCGTGGGCATCTCGGACGGGCTCGACGTCGAAGTGATGTCCGGTCTCAAAGCGGGGGACAAGGTGCTGGAGAAGGCGGCGATGGAGAACAAGGACTAGCGAAGCGCGAGGCGCGAGGTGCTAGACGCGGAGAATGGGGAACGGCTTCGCCGGTTTGATGGTGGCCCGCTCAATCGCTTTATCGCCTATACGAGGACTTCGTGCTCGCCCTCAAGATAGCCATCCAGCAGCTTCTCGTGGACGTGCGCAGCCAGCGGCTGCGGACACTCTTGACGGTGTTGGGGATCACCTGGGGCACGCTGGCTCTGGGCTTGCTTCTGGCCTTCGGCCGAGGCCTCCACGAGAATATGAGGGCCCAGCTCGCTCGCGCGGGGGAGAACGTCGTCTTCGCCTGGACGGGGAGCACCTATAAGTCCTGGGAGGGATTCAAGAAGGGGCGGCCGATGCAGCTCACGGACGAGGATCTGGAGGCGGTGAGGAACCAGGCCGTGAACCTGGGCGCCATCTCCACGGGCCAACACTGGAACATGATGGCGGCCTTTGGTACCCAATCCATCGAGTCGGACGTCACCGGCGTGACGGCGCCCGATTATTTCACCATCCGCCGCCTGCCCCTGCTTCCGGGGGGCAGGGTCCTGGTTCCCAGAGACATCGAGGAGAAGCGGCGCGTGGCCTTCATCGGCTATCGGATCGCCGAGCAGCTCACGGGAGAGCCCAACCCCGTGGGCAAAGAAATCCTCCTCCAGAATTTTCCCTTCACCATCGTGGGAGTTCTCGATCCCGAGGACCAGCCGGGCGGCGATGAAGGCTGGGATTCTGACGCCGTGGTCATCCCCATCACGACCTTCCGGTCGCTCACGGGCCAGCAAAAATTCAGGTTTTTCCTGTTCAAGCCGGCCGATCCCGCCCGGAACAAGGAGACCGTTGAAAGTGTCCGCGAGGTGCTGGCGCGGCGTCTCAAGTTCGATCCTACCGATAAGGGGGCCCTCGACTTCGACGACTTCACTGAGTTCGGACGCTCCGCCGACGCGTTCATGACGGCCATCGCGCTCCTGCTGGGTGTCTCCGGCCTCCTTACGCTGGTGGCCGGCGGCGTGGGTGTCTCCAACATCATGCGGGTCACCGTGGAGGAGCGCACCCACGAGACCGGCATCAAGATGGCCCTGGGCGCGAGGAGCGGCCTCATCCTCTCCTCGTTCCTCCTGGAAACCATCATTCTGACGGCGGCGGGGGGGCTGGCCGGCTTACTGGCCGCCTATGGGATCATCGGTATTTTTCCCCGGTTCGACCTCAAGCAATACGTGGGCACGCCGAACCTGTCCCTGGGGTTCTACCTGCTCATCGTGGCCCTCTTGGGGCTGGTGGGTCTCGCGGCGGGGTACGGGCCCGCCAAGCGCGCCAGCAGGATGGACCCCGTTTACGCGATGAAACTGTGAAGAATGTTGAATGTGGAATGTCGGATGGGAAATGTGAACGGCCGGAACCGAAGGAGGATGTTGTGTGTTTCT
>JBBIKI010000154.1:2212-3984 GCA_037445535.1 Acidobacteriota bacterium | reverse complement strand
CCCCCGATCATCTTCTCCTAGTGCGCCAGCACTTCGCCGCCGGCGCCCCGGCCTTTCAGCATCAGCAGGAGCGGCAGCATGGCGGCGAACATGAGGGTGAGCATCCAGAAGACGTCCACGAAGGCGCCCGCGGCGGCCTGGCGCTGGACCATGCCGTAGACGAGGCCCTGGGAGAGCTGGTCCATGGTGGCGTGGTCCAGGCCAGCGCGGGGGAAGAGCCCTTGGGCCAAAGCCTTGAGCTGGTAGGTATAGACGGGGTTGAAGGGGTTCAGGTGCTCGATGAGCCGCTCCTGGTGGAACTGGGAGCGCCGGGCAAGGAAGGTGGTGGAGAGGGCGATGCCCACGGAGCCACCCTCGTTACGCAGCAAATTGAAGAGCCCCGTGGCGGTCCCCATCTTCTGCGGGCTGATGCGGGTGTAGGCGGCCACGGTGATGGGCACGAAGAGGAAGCCGAGCCCGAAGCCTTGGAAGACCCTGGAGCTCATGAGGTACAGGAATCCTACGTTCAGGTCCACGAAGCGCAGAAGCCAGAGAGAGAGCACGTTGAGCAGAACCCCTATGGCCACCAGGAACCGAAGGTCCACCTTGCCCACGAGGCGGCCCACGATGACCATGGCGAGCAGGGACGCGATGCCGCCCGGCGACAGGATGAGGCCCGCCCAGGTGGCGGTGTACCCGAGCATGTTCTGGGCGAAGAGGGGGAGCATGACGAAGGATCCGTACAGGCCGAAGCCCACGAGGAACATGAGCGAGGTCCCCGTGGCGAACTCCCGGTTCTTGAAGACGCGCAGATCCACGAGGGGATTCTCCGCCGTGAAGGACCGCCAGATGAAAAGGGCGATGCCCAGGACGGCCATGGCGGCGAAGATCTTGATGAACGTGCTGCTGAACCAGTCGTACCGCTCGCCCCGGTTGAGGAAGACCTCCAGGCTTCCCAGCCCCATGCAGATGAAGACGAAGCTGGCGTAGTCCACGCGCCCCTCGGGACGCTTGATATGCTCCGGGTCCTCGATGAACAAGAAGCCCATGAGAATCGCCAGGATGCCGACGGGAATGTTGACGAAGAAGATCCACGGCCACGCCCAGGTGTCCGTGATGTAGCCGCCGAGGGTAGGCCCGATGATGGGCCCGAAGACGACGCCCACGCCGAAAATGGCCATGGCCTTGCCGTGCTCCTCCTTGGGGAAGGATTCCAGGAGGATGGCCTGGGACATGGGAACCATGGCTCCCCCGCTCAGCCCCTGGATGACCCGCATGAGGATAAGGAACCACAGGGTCGGCGCCGCGCCCGACCCCAGGGACGCAAGGGTGAAGGTGAAGAGGCAGAAGAGGTACATCCGCTTCCGCCCGAAGTAGTTCCCCATCCAGCCCGTGAGGGGAAGGATGATGGCGTTGGCCACGAGGTAGGAGGTAATGACCCACGTGATCTCGTCCACGCCCGCCGAGAAGGTCCCCGCCATGTGGGGGAGGGCCACGTTGGCCACGGAAGTATCCACCACCTCCATAAAGGTGCCGAGCATGGCCGTGAAGGCGATGAGGTATTTGTTCTCGGTGCTCATGGACATGACCCGCCCTCCGACGAGAGAGTGTAGCGCGCCGACACCCCCGTGAACAGGCACGGGCCGGGAAGGCGCGATTGCCCTCTCCTCGCCTTGACCCTTTCTTGACCCCGGCAGTGGCTCTCTTGACGCCTTCTTGACGGTCCGTGCTCTAGATTAGGCGCGGATGGAAAGTCGAGGTGGCGTGATGGACATGGTGATGGTCGGCTTCGT
>JBBIKI010000154.1:0-2202 GCA_037445535.1 Acidobacteriota bacterium | reverse complement strand
AATACCTGTCCTGCGGGCGGCTCACGCCCGCCCCCCCCTCTGGCCCCGCTTATCTTGATGGTTTTCTGACCTCTCCGGGCATCCTCTTGACACCTCCTTGACGGCTCCGGTTCTAGATTCGTTTTCGAGAGGCACAGGATGCCGGTTGGTGCTTTCCCGGCCGCGCCAACAATACGAGGAGAGCCCCATGAACGTGGCCTACGCGCTCGGTTCGGTAGTTGTCATGGTCCTGATGGTCTACATCATCTACACCCTCCCCGGGCAGGAGAAGTTTCAATGACCCACGTGGGCCAATCGCACTCCGGGGCCCCTGGCGCGAAGCGCGTGGCAGCGGCGACGCACCCCATGGGGGTACACGCCCACGCCCAGCGCAGGCAAAGGCGCTACAGGCCTTTTCTCCAGAAAGGAAGAAGGCATGATGGACCTGCTGATGATTGCAATAGTGGCTGGCTTTTTCTGGGGCCTGGTCAAGGTCGTCGACTTTCTGAGCCGTCTGTAGGGAAGCGCTGATGAACAGTCTCTATTCTGCCGTGGGAGCGATCGTCGCGGTCGCCCTCCTCTTCTACCTCTTCTTCGCCCTGCTCAAACCCGAGGCCCTGCAATGACCGCGAACGCCTGGCTGCAGATCGTGCTCTACTTCGGCCTGGTCGTCGCATTGGTCAAGCCCCTCGGCTGGTACATGGCGCGAGTCTACGAAGGAAGACCCTGCGGCCTGGACCGCGTCCTCGGACCTGTGGAGCGCCTCATCTACAGGGTCTGCGTAGTCTCTCCCCAGGAAGAAATGGACTGGAAGGCCTACGCCAAGGCCATGCTCCTCTTCAACCTATTCGGCCTCCTCGCGGTTTACGTCCTTCAGCGTCTGCAGGGATTCCTACCCTTCAACCCGGCCCACCTCGGCGCCGTGGCGGCAGGCTCGGCCCTTAACACGGCCATCAGCTTCGCCACCAATACCAACTGGCAGGGCTACGCGGGCGAGAAGACCATGAGCTACCTGACCCAGATGGCGGGTCTCACGGTGCAGAACTTCCTCTCCGCCGCCAGCGGTATGGCCGTGCTGGTCGCCCTGACCCGCGGCATCGTCCGGAGACGGCAGGACACCATCGGGAACTTCTGGGCCGACACGGTGAGGAGCACCCTGTACATCCTCCTACCCCTATCCCTGATCCTTGCCATGGCCCTCGTCTCCCAAGGCGTCGTCCAGACCCTTTCAGGGCCTCGCTCCGTATCGCTCGTGCAACCGGTAACCTACGAGCAGCCCAAGACCGACGCGGCCGGGAAAGCGGTGCTTGAGAAGGTGACGGCCACCGTGCAGGCGCTCGCGGTGGGACCCATGGCCTCCCAGGAGGCCATCAAGGAGCTGGGCACGAACGGTGGCGGATTCGTGAACGTCAATTCCTCCCATCCCTTCGAAAACCCCACGCCATTTTCCAATCTTCTTGAAATGCTCGCCATCCTGGCTATTTCGGCGGGGCTTTGTTTCACCTTCGGGGCCATGGTGGGGGATCGGAGGCAGGGCTGGGCGCTGCTTGCGGCCATGCTGGTCCTCCTGGTCCCCCTTCTTCTCTTCTGCGCGTGGCAGGAGCAGGGCGGCAACCCGGCCCTCCCCCGCCTGGGCGCGGACACGAAGGCGTCTCTGCTCCAGCCCGGCGGGAACATGGAGGGCAAGGAGGCCCGCTTCGGCATCGTCAACTCGGCCACCTTTGCTTCCATCACCACGGCCACGTCCTGCGGCGCCGTCAACTCCATGCACGATTCGTACACGCCGTTGGGCGGCCTGGTCCCTCTGTTCCTCATGCAGCTCGGCGAGGTGGCCTTCGGCGGCGTGGGCTCGGGCCTGTTCGGCATGCTCCTCTTCGTGATCGTGGCGGTCTTCACAGCGGGCCTCATGGTGGGACGAACGCCCGAGTACCTCGGCAAGAAAATCGAGCCCTACGAGATGAAGATGGCCGCGCTGGCCATCCTGGTCATGCCTCTCGTCGTCCTGCTGGGCACGGCCACAGGGGTCGTGTCCAAGGCGGGGCTCACTGGTCTCGCCAACCCCGGAGCGCACGGTTTTAGCGAGATCCTCTACGCCTTTACCTCCTGTGCCAACAACAACGGCAGCGCTTTCGCGGGCCTCAGTGTGAACACGCCTTTCTACAACACGATCCTCGGCGTCGCCATGCTCATGGGGAGGTTCCTCATCAAGGTGCCGGTCCTGGC
>JBBIKI010000153.1:2283-4108 GCA_037445535.1 Acidobacteriota bacterium | reverse complement strand
TATACTCACGTCATGGTGCCGTGCGAGATCGGCAAAGGGGACCTTGCATGATGAAGGATCATGTAGCCGAACCCAGGCGAGGACCCTGGATTCTTCTGGCCTTGGCCCTGGCGGCCCTCATGGCCCTGGGGGGTTACATCGTCCACCGCCGCGAAACGGCGGCCATCTGGGCGGACAAGGCGGGGGACCTGGCCAGCATCGGCCGCCTGAAGGTGGACGCCATTCACGAATGGCGGGACGAGCGCTCGGCGGACGTGTCCGAGCTGAGCCACTCCCCTCTTTTCGTAGCGGCCGTGGCTCGAATGCTCCAGAACCCCAAGGACGCTTCCATCGACGCGGTGATTGCCGACCGCCTGCGCCTCGCCGGCATAGGCAGCTCGCACGCGGCGGTCCTCCTCGTGGCACCCGGCGGCCGGACCCTCGCCGCATGGCCCGCCCAAGCCCCGCCGCTGGACCCCCAAGAGCAGGCGGCAGTGCGCCAGGCCTTGGTCCCCAAGCTTCCGCTCTTCTGCGACCTTCACCGTGCGCCCGATCCTCCCCTTCTCCGTATGGACGCTATTTGCGCCGTGGCCGGAAACGGTGAAGAGCCCCAGGCCGTTCTGGTGATGCGCATCGATCCGGCCACGACCCTTTATCCTCTCATCCAGTCGTGGCCCGTCTACCGGAAGAGCGCCGAGAGCCTCATCATCCGGCGAGACGGGGACACGGTCGTCTCCCTCAACGACCTCCGGTTCAAGCCCGATTCGGCCCTGAGCTTCAGCGTGCCCCTCTCGCGAACCGAGCTGCCAGCCGTGCAGGCGGTGCTGGGGCGCACGGGAGTTTTCGAAGGCCGCGATTACCGGGGGATCAAGGTTCTCTCGGACCTTCAGCCCATCCCCGGTTCGCCGTGGTTCCTGGTGTCCAAAGTGGACCGGGCCGAGATCCTCGGCGGCGCGACGCGCTGGGCCTACGCCCTCGTCGCCCTCACCATGCTTCTGGTGCTCCTCACCGCCCTAGCCACGGGGTATCTCTACAAGCACCAGGGCAAGCGCGTGTTTGAGCGTCTCTACCGCTCCGAACGCGAACGCCGGGAGGCGCTCGAGGAGTTCAGCGCCACCCTGCGCGGCATCGGCGACGGCGTCATCGCCACCGGCACGGAAGGGCACATTCGCCTCATGAACCCCGTGGCCGAAGCGCTCACGGGCTGGAGCGAAGCGGAGGCCCAGGGCCGCCCCCTGACAGAGGTGTTCCGCATCGTCAACGAGCAGACCCGCGCCGAGGTCGAAAGCCCCGTGGCGAAAGTACTGCGAGAAGGCACCGTGGTCGGTCTGGCCAATCACACCGTGCTCATCGCCAAGGGCGGGCGGGAGCGCCCCATCGCCGACAGCGGCGCCCCCGTTCGCGGCGAGGACGGAGCGCTCATCGGCGTCGTCCTCGTCTTCCGCGACCAGACCAGGGAACGGGCGGCCCATGCGGCGCTCCGAGAGAGCGAGGAGCAGCACCGAACCCTCTTCGAGAGCGCTCCCATCGGCATCTTCATCACCACGACGGAAGGAAAGGTCCTCTCCGTCAATCCTGCCCTCGCCCGAATGCTTGGCCTCCGATCCCCCCGGGCGGCGCAAGCCTACTATACGGACCTCGGAACCCAGCTCTACATCCACCCGGAGGCGCGGCAGGAGTTCCTTCGCCGCCTGAAGGACGATGGCCGCGTGGAAGATTTCGACTACGAAGCGCGCACGGCGGACGGCCGGATCGTCTGGCTGGCCATGAACGCTCGCCTCGCGGGCCGGCAGGAGGATGGTACCCTGCGCATCGAAGGGTTCACCACCGACGTGACGGCGCGCAA
>JBBIKI010000153.1:0-2183 GCA_037445535.1 Acidobacteriota bacterium | reverse complement strand
GGCCCTGCGCGAAAGCGAGGAGCGCTTCCGCGGCCTCTACGAGAACCTTTCCCTAGGCCTGTACCGGAGCACCCCCGACGGGCGCATCTTGATGGCCAACCCCGCCCTTCTGCGCATGCTCGGCTACGATTCCTTCGAGGAGCTAGCCCGGCGGAACCTGGAAACCGAGCAAGCTTACGAGCCGGACTATCCGAGGCTCATTTTCAAGGAGAAGATCGAGCGCGAGGGTGTGGTGCAGGGCCTGGAATCGGCCTGGAGACGCACCGACGGCACCACCCTCTTCGTGCGGGAGAGCGCCCGTATGGTGCGCGACGCGGAGGGCGCTCCCCTTTTCTACGAAGGGACGGCGGAGGATATCACGGCCCGGGTCAAGGCCGAGGCCGAGAGCCGGTGGCTGGCATCCATCCTGGAACAGAGCCTGAACGAGATCTACGTCTTCGATGCCCAGACTTTGCGGTTCACCTACGCCAACGGCGGCGCCCTGGCGAACCTGGGCTTATCGCTGGAAGAGCTTCGAGCCTTGACGCCCGTGGACATCAAGCCCCTCATCACCCGAGAGGTGTTTGATGACCTGCTCAATCCCTTGCGCTCGGGCAAGCAGGACCACCTGGACCTGGAGACGGTGCACCAGCGCAAAGATGGTTCCACTTATCCCGTTCTCCTCACCCTCCAGCGCAGCACCCAAGGCGGACAGGACGTCATCGTCGCCATCGGCTACGACATCACCGACCGCCAGCGGCTGGAAGACCAGCTCCGGCAGGCGCAGAAGATGGAATCGGTGGGGCGGCTGGCAGGGGGCGTGGCCCACGACTTCAACAACATGCTCAACATCATCATGATCTACACGGAGCTGGCCCTTCGCAAGCTGGGCCAGGAGGAACCCATGCGGGCCGACCTGGAGGAGGTCCAGAAGGCGGCCAAGCGGTCCGCCACCCTTACCAAGCAGCTCCTGGCCTTCGCCCGGAAGCAACAGATCCTCCCCAGAGTCCTGGACCTGAACGCCACCATCGCTGACATGGTGAAAATGCTCTCACGGCTGCTCGGCGAGGAGATCACCTTCAGCCTCGTGGCGGAGAGCAGCCTCTGGGCCGTCAAAATGGACGCGGGACAGGTGGACCAGATCCTGGCGAACCTCGCCGTCAACGCCCGGGACGCCATCGAAGGGGCGGGCACCGTCACGTTAGAGACCTCCAACCTCACCGTGGATAGCTCCTACTTGGCCTCACACCCCTACAGCGAGCCGGGCGATTACGTGCTCATGACCTTCAGCGACACGGGCCGGGGCATGGACCGGGAGACGCTGGACAAGATATTCGAACCCTTCTTCTCCACCAAGGGGAGCCTCGGCACGGGCCTGGGCCTCGCTACCGTCTACGGCATCGTCAAGCAAAACCGTGGCTTCATCAACGCCTACAGCGAGGTGGGACGGGGGACGACCTTCAAGATTTACATCCCGCGGTGGACGGGCGAGGAGGAGATCGGCGACCACGCGGGCGAGGCGCCCGCGCCCTGCGGCTCCGAAACGGTGCTGGTGGCTGAGGACGAGGAGGCCATCCTGGCGCTCGCGGGACGGCTGCTCAAGGAACATGGCTACACGGTCCTTTCGGCCCACTCGCCCGGCGACGCCCTCCTGCTCGCCCAACACCACAAGGGCCCCATCCATCTCCTGCTCACGGACGTGGTCATGCCCCTCATGAACGGCAAGGAGCTCGCGGAAAAACTCACGGCCCTTAGGCCGGAGATCAAGACCCTTTACATGTCCGGCTACACCGCCAACGTAGTGGCCCACCGGGGCGTCCTGGACGAGGGCGTCCACTTCCTCCAGAAGCCCTTCACCGTGGAGAGCCTCGCCCGAACGGTCCGCGACGCCCTCGACGGGAAGGGGTAGAACTATAGCGGCCTGCCGTCCGGCGAGCGGCGCTACGAAGGCACACCCTCGGGAGTGCGGCAGCCATGCTGCCGGGCATTCCTCGCGGGTGCAAGCTCCCGCACTCCGGCCAACCAGACCGGCCGCCCCTGCGAAGCCTGCACCATGAGTATCGTCTCTGCGATGAGGCCGAAGGCCGGCGCGGCAATCCCGCACTACCCCGAGACCGCTTGTTCTGGAGCTTCCCTGTGGCACAGACAGTCCCCCGTGGCGCGGACACATCCCCCGTGGCGCGGACACTCCTGTCCGCGACTGT
>JBBIKI010000152.1:0-4146 GCA_037445535.1 Acidobacteriota bacterium | reverse complement strand
TCCGCCCGTCGCGCCACCTGGTTTGGTTCTGCGAACCGCACCACGCAAGGGGCGGGATTGCGCGTGCATGGCAAATGAGACAAGACATCCTCATCGAGAGTTATCGGAGTAGGAGAGTGAGCGTCCCCACCCCTCTAATGCGGGGGACACAATACGGATATCTTGACAGCGTAGCGTGAGCAAGGATAGGATCGCGTTATGGCGAGAGTAGCGCGGGTTGTAGCTTCCGGGAACTTGCATCATTTGCCGCCGCGATGTGCCGGGCGAAAGAACGGGCCGCCCGCTGGGCTCAGCAGGATTCATCGAGAGGCTGGAGCGAACACTAGGCCGCCCACTCAAGCCCCAGAAGCCCGGCCGGAAGAAGGGCCAAGAGGAGAAATAGGTATTGTGTCCCCAGATAGTAAATAGGTATTGTGTCCCCAGATAGCAATGGACGGTGCCTCTTCGCGATGCCCAACGGCCCAGAATGGACGACCGTCGAAACGTTGCTGAAGGGCGCTTAAGGAGGTAGGGTCGAATGTCCCTCAAGATGTCTCTGTGGAAGGTTAACGGCAAAGCGCTCGACGAGGTCCAACCTTCGTGTTTGGAGCTAGAACAGCGTCTCGAAGAGTGGCTGGCGAAGGATCCTTCCTTGACGGGGATGAACGTGCTCCTCATCGGCCGGCAGGTGCAGACCGAGTACGGTGGGCGCATCGACCTCCTCGGCATGGACGGGGACGGCAATCTAGTCGTCTTCGAGCTAAAGCGCGACAAGACGCCTCGCGACATCGTGGCCCAGACCCTCGACTATGCGAGCTGGGTAAAGGACCTTTCCTATGAGGAGCTGGAGGAGATCGCCAGGAATTTCCTCGCCAAGCCCCTCCGGGACGCCTTCGAGGAACGCTTCGACAGTCCACTGCCCGAGCAGATGAACGGGAGCCACAGCTTGGTCATCGTCGCCGCCGAGCTCGACGATTCTTCGGAGCGCATCGTCGAGTACCTGGCAGAGACACACGGGGTGAGCATCAACGCGGTGTTCTTCACTTTTTTCGAGGCTGGAGGCCAAGAATTCCTGGGGCGAGCCTGGCTGCGCGACCCGGAGGAGGTTGAAGACCACTCGAAGTGGACGAAGCGGGCCCCTTGGACCGGTTATTGGTTTGTCAACCAGTACGACAGCGAGTTGGACAAGGACCGTTGCTGGAGCGACCTCATCAAATACGGCTACATCGGCGCCAGCGGCGGAGCCAAGTACACGAAGCCCCTCCTGAAACTAAACCCGGGGGACCGCTTCTTCGCCTACCAGAAGAAGAGCGGCTACGTGGGTTTCGGCGAGGTGGTCACGAAGGCCTGTCCCATCCGCGAGTTCGTGGTTCCCTTGGACGGGAAGCCCCTTCTCGACCACCCCATGGAGGCCATCAACGCTGGCAAAGACGCAGATGACCCCAGCGTTTCGGAGTGGTGCGTCGGCGTGCGCTGGCTCAAGACCTTTTCTCGCGACCGGGCCAGGTTCTTCAAAGGCGCCTTCGCCAACCAGGCCATCGTCTGCAAGTTGAGGGACCCGGTGACCATCCAGTTCCTCGAAAAGGAGTTCGGGGTGGCTGGAAAGAATGAGTAGGGCCTCTCGGCAAATTAGCCTTATTAGTAAATGCTGATACAGCCATTACGGTGAAGACCACTCCTTGGGTTTGGAGCCCTCGAGGGGGACGTATTTCCCGTTGTTAGCGTATTTCCCATCAGAGAAACCTTGACATTTTAGGAAATATATCATATATTTTCCTGCGATGAGGTTGTTTCTCTTGAGGGAAACTGGCAATGATTAAGAAAATTACGGAATCAGGGATTGTCGAACGCCTGGCGGAGGGGGCTATTCTACTGCCCCCGCTGAGGATTCTAAACAGGCGCACCAAGGGGCTCGGGCGGGCTGATGCGCGGATCGAGGTCGGATGGCCCGACCGGCCGGAGACGTTCTCCTTCGCTATTGAGGCCAAGGCGCAAAGCACCCCCCAAGCGGTGATGGGCGCCATGGCACAGGCGAAGGCCAATGCGGGCCCCGGTGACTTTCCGATGGTTCTTGTCCCCTACCTCTCGCCGGAGCGGCTGGCCGAGCTGGAGAGGGCTGAAGTCAGCGGGATTGACCTCAGCGGGAACGGGCTCGTCGTGGTGCCTGGACGGATCTTCATCTTGAGAACCGGCCAACCCAACAGGTACCCAGAGTCCCGCCCGCTGAACAACCCCTACCGGGGCCGGTCGGCCATGGTGGCCAGACTCCTCCTGGCCCAGCCTCGGCAGGAGGGCCTTGGCGGACTTCGGAATGCCATCGTGGATTCGGGGGCCGACCTGTCGCTGTCTCAGGTCTCCAAGGCCGTAACGGCGATGCAAGAGGATCTGATCCTGTCGAAAGCAGGGGGCGTCATTTCGCTCCAAGAGCCTCTAAGATTGCTCGATTCCCTGGCCCGGGAATGGAAGGGGCCCTCACCTAACGCCAGGCGCGCACTAAGAATCCCACCGGACATGAACTGGGCCCGCGCGCTTTCATCGGTGGCCCAACTCAAGTGGGCGGTCACCGGAGAATCGTCGGCGCAGCGCTACACGGCGTTTTCTCAGGGCGGGCCGCGCCAGATCGCCGTGTCCAGCCTCCCGCTTGCGCTGGAGGCCCTCGATGGCATCCCAGAGGATGTTGTGAGCTTCGCCGACATCGAATTGATCGAGAGCAGCGAAGAGGGGCTCTACTTCGCGAACAAGGTGGACAAGGCCGGGCAACGTTGGGCCAGCAGGCTCCAGACGTGGCTCGAGCTCCAAGCCGGCGATGCCCGCCAGCAGGAGGCGGCAAAGGACCTTCGGGCGCAGATCCTCAAAGAGGTGAAGGCGTGAGCGAAACCATCGGCGGCGAGCTTTGGCCTACCTTCGTTCCCCTCTGGTCCGAACTGCGCGGTGTTTCTCCGGGGCTCAAGTTGGCCGGGGGGTACGGACTCTTCCTCAAGCAACAATGGCTTGCATCGCCCGCAGGCGAGAATGCCCGCCCTCTGATCCCGCTGAACCGCTGGCGGGACGGGATTCCTCGGGTGACGAAGGATATCGACCTCATCGTGGAGGTTGGTCTGATCGCCTCGCGCCAAGAGCAGAAACGCCTCGATAGCATCTTGAGCAGGCAGGGCTTTGAAGTCGTTCCGGCCAACGCTCGATGGCAGTTCGAGCGAAAGCTGGACGGCGGCAAGAACGTGTTGGTGGACTTTCACGCGCCCCTTCCAGACCAAGTGGGGCAGGCGGTCAAAGTTGCATCGCGAAGGGTAAAGCCTCGCCCATCGCTTGGCGACATGGGAATTCACGGCCGAGAGAACCCCATGGCAGTGTGTTCCGACAAGTTCCCTTTCAGCTTCTCGCTGGAGGGGGTCGAGATCGTGCTTCCGAATCCCGTGACTCTGGGGCTGATGAAGCTCGCCGCCGCGCGCGACCAATACGCCATCACTCAAGACGCAAGCAAGCCTGAGCCGGAAAGAGCGACTGCTTCGGGCCAAGCGCAGAAGCACGCCAGGGACCTCTTCCGAATGACCGCCATGGTCACCAGGGAGGAGAACGACCATGTTTCGGCGGTCCTGGGCGTGGCCAGGAAGTCTGAAGCGTTCGAGGACTGCCGAACGATCTTCGCCGAGTTGTTCGGTAGGGCGGATTCATGGGGCGCAGGAGTCGTTGCCCCCACGTGGGAGAGGGAAGACCGAGAGATCATCCACGGGAGGCTCTCGACTTGGCTTCAATAGAGGCCCTGATCTGACACTGTTCCCGGGGGGAACTATGACGGGGACCGACAAGTTGATTCGGAAGGGCGGGCTGATGCCCAGCCCGCCCAAGAAATAGCAGGGGTTCAGAGAATGGAGCGAAGCGACTGGAGCGCCTAAGGGGGACATTGTCCCCCTTGGGTGTATTTGGCGGAGAGAGAGGGATTCGAACCCCCGTTCCCTTGCGGGAAACCGGTTTTCAAGACCGGCGCCTTCGGCCGCTCGGCCATCTCTCCGCGGTAGGAAAGGTTAGCGGGCAATGCGAAAAAGGTCAAGAGGGTGGAGGGGCAAGGACGTGGGGCAGCATCTACTTGCCTTTTCCCCTCCACTCTCACAGCTTCAATAAAACATGCGCCTCTGGAGGCTGTTGGTGGCGAAGAATGAGTGGGCGGCC
>JBBIKI010000151.1:0-4150 GCA_037445535.1 Acidobacteriota bacterium | reverse complement strand
CTCTTCATCCCCATGTCGTTCCTCTCCAAGGAGGCGGAGCACGTGGAGGGCTTCGCCAAGGAGTGCGCCGTAGTCACGCACCACCGCCTGGGCGCGGCGGAGGGCGGCGGTGTGGGCCCAGCCCCCGATAGCGTGCTGGAGGAGCCCCTCATCGTCCGGCCCACCTCCGAGACCGTCATTTACGCCATGTACTCCAAGTGGATCAAGAGCTACCGCGACCTGCCGCTCCTTCTGAACCAGTGGGCCAACGTGGTGCGGTGGGAGATGCGCACGCGCCTCTTCCTTCGCACCACTGAATTCCTCTGGCAGGAGGGCCACACGGCCCACGCGACCCACGAGGAGTCTTGGGATGAGGTCACCAAGATCCTTGAGATCTACCGCCGCTTCGCCGAGGAGTGGATGGCCGTCCCTGTCCTCACGGGGGTGAAGACCGACGCCGAGAAGTTCGCGGGGGCCCTTCAGACCACCTGCATCGAGGCCATGATGCAGGACGGCAAGGCCCTCCAGGCGGGCACGAGCCACGACCTGGGGCAGAACTTCGCCAGGGCCTTCGACGTGAAGTTCCAGGACGAGACGGGGAGCTGGCAGCACTGCTGGCAGACGAGCTGGGGCGTCTCCACGCGCCTCATCGGCGCCCTCATCATGGTGCACAGCGACGACCAGGGGCTCGTCATCCCTCCGAAACTCGCGGCCACCCACGCCGTCATCGTCCCCATCTACCGCGACGAGGCGGGGAAGGCCAAGGTCCTGGAGGTGGCGCGCCAGCTCAAGGAGCGGCTCTCCGTGTCCGGCCTCGGCATCGTCCT
Source organism: Acidobacteriota bacterium (assembly GCA_037445535.1). GTDB lineage: Bacteria > Acidobacteriota > UBA4820 > UBA4820 > DSQY01 > JAKAJA01. The sequence goes on along the minus strand of JBBIKI010000151.1, from coordinate 3,344 downwards.
CGACGACCGCGACACCGTCTCCCCAGGCTTCAAGTACAACGAGTGGGAGCTCAAGGGCGTGCCCGTTCGCCTGGAGATCGGCCCCCGCGACGTGGAGCAGGGCGTGTGCGTGGCCGTGCCCCGCGTGCCTACCCGCGAGCTTCGCGAGGGCGAGAGGCGCCAAAAGGAAACCCTGCCTCTGGATGGCGCCCCCGAGCACCTCAAGGCCCTCCTCGGCGACCTTCAGAAGGCGCTCTATGCCCGCGCCCTCACGTTCCGGGAGGAACACTCGTACACGATCGACGACTATGCGCAGTTCCAGGCCGATATCGAGAAGGGCGGCTTCTTCTGGGCCCACTGGTGCGGATCGAGCGCCTGCGAAGCCAAGATCAAGGACGAAACCAAGGCCACCATCCGCTGCGTGCCCTTTGATGCCAAGAAGGAACCGGGCGCGTGCATGGTGTGCGGCGCCCCGAGCGGGCAGCGCGTGGTCTTCGCCAGGGCGTACTGACCGTGTCACGGGTGTAGGAGGCCGCTCCGGAGGCCGGTTCCTTTCCACCCCGGATGTCTGAATCAGGAAAGATGCTCACGGCTCGGAAAGATCGTGCGCTGGAGAGCGCTCCTACGTGGAGAACCACGATGTCCTCTGACTCCCCCAAGCTCCCGCGCGTCCGCCTCCAAAAGGGCCGCGAGAAGCGCGTCAAATCGGGCCACCCTTGGGTCTTCTCCAATGAGCTCCAGGAGGTCCCGGCCCTGGCGCCTGGCGTCCTCGTGGTGGTGGACGATCCCGGCGGCGAGCCCCTGGGAATGGGCTACTACAGCCCCCGCACCCTCATCGCCGTGAGATGGCTCCAGCGCGGGGGGAACCCGGTCCTTCCCGAGCGCTGGCTGGAGGACCGCCTGGAGCGGGCTTTGGCAAGGAGGAGGGGCCTCTATCCCGAAGAGGAGTGCGCCCGCCTCGTGTTCGGAGAGGCGGACGCCCTTCCAGGTCTCGTGGTGGACCGGTACGGCGGCTCGCTCGTGCTCCAGACCCTCACGGCGGGCATGGAACTCCTCCGCCCGCGCGTAGAGCCGGCCCTCCTCTCCATGACGGGCTGCAAGGTCCTCGTGCGCAAAGACGACAACCCCATGCGCGAGCTTGAGGGCCTGCCCCGGTCCGTCCAGGAAGTTCCTGAGGGCGCGCCCCTGAAGGCCGCCGTGTCCTACCTTGGGCTCAAGCTGGCCGTGCCCCTCGTGGAAGGACAAAAGACGGGCCTCTTCCTAGACCAGCGCGAGAACGTGCGAGCATTTCTGGGCCACCTCAGGCCCCGTGCCACCGTCCTGGACGCCTTCTGTTACCAGGGCGTGTGGGGCATGGCGGCCCTAAAGGCGGGCGCCGCGTCCTGCGAGTTCGCGGACGCCTCCATGGCGGCCTGCGAGCGCGTGGAAGCATCACTCAAGGCCAACGGCCTGCCCGAGAGCGAGATCCATAACGGCGATGCCTTTGACGTCCTCGGCTCCCTCAAGGCCCAAGGAAAGACCTTCGACGCCGTGGTGTGCGATCCCCCCGCCTTCGCCAAATCCAAGAAGCACCTCAAGGAAGCGCTCAAGGGGTATGGCCGGCTGAACCAGCTCGCCCTGGGGCTCGTAAAGCCCGGGGGCCTTCTCGTGGCGTGTTCGTGCTCCCACCATGTGTCACGGGAGGACTTCCGCGAGCTTCTCCGCGATGCCGCCGTCCGGGCGCGCCGGGACGTCCAGCTTCTGGAGTTCCGAGGCGCCGCTCCCGACCATCCGGTCATGTTGAATTTTCCCGAAGGAGACTACCTCAAGGCCGCGTTCCTGAGGGTGCAGTAGGGAGCAGGGAGAGGGAAGCACAGAGCAGAAAAGCGTCGCCTCCAAGGGACGGAGGCTTTCCTCGGTCACATGATCACCCGGTCACCTCCCCTGGAATGCCGGACTCCCACCCCGGTGTTCCCATAGACGGAGGTCATGCTCATGCAGTACCGCACACTGGGCCGAACAGGGTTGAAGGTTTCCGCCGTGGGCTACGGTGCCTGGGCCATCGGCGGCAACATGTGGGGTCCCCAGGATGACAAGGACGCCCTCGCCGCCATCTCGCGGGCGTGGGACTTGGGCTGCACCTTCTATGACACGGCAGCGGTTTACGGAGACGGCCACAGCGAGGAGCTCATCGGCCGCTTTGTGAAGGAGACGGGCCACCGGCCCGCCATCGCCACCAAGGTGCCTCCCAAGAACTACGAGTGGCCCGCCCGCAAAGGGACGCCCCTCAAGGAGGCCTTCCCCAAAGCTTGGATCATGGAGCAGACGGAGGAGAGCCTGCGCCACCTGGGGCTGGACTTCGTTGACCTCCAGCAGCTCCACGTCTGGAACGAGGAGTGGACGGACCAGGACGAATGGTACGAGGCCCTGTCCAAGCTCCGGGAGCAGGGAAAGGTGCGCTTCTTCGGCGTCTCCCTTAACTCCCATGAGCCCGGCACGGGCGTCCGCCTGGCCGAAAGCGGGCGCATCGACGCCCTCCAGGTGATCTACAATATCTTCGAACAGGCCCCGGAAGACCGCCTCTTTCCGGCGGTCCAGAAGCATGGCGCGGGCATCCTGGCCCGCGTGCCCTTCGACGAATCCAGCCTCACGGGCAAACTCACGAAGACGACCGCCTTCCCGCCCGGCGACTTCCGCGCCGGGTACTTCTCGGGAGGACGGCTCGAAGAGACGGTGGATCGTGTTGAGGCCCTCCGCTGGCTCGTCCCCGAGCACGCCGCCTCCATGCCCGAGGCGGCTCTGCGCTTCTGCCTCAGCCACCCGGCCGTCTCCACCGTCATCCCCGGCATCCGCAATCCTTGGCAGGCGGAGCAAAACCTCGGAGCCGCCGGCGCGGGGCCCCTGTCTCCCGACGCGCTCCGGCGCCTCAAGGCCCATCGTTGGGACAGGAAAGAATAGAGCCCACCGATCCGCGAGCCCACGAGAGAATCGGTTCGCTCCTGAAGGCGGGTTGGCGCGGTTCCGGTCCAGCGAGTTGGCCGTATCAGGGACATCGCCGCGGAAATCCATCGTGTCCGGTGCGCTTGACGAAGGGGGCGCGGACAAGCTATTCTTTCCAGCGCCGGTTCGCCGGCACGGTGCCCCTGTAGCTCAGATGGTAGAGCAGAGGACTGAAAATCCTCGTGTCACTGGTTCGATTCCGGTCGGGGGCACCAGTAAGAATTCACGAAAACCTGAGCGAGAGCAAAGGTTTGGAGGTTCAGAGAGGTGGAGATTAACTTCTCCGCCTCTTTCGCTTTTCGGGGGCAATCAGGGGCATGGGGTCCCACTTTGGACATACCTTGGCACCCGCTTCCAGCCGAGCCGATGGCATTCTGCTTCTTAAG
>JBBIKI010000150.1:0-4277 GCA_037445535.1 Acidobacteriota bacterium | reverse complement strand
ATCTATCGCCATAAGCGGGCTTCAATGAGGCCATCCTCTTTCGAGGATGGAAACCAAGCTGGACGGCACAGAATATCGCTCCTCCCATATCCGCTTCAATGAGGCCATCCTCTTTCGAGGATGGAAACCGCTCGCATTCGGAGCCGCGCTAGGGGGGCATTGTAGCAGCTCTTGGCGAGCGGCCGGTGATATTCACGGGCTCCTGGCCAGGGTAACCCGTGCCGGGTTTTCAAAGAACCATGATTCCAAGGGCTTTGCGTGGCGCGAGCGCTGCCCGGGAATACTCCAGCGCGGCACCTCTCGCAGGGTCGAACCACGCTTTTCTCCAAGGTAATGCCTCCTGCGCGCTCACGCCACGGTGGGCCCCGGCAAGTGGAAAACCTTGGGGCGCCCGAGAACCTGGATTTCCTGAATGACCGTAGGGCTGCTGGGGCCAAGGTCCACGAGGATGACCTGGTCTTCGTCGTGGTTGATGATGTCCTCGATCTGCCCTTTCATCCGCACCATCTGCATGGGCTCCAGGTCGCACCGGAAGACGCTGAGCTGGACGTGCTCGCCGAAGGATTTCATGAGGGTGTAGAGGCGCTTCCAGCGCTTGGGGTGGGAGATGTCATAGGTCACCACGTAACATCGCGTGTCCACCGGGTCCTCCCGTCAGCGAACTTTGAAGGATGGATAGGAGGGAATCTCGCCAAAGAGGAGCCTTCCCAGCAGGCGAGCCTGAATTTCGAAGATGCGGCGGTAGGTGGCGGCGTAGCCGAAGAGGGGATGCTGAATCTCCTGCATGAGGCGCCGCTCGTAGGCACCCACGAAGCGCTTGCGGGCCTCGGGCTTGAGGAGCACGGCCCCCTCCCTCTCGTAGAAGTCGCCCTCGCCCACCTCGCCGTTGTTGAGGGCCGAGATGACCACGCTGTCGGCGATGACGGGGCGAAAGGGCTCCATGAGGTCGAGAGCGAGCGCGGGCCGGCCGTAGCGCGGCTTGTGATAGAAGCCCATCATCGGGTCGAAGCCCACGGCCTCTAAACCTACGGTCCAGTCCTTGGTCAGAAGCGTGTAGGCGAAGGAGAGGAGGGCGTTCACGGGATCAGTGGGCGGGCGCCGGGTCCGGCGCTCGAAGTCGAAGCGCTGGCCCAGAGCCTTCCCATCCTTGAGCATGGTGGCGAAGGCCGAGAAATAGAGGCGGGCGCCGAGGCCCTCGACGGCAAGGAGGGTCTCCGCGTTGCCGGTTTCTTCGGCCTGGCGCGCGGCGGCCGCCATGGCGTCGAGGGTGTCCGGCGAAGGTTCGCCGTTTCGCCGCAGGAGGACGCGGCAGTTGGCGATCTTGGCGGCGACGAGACTCTGGGCGAGGGCGAGAGCGAACCGGCCATCCGCGGCGGCGGCGAACTGGCGGGCGCGAAGCTCCACGTTTTTGTGGGAGAGGCCCTTGGCCATCCCGTAGAACCAGCCTGAGCCGCTGAGGAAGACCACGGGGACGCCGCGGGTGAGGCACTGCTGGAGGGCGGCGGTGGTGATGTGGACGATGCCCATCACCACCACCTGCGAGACACGCTCGAAGCCGGCGCTGGCAAGCTCCTTCCCCTTGGCCTCGGCCACGAGGCGGTCATGGTCCACGCGGATGGTGGCGCCCGGCTCCTGGACGACGAAGGGGAAAAGGGCGGGATCGGCCACGGCCAGGGGCTTCACGTTCCCGGCGCGGGTGAGAAAGCGGACTTCCTCCGGCAGGCAGATGCCCACGAGGGAGCAGCGCGGGCACTTGGGGCTGTCCTCCAGGGGCTCGGGAATGGTCCCTTGCGCGAAGCGCGCCCGCATGTCCGCCAGCAGCTCACGGGTGCGCGCCTCCAGTTCCGGGGTGAAGCGGATGCGCACGCGCTCGTGGGAGGCGGCGTAGTAGATGAGGCCCTCGTGGCACTCGTAGCCGCGCTCTCGAAGGAGCAAACCCTGGGCGCATAGCTGGACCCGTTCGGGCTCATAGGCGCCCTCGGGCAGGAGGGGCGTCTTGCCGCGCTTGTACTCCACGGGGCGCACGCGGGTGCCTTCGCGCTCCACCACGTCCGCGACAGCCGTCAGCCCCATGGCCTCGCTGGAGAGATGAAGGGAGCGGGTGTGAACCTCGGCCCGCGGCCCTTCGGGCTCGTCGGCCTTGCGGTGGACGTGCCTGCCCTCCACCGTCTCCAGGTTGTCGGCCCACTCGCCTTGTACCCACATGAGGTAGGCCAGCCGCGGGCAGTACGTGAACTCGTTCAACATCCGCGCGGGGATGAGATCGGGGAGGGAGACTACCGGCTGCGGCTGGTCCGGGTTAGGCATGGTCTATTCTCCGAGTCATTGAGTGCCACGCTTTTCAGGGCCGGCCAGGGGGATCTCATGTTTATGGCCGCCATTCCACGATGGAACCCCGGTGTAGGAGCGCCGCCCCCGGCGCGATGGAGTTTCTCGCTACGCCTGGCCGCCGTGCCTCTTCACACCAGTAGCGGCGAGGCGCCGGTCCGCCTGCGGGCAACCACCCACATAGGCAGGACGCTCCCACCAAGAGGGCCCGCGCCCTAGCGGAAGTTGTAATCAAGCGGCGCTTGACGGTGCCACAGGCAAGCGATATATAAGGCCATGGCGAGGCGCATAGACGCGGAGGACGGTCATGAAGCAGGAGTACACCGCCGTGATCAAGAAAGCCCAAGGGTGGTGGATCGGATGGATCGAGGAGGTTCCGGGCGTGAACTGCCAGGAACGCACCCGGGCGGCTCTCATCGAGTCGCTTCGCGACGTTCTCACCCAGGCCCTTGACCTGAACCGAACCGAAGCGCTCAGCGCCGCGGGCGCGGGATACCGCGAAGAGATCATCGCCTTATGAAGAGGCGCGAGCTTCTCGCTCATCTTCGCGCGCACGGCTGCGAGATGCTGCGAGAAGGCGCCCGCCACTCCTGGTGGCATCATCCATCCCTCCACAAGCGCTCGGCCATTCCACGACACGCAGAAATCGCGGACCAGCTCGCGGCCAAGATCTGGCGACCTCGGCGTGCCCGCGCCGAAGAAGCCGTGAACCCGATTCTTGTGGTTCCCGTGGGCCGGCTCATGCCGACCTCTATGTCCCCTTAGCTCCTCATCCTTTCTTCCTCCACCGCCCTAAAGAGACCCAAGCCGAGATGTGCGCCATGGCCCAGGCAAAGGGAGCCGAAGGCCATGATCTCTGCAAGTGGCTGCTCTACGACTTCACCTTGCTGGCTCAGGCAGTCTTGCGAAAAGCCCGAGACCGTAGAATCGGCCTCCACCGAAACAGATCGGCCCTCTGACTTGCAGAGGCTCCCCTGCTGAATCTCGCCAGACTATCTTCACGTGGTAGCGAGGGTATCGCTTGAGGTGTTGGGGCACACCATAACGGTCTGCCAAGTCAGCACCGGGCCAGAACCCACTCTTGCGCCATTCCAGTTCGGCATGCTCTGCAAGAATTTTCGGGAAGCCCGCCTGCACCATGGCCTTGCGTAGCAGCCCCTCAATACGACCTTGAAGACGGGAGAGGAGCTGCCGCTGCGTCTCCGCATCCGCGTTTTTGCGCAGACGCAGGCGGCAGTGCGAGGGATCGTCGTAACCGGGGAGCACGACGGGCGTGACGGTGGCCCAAGTGGATGCGCTCTGTGTGTAGTCTTGTACAACACGGTCACCTGACGGGATCAAGGAAAGGAGGGCGACAATCTCGCCCGTGTCTTCATTGATGAGGTCCTGCCCGGCCAGGGCACGCTTCGCCCAGGCGAATTCTTTCCAGCACCCGCCAGAAAATGTCGTTAGCATCACTCGCCGAATAGCACCGGCCGCGCGTGCCTTTCCGGGCCCCCTGGCCTCGATGGTTGGGAGAGGGATAAAGGCGAACCGAGGTGCCTCTACGGCCAACTCCTTTCCGGGGTTGTCCGACGCCTGATGGCCAAGCACGAACGCATTCACCTTGGCGCCTTCCCATCCGGATTGAAGCGCGGAACGCTTTACCGCGTGGCGCGTCATGCCCGCTAGGGTGAGCGCCTGCCGCGCTGTATCGAAAGGCCGAAAGCCGCTCGCGTCCTCCTTGAGCAAGGAGAAGACAGCGAACGGTCGCCGCGGTGATTCTTCTGGATGTCGGTAGGCAACCTGCTGGAAGCACGTCATAACCTGCGGCGGCACCAAGCCTTCCGAACTCACACGTCTGAGAAAGGAGGCATATCGCTCGGTCAGGGACGCAAGCGTTCCGGTCATAGGGGTTCGTGAATTCGCATCCTCCGTCGCCTCACAGGGAAGCCATCGTTCGCCCGGCA
>JBBIKI010000149.1:0-4286 GCA_037445535.1 Acidobacteriota bacterium | reverse complement strand
GGGTGGTTGGCCGTGATGGCGTGGGCGATGGCCTGGAGGAGCATGGTCTTGCCCGTGCGGGGCTGGGCCACGATGAGGCCGCGCTGGCCGAAGCCGATGGGCGACACGAGGTCGAGGACGCGGCCCGACATCTCGCCCTTGCTCACTTCCATGCGGATGCGGCGGGTGGGATAGATGGGCGTGAGGGCGTCGAACCACATGCGGTCGCGGGTCTTCACGGTGCTTTCGAAGTTGATGGCGTCCACCTTGATGAGGGCGAAGTACTTCTCCCCTTCCTTGGGCGGCCGCACCTGGCCCGAGATGGTGTCCCCCGTTCGCAGGCCGAACTTCTTGATCTGCGACGGGCTCACGTAGATGTCGTCGGGGCCGGGCAGATAGTTGTACTCGGGAGCCCGCAGGAAGCCGAAGCCGTCCTGAAGGATTTCGAGCACGCCCTCGGCGAAGATGAAGCCGTTGGCCTCCGCCTGGGACTTGAGGATCTGGAAGATAAGATCCTGCCGCCTCAAGGTCGAGATGCCTTCGATCTCAAATTCTTTGCCGAGTTTGATGAGTTCTGTGGGGGGCATGTCGTGCAGTTTGGCCAGGTCCAGGTTTTCCGTCCGTTCTTTCGTCATCGCTTCCTCACTCCATGGTCTCCTCGAACTTCCTAAGTACCGTTTTCGCCCCCTCGCGGGTCACGGCCGAGAAGGGGATGGGCGTTTGTTCAGGGGCCAGGCCCAGCGATTCGGACCAGGCCTTGGCCTGGGGCTTCCACTGGCCGCGGGACACTTTGTCGCACTTGGTCATCACCACGAAGAAGGGACGGCCGTAGTGGCGGAAGTACTCCACCATGGCCCGTTCCCCGTCCCCCGCCTCCCGGCGCACGTCCACGAGGAGGCACGCGGCGGCGCAGGCGGGGCGCTGCAAGTAGGCCTCCACGAGCTTGGCCCAGGAGGCCTTCACGCTGAGGGGCACTTTGGCGTAACCGAAGCCGGGGAGGTCCACCACGTAGCCCCGGTCCTGGAGCCGGGCGAAGATGACCGCCTGCGTCCTTCCCGGGGTGTTGCTCACGCGCATGAGGCCCTTCCGCTTGAAAATCACGTTGATGAGAGACGATTTGCCCACGTTGGAGCGCCCGATGACGGCCACCTCGGGGAGAGAGGGCGGGGGGAACTGCGATGGCGCCTGGCACACCCGCTCGACCTGCAAATCCGGCATCAGGACTCCTGAACACGTCACCACCAACGCACGAAGGCACCAAGGGAACGAAGAGGAAGAAACCTGGCGGGGAACGACTCAGCTATGAATAAGCCCTCTCTCCTTCAAAGGAATTCCCTTGGTGATCTTGGTGCCTTGGTGGTGGACCGCCGCTTCGTTGATGGCCCCCCTATCCGCGGGGAGGCTGGAGGGCGTCCGACTCCACCTTCTCGGGAAAAATCGGCGCGGACCGCTTGAGGGGATCCTTGGCCAGGGCCAGGCGGATCGCCTCGGCAACCGTGTCCACGTAGTGGAAAACCATGCCCTCCTTCAGGTTCTCGGGCACCTCCGCCAGATCCTTCCGGTTCTCCTCGGGCAGGAGGACCTCCGTGATGTCGTGCTGCTTGGCGGCCAGGATCTTCTCCTTGAGCCCGCCGATGGGGAGAACCTTCCCGCGGAGGGTGGCCTCCCCGGTCATGGCCACGTCGTGCCGCACGGGAACGCCCGCGAAGGCCGAAATGAGGGCCACGGCCATGGTGATGCCCGCCGAAGGTCCGTCCTTGGGGACCGACCCCTCGGGGATGTGGATGTGCACGTCTTTCTTTTCCATGAAGCCCGGGTCCAGCCCGTACTCCCGCGCGTGGCCCCTGAGGTAGGAGAGGGCCGCCCGCGCCGACTCCTGCATGACGTCGCCCATCTGGCCCGTGAGGATGAAGTCGCCCTTGCCGGGCATGAGACTCGCTTCGATGAGGAGGATGTCTCCGCCGTTCTGCGTCCAGGCGAGGCCCACGCTGATGCCCACCTGGTCCTCGGCCAGGACCTTCCGCTCCTTGTAGCGCGGGACGCCCAGGAGCGCCTCCACCCGCTCGGGGGTGAGCAAGGCGTGGTCGCGCCGCCGCGTCTTCACGACCTGGTGGGCGACTTTGCGGCACAGGGAGGCCACCTCGCGCTCCAGGTTGCGCACGCCCGCCTCGCGCGTGTAGCCGTCGATGACGAAGGCGAGGGCATCCTCCGTGAAGTCCACGTCTTTGGCACGCAGGCCGTGGCTCTTGAGCTGCTTGGGAACGAGGTAGCCCTGGGCGATGGCGAGCTTCTCGGGCATCGTGTAGCCCGAGAAGGTGATGACCTCCATCCGGTCCAGGAGGGCCGGGGGGATGGTGTGCGTCACGTTGGCCGTGGTCACGAAGAAGACCTTGCTCAGGTCGAAGGGCGCGTCGATGTAGTGGTCCACGAAGGCGTTGTTCTGCTCCGGGTCCAGCACTTCCAGGAGGGCCGAGGAGGGGTCGCCCCGGTAGTCGGCGCCGAGCTTGTCCACCTCGTCCAGGAGGAACACGGGGTTGATCGTCCCCGCGCGCTTCATGAGCTGGATGATCTGGCCGGGGAAGGCGCCGATGTAGGTGCGCCTGTGGCCCTTGATCTCCGCCTCGTCGTGGACGCCGCCCAGGCTGAGGCGCACGAAATCGCGGCCCATGCTCCTGGCGATGGACTTGGCCACGGAGGTCTTTCCGACGCCGGGCGGGCCCGCGAAGCACAGGATGGAGCCCTTGTGCTCCTTGGCGAGCTGGCGCACGGAGAGGAATTCGAGGATGCGCTCCTTCACCTTCTCCAGGCCGTAGTGATCCTCGTCGAGGATGCGCTGGGCCCGCTTGATGTCGTGTTTGTCCTTGCTCTCCTTGGACCAGGGAAGGGCCAGGAGCCAGTCGATGTAAGAGCGGGAGACGGTGGCCTCCGCCGAAACGGGGGGCATGAGTTCCAGGCGCTTGAGCTCGGAGAGGGCTTTCTCTTTAGCCGCGGGGGTCATGCCCGACTTCTCGACCCGCTCCCTGAGCTCTTCGATCTCGCTTTGGTTGTCCTCCCGGCCCAGCTCCTTCTTGATGAGCTTCATCTTCTCGTTGAGGTAGTACTCTTTCTGGGTCTTCTCGATCTGTTTCTCCACCTCTTTGTTGAGGCGCTGGTCGAGGTTGAGCTTCTCCACCTCCGAGGCGAGGAGGCTTTTCAGGCGGCGGAGGCGGTCCCAGACGGTGACCGCGTCGAGGATGCGCTGTTTCTGGTCCGTGGCAAGGGGCAGGTAGGAGGCCACCTGGTCGGCGAAGCGGCCCGGCTCCTCCTGGCTGAGGGAGGCGGAGGTGATGGCCCCGGAGCCGCCGTGCTGGCGCCGGCTGAACTCGTCGAAAAGGTGGGCCACCTGGCTGGCCAGCGCGTCCTGCTCCGCCTCCACTTCGGGCCCGTCCGCCACGGCCTCGATGGAGACGTAGGGCGCGGAGCTGTCGGAGGCGAAATCCTTCACCAGCGCCCTGCCCATGCCTTCCACCAGGAGTTTCAAGTGGCCGTTGGGGAGGGCGAGGGACTGGACGATGCGTCCCACCACGCCCACGCCGTACAGGTCGTTGGAGCCGGGCTCCTCCACCTGCGGGTTGCGCTGGAGGAGGAGGCACACGCGGCGGTCCGACTCCAGGGCCGCCTCCACCGCGGCGAGCGACGCGGGCCGCCCCACGATGAAGGGCTTGATGGAGTGCGGGAAGATCACCATGTCGCGCAGGGTGATGAGGGGCAACACGTCCGCGCGGGGACCTTGGGGGGGGAGACGCGTCGAGTCTTGCATCGGGCTGCCTTCGGTGGCCGGCTTCAGCCGGCGTTTTCCATCAGCGTGATGGGCTTGGCGCTGGCGCGCACCACGTCGCGGGTGATGACCACTTCTTTCACGTTGCTCTGGGACGGGATGTCGTACATGAGATCCAGCATGAGGTCTTCCATGATGATGCGCAGGCCCCGGGCACCCACGCCGCGCAGGACGGCCTCCTTGGAGATCTCCTCCACGGCCTCGGCGGTGAAGGTGAGCTTCACGCCCTCCATGTCGAAGACCTTCTGGTACTGCTTGACCAGCGCGTTGCGCGGCTGCGTCAGGATGATCTTGAGCGCCTCCAGATCGAGCTCGCTGAGGCCCGCCACCACGGGGATGCGCCCCACGAACTCGGGGATCATGCCGAACTTCATGAGATCCTGCGGCTGGACCTTGGCGAGGAGGTCCCCGACCTTGCTCTCCTCCTTGCCCGAAGGCGTGCCCCCGTAGCCGATGGAGGACTGGTGCAGGCGCCGCTCGATGACCTTGT
>JBBIKI010000148.1:0-4303 GCA_037445535.1 Acidobacteriota bacterium | reverse complement strand
CGGCCCTCCGCCTCCAGGAGGGCATTCAGCCCGGTGCAGTCCTTGGCGGTCGGGTGCTCCGCCCACTTGCATTCGATGCCGATGACCTTCCCGCCCGAGAGCTCCGCGACCAGGTCCACTTCCTGGCCCGTTGTGGTCCGCCAGTGGTGGACGGCTGGGCGTCGGCCCTTCGACGCGAACCACCGCGTGACCTGCCCGAAGACGTGCGCCTCCCAGAGCGGCCCGATGAAGGCCGACGCGGCCAGGGCACCCGCCGACGAGAACCCCGCCAGGAACGACGCCAGCCCCGTGTCGAGGGGCATGAGCTTGGGGGATTTGATCAGCCGCTTCGTCCGGTTGCCGAAGTAGGGCTCGGCGACTGCGATGACGCCGGAGACCTGGAGGAGGCCGATCCACTTGCGCGCCGTGTTCGGCGCGATGCCCGTGTCCCTCGCCAGGTCGGTGTAGTTGATGACCTGCGCCGCCCTCAGCGCCACCGCCCGAAGGAAGCGGTGAAAGTCCTCAAGGTCGAGGACCCTGAGGACGTTTCGCACATCCCGTTCCAGGTACGTCGCCACGTAGGAGGGGAACCACAGCTCAGGCTCCGCCCCCACATGCAGCTCGGGGTAGCCGCCGACGATCAGCAGGTCCTTCGTGTCGACGTCCCGTCCGGCCGCCCGCAGCTCCCTTGCGGACAGGGTGTGCAGGTCCAGCACGCCGCATCGCCCCGCCAGGCTCTCCGAGACCCCCTGCATCAGCGGGAAGACCTGCGAACCCGTCAGCAGGTAGCGTCCGGGGCGACGATCCGCGTCGATGCGCGCCTTCACGTGCCTCAGGAGCCCCGGGGCGTACTGGATCTCATCGATGATGACCGGCGGCTTGAACCCGTCCAGGAGCGCGTCAGGCTCCGTGCGCGCCGCCTCGGCATTCCCGGGGTAATCCAGGGTGAGGTAGGAAGCTCTGGGAAAGAGATGGCGCAATAGAGAGGTCTTCCCCACCTGCCTCGCCCCGGTGACGAGGATGGCGGGGAACTGGCGGGCCATGCGCCTGACGAGCGGCTCACATTCCCTGGCTATCCACATGAGGATAATATGCAATCATATTGCATGATTAGCAAGCCACCCCTGACCCGCGATCCATCCTGGCTTCTGGCGTCTTGGCCCCTCAGCGGGTGGCAGCGGGGAAAAGAGATCGCCGCCAGGCGACGGCTCCCACAACAGCCATTCTCTCTTCGTGGGAGCGGTCTCCCGACCGCGAATCTTTGCCCTTATCCGTGGGGCGGGCGCCTCGCCCGCCATTTTGGGAATGATCGCGGCCGAGGGCGGCCGCGCCACGGGGATAGAAGATCGGCCTCAGAGAGGCCTCCTACTAAGTCCCCCTGTCATTGCGAGGCATCCCCCCAAAGGGCCGCACCGAAGCAATCTCGCAGTTCCAACTGCCTTTGCAGGAACGGTCTCTGACCGCGACGCCCTGTGCTTTGCCCTTCCAACTCAATACTCACAACTTGCCCTGTGGGAGCGATCGCCTGATCGTGACTGGTCCATCGACCATCGACCACCGACCGCCGACGGCCGCCTACCGAGCCTCCGCCAGTCATTGCGAGGGCCCCAGTCGAAGGGCACCTACGAAGCAATCTTGCAGTTGAGCCTATCCCGAGGGCTTTGCCGCCCATCGCTCGAGTTGTGTGAGGTATGATTTCGCCCAACGGGCCCTGTCGAACTCGAGCTCCACGAAGGCCTTTCCCCGGGCGCCGAGGGCCCCCCGGCACTTCGGGTCCCTCGCGAGGGCGCCGATCGCCGCTGAGAGGGCCACTGCATTCTCGGGTTCCACTGCAACTCCACCGCCCGACCGATCGAGGACCGCCTTGGCTTCGCCTTCCACCCCGAGGACGATGGGCTTCCCGGCACCCATCGCCTCGAACATCTTAGATGGAAGAACCGTGAGGAACAAAGGCGATTTCTTCAAGAGCACGAGCGCTACATCCGACGACGAAAGGTAATCTGAGGCTAGGCCGTGGTCCACGAGGCCCGTGAAGACAAGGTTCGTCAGGCCTTTCTCCTTGGCCTTGGCCTTCAGTTCGGGAAGTTCGGCGCCGTCCCCGACGATCAGCAGGCAGACCTCGGGAGCCGAGTCCCTAAGTCGATGTGCCACTTCAAGGAGCGTCCCCAAACCGTGCGCCATGCCCACGGTCCCTACGTAGCAGGCGACCACCGCCTCGGGAGGGATGCCGAGGCCAGCGCGCACCTGGGCCGCATCGACCGTACGGGGAGCCTGCCGAAGAATGCCATTGGGGATGAACACCTGCTTGGAGGGCTCGATCCCCCGTCGGGAGAGGTTCTCGATGAAGGCGCGCGTCACGCAGACCACCCCGGTCGCGCTCTGATAGAGATGCAACTCGAGCCGCTCGAGGAGGCGCAGGGGCCACGAGGCCCTGATGGCTCCCACCGCGTGGATGGACTCCGGCCAGAGGTCCCGCAGCTCGAAGACCCACGGCGTTCCGGTCATACCACCGGTAAGCCACCCCGCCACGGCGCAGAAGAACTGAGGCGACGTGGCGACGATGATGTCCATCTCGCCCAAATGCAGGGCGCGCCAAAGTGCCGTCGGGACGAAGGAGAGATAGTTGAGCGTCCGCCGGAGGATCCCGCTGTTCGGGCTCAGGAGTGTCCATACTCGGTGGACGTGGATTCCCTCCATCGTCTCCTGCTGGTACCACGCGGTCTGGTAACCGGGGAAGGGAACGCCCTTCGGATGGCTCGGTACGCAGGTGACGACGTGCACCTCGTGACCCATTTTCACCCACTCCCTGCAGTGTTCGAAAGTGCGGTTCGCGGGGGCGTTCACCTCGGGCGGAAAATAGTGGGTCAGGAAGAGGATGCGCATGCTGTAGGGCTTATCCCTCAATAAGATGCGGTCGCGACGGAGGCTGGCCGGGATGCATGGCGAGGAAGCGAGCGATGGCCGATGCGGTGCCATCGGATGAGCGAGCTGACAAAACTAGGCGCCCGGCCAGCCCCGTCCCTTCGGGCGCGGGCGGCGGGCGTCACCGGGCTGTGTTGGCCTCCCTTGAAAGGCAGTCCAGCCTTCCTGCGGTCGGCCGCCTTGCCCTGCTCGCCCGGCGCAGCGCGCGCGGCCGTACCCTATTTAGAGATCAGCCCTTAGTGGAGGACGATTTGCCAGGAGGCGCGGAGGCGATCCTGAAAGGGAATCCGGGCGACGAGGCTAGGCCGCTCGATCTCCACTCCGAACTGGGGATGATAGGGTGACCTGCCCTCCGACCACTCGAACCGTTCACCGCCGATGCTGGCGACCCGGTTGACCCCGTCGAGGACGGCCCACCCGCGCCCCTCCGCCCGGAGTCGCACGCCGGGCACGAAGTGAAGCCTCAGGGTGGCTACGTGCTGGCCGGGATACTCCGCATCGTCTTGAAGGCGCATCACCTGCGCATCTCGCATGACGCGCCGGCCATGCCGGTACCACGAGGACATCCCTGCGGGCGCCCGGTACTCGCCCCCGCACTCCGGCACGTCCTGGCCCTTCTCAGGGTCCGCGACCGATACCCTGGGGCGGCGGCCGCACCGGAAGGCAGACCACAGCTCCGCCTGTTCGAAGGTATCCACTTGAACGGTATTGTGCGCCGACGTCCCGCGGTCGTAGGCACGGACAGCTCCAACTTCGTAAGTGTAGACGCCGGTGTCCGTGATGAGGCGACGGCCCAGATGGCTGATCTCGAACGATAACGTGTCCGCGTGCCCGTGGCCAGGCTGGTGATCCGGTCCCAGCGGCCCCGCGTCCAGCACCAGATACCCGCCGGGTTCAGTGCGCCACCCTTTGTAGCCGGAGCCATCGAGCCGCCAGATGGTAGTCCCCGGGACGCCTGTCCCAGGGCGGTGCTCGGGAAACCGCGACCCGAGCTCTGCGTACGTCGGCGCGTTGCCCAGGGCGCAGTCGTTCAGGAGGGCGTAGTCCCCGTCGGGATGAACGAGGAAACCCAGGGAGGCAAACAGGGCTTGCGCTGCGCCCTCGGAGAGCGTGACCACCTCTTGCGCCCTATGGCCCGGTGCCTGGTGAGCCACTTCTGCCAGGCGCACTAACGCTTCAACGAGCAGCGCCTGGTACATGGGGCTGCGCTCTTCGTGGGTCCCATCCGCGAGCAACTGTGCGTTGAGTTGCTCTTTAAGGATTTTCAGCCCTCTCTCCAACCACGCATCGGCCGCAGGGCCGTTCAGACTCAAGCCGGCCCAACACAAGCTGATCGCGTTCTCGAGCAGGTGATTCCCGAGCAGGTGATATTCGAGTTGCATCGCCAGCGCCGCGGTTTGGG
>JBBIKI010000147.1:0-4339 GCA_037445535.1 Acidobacteriota bacterium | reverse complement strand
CGCCGTCAGGAGGCGGGCTTTTTGAGGAGGAGCGGTTGGTAGAGGTCCATGAAGATCTGATCCATGGACTGAAGGCATTCCTTGCGCTGCGATGAGGGCCATTTGCCGCGCGGGGTGGAGAGGAGGATCCGCGCTTTCCAGGTAGACGGACCGTCCTTGGACCAGGCGGCGGAGTAAAGAACCCACGGCTGTTTCACTTCGCGGGGCCCGGGGGGCGTCCACTCCATACCCGGGGGAAGGGTGAGCGCCGCGTCCACCTCCAGCGTCATGGCCCGCGCAAAAGCCACGGCCTTGGCGTCCCACGGCGGATGGAGCACGACCCTGTCCTCTGGCGGGGTGGCGTGCAGGGGCGTGAGTCCGTTGGGAAGTCCCTTGAGTACCGCGGCAACGGCAAGTGGATTGGCCATGACGGCGCTGGTGGACATCTCGTCGAAGGGATGAGCCGTGGCGAGTTCCAAGCGGGTCACCTGGTCACCAGGCCGGTCGGGCGGGGACGGGTCTTGGGTCATCCTTCTCACCACGACCTGCTGGATGACGGTGATGAGGGCCCGGGTCATCTCCGTCTGGCGCTTCTCAGGATCGTACGTATGGGCCGCTTGGAAGATCAGTGCCGACCCGCCGTTGTCCGTGTCCTTGATGGAATAGGCCATGCCGCCAAGGGCGGCGTCCGGCCTGACTTCAAGGGATATCTCGCTCCAGTCGCTTGAGGGAACGCGGGTGTGGACGGTAAAGCGCCCGTCTCCCGTGTCGCCGATGAAGAGGGCGGGGAGCCCTTCGGCGCCCGGCATGGGAGCCCCCAGGCTGGCGGCTTCGACGGTGGGATCGAAATAGACCCATCCCTTGGCGGGACCCTCTGTGAGCGCCGCGGGCCAGGGAGCGCCGCCCTCGGGCATGTGGATGGCCAGAACTACGTGGTTGATGGAACACAGGGCGGGAACCGCGCCCCACTCGGCGTATTTGCTTGAATTGGTGAGGAGAATGGGAGCGCTCTCGATGCCCGCCGCGGCGAGGAGCGCCTGGAGAAGCATGACCTTTCCCTTGCAGTCCGCTTTCATGGAGCGGAGGGAGTCTTTCGGCGTGAGAGGGAACCACGCGTCCAGGCCCTTCTCGTTGCTGTCGTCGTAGAGGATGTCCGCCTGGACGAAATGGGCGAGCCTTTGCGCTTTCTCGGAGGGAGTCTTAAGGCCGGCGGTAAGGCTGGCCACACGGGAGGCGACGGCCTGCCGGTCCAGCTCCGAGACTCTCGCCGCCCACTCGCGCCGACACTTGCCGGTGAAACCGGCCCAGGACGCGGAGGGATCTTTCCCCGCCACCACAAGCACGCAGGGATAGAGGGCAAAGATCTCGGGCTGAAACGCCAAATCGGCTTTGAGACGTGAACGGGCGGGGACGTCCCGGACCGTCAAGGAGCCGTCCGAGCCGCGAACGAACCCGGCGGGGAGGGCGCCTCCAGGTTCGCCGGCGGTCACCTCGAAGGAGACGCCCGCCGCCACGGCCTCGGGCGAGAGTTTGAACACGATCTGGCCCGTGGGGTAGATGTCTGGAATTGCCGCCCAGCGCCACGGGGGGAAGGGGAACCGGCTGTCCAGGGTGTACTCCCAGACCACGCGGTGCCGCCCGGCGATCGCTTCAACGCCCACGATCAGCACCTTCTGTGCATTCCGCTCCGTGCCTTCCAGCGCCGACCGCTTGAGGTCGATGCTGTGCCAGAGAAAGGTTCGCTCCACGTTCAAGGCGGTCTCGCTAAGGTCTTCAAGAGCGGCGTCGTAGGTGAGGCTGATGGCGAAGGGGAGGGCGTGGTCCGTGCGGTTCTCCAGGATGAGGCGGCGGTGCTCCTGGATGGTTCCGGCGCCGGTGAGAGAAAACTCCACCTCTCCGTACACGATGGCCCACGTGTCGCTCTGGGCGATGTAATCTCCCGTGGGGCTCGGAAGGCCCAGGTAGGGCTTGGCCCAATCGGGCCGGCCCAAGGCGCTGGAAACCAGGGGAGCGGCCACGAGGGCAAGCGCGGCGGCAAATCGCACGAGCCCTCTCATTCGAGCACCTTGGCCGAAGGCCAGGACACGACGCACCGGCTCTCGGCCCGGGAGACAAGAACCGACTCGAAGGCTTTCCATACGGCGTATTTGTCCGTGCCGACGATCACCGGACGGTCAAACTCCAGGTGCGAGTGGATGGCCGGCGCGCCGTCCTTGCTCCCGGCCTCCACATCCGTCCGCAGCACGTCTCCGTCAGGGCCACCGAACTGCAAGAGGCCCGGCACGTCCACGACCTTGGCGCCTGCCGGGAGGGTGACCGTCCCGTCCATGACGGTGCGCCCCGCGTCCTGGAACCACACGGCGGTCTCTCGCGAGGGGGCCGTGAAGGGGCTTTCGTAGCCCGCCGCCAGGGGCAGGCCAAAGACCAACCACGTGCCGCTCTGGGCGGGCTGGCCCATGGATTTGGCGGTAAAGGTGCACGACAGCTTGAGCGGCTCGGCGCTGGACGCCGGCAGGGCGTCCACGGCCACGTTGGTGATGTCCAAATGGGTGCCGGGAACCGTGGCCTCCTCTCGCAGGCGCTTGTCGAACTCCCGCTGGCGCTCCTCGGGAGAGACCTTGTTCTTCTTGTCTTCACGTTTAGGGTGGGCGAGCTTGTACTCGCGCTCGCGGTGCCATTCCACGAAAGGCTCCGCCTCGGTCCCCCATTTCTGGATGACGAGCTTGCCCGCCAGCGAGCCGTCCGCCGCCAAGGTTGCCTCGTACGCGTATTCGGTCCGGTCCGCGCCGGGCGGGTTGAGCGGCGTGAAGGCAACGGAGATCTCCTTGTCGTTGGCGC
Organism: Acidobacteriota bacterium; assembly: GCA_037445535.1. Classification (GTDB taxonomy): domain Bacteria; phylum Acidobacteriota; class UBA4820; order UBA4820; family DSQY01; genus JAKAJA01. The sequence continues at coordinate 1,522 of JBBIKI010000147.1, read as the reverse complement.
GCCAGAGGGCGACCGAATCCTGATAGCCGTCCTCCAGGCATCCGGGCGGCAAGGAGAGGTGCCCTGGCATATAAAACCGGCGCCCCTTGCCCGGAATATCCACAAAGACCGCGTTGGTGAAGCCGTAGATGTAGTCATTGGTTAGGGCGGGATTGAATCTGATCTGCCACCGGTCGGCCACCAGGACGCATTCGTGGGGGATGCCGGCCCGTTGCAGGAGGTAGGCGAAGTAGAGCGTCCCCTGCCATGGCACCTGCTCGCCGTGGCGCGCCACATCCCCGAGGGTCGCGTCGCGGCCGAGGCCGGGGTTGTACTTCACGGCGCTCTGGACGTACCGGTAGAGGCGATCGGCGCGCTCTTCCAGGGGCAGGGACGCCGGGGCGACGATCTCCGTCACCACATCCTTGGCTCTTCCCGGGTGCTTGAGGAACTGGTCCACCGCCTCCTTGCTCTTTTTCAAGTAACCAAGCCACCAGTCCTTATTGGGGACTGTGGCCCAGTCAATGCCCGCCGGGCGCCCGCGGGTGTCCACGTCAAAGTGGTAGCCGACTTTTTCCTTCAGCACCTTGGCGTCATCGGCAACCCACCGGAGATAGAGCAGCAGCGTCGTGTCGCGCTGCGTGTAGGGCACGCTGCAGGGTTCTTCCTTGGGGGGCAAGAGCGGCCCGAAGCTCGCTTCGACGCTCTGATCAGGTTTCTTCTCAAGCCGTCCCATGCCGGCCCGCCCGCCCAGGAGGGAAACCGACCATTGCGTGCCGGGAAAGCCGCCGGAGGCCCGGATCACGAAGTCGGTCTTGAGGGCCGGGTGCTGGCCGAAGGTGACGGGGTCGGCGTAGAAGATGGTCCACCCGTCATAGCGGGTGATGAAATGCAGGTCCAGGACCGCGCCGGGGACGGGAGCCGGGAAGTCCACGGTGGCCACGCTGGCAAGCGCCGCCTTGGCCTTGTAGATCGCCACCTCGGCGGTGTGGATGTCCTTCTTGGGATCGACCTGCGTCACCGTCCCGCCGGGAGCAATGCTCCGGGCTTCGATCACCGTGACGCGGGTTCGGGTGTGGTCATTCACCGAAACGGAGGCGCTTTTTGCTCCCGCTTCGTTGAGGACGAGGAACCGTACGAACTCCTCGCGGGTGACGCCGGAGAAGAGGCCCAGGGTGAGCTCGCACCGGCGCTCCAGGATCACGAGACCGGTCCTGGAGTAGACGGCCCGGGCCTTCTCGATGGCCGCCGGATCGGGACCGGCCGGCCATGCGTAGGGTTTGTCCTCCGCCGCGAGGCAGAGGGGCATCAAGGCAAGTGTGATGACAACCCACGGCAACGAGCGCATGCGTCTCCCCCTGATGGTCGCGAACCTGTTCACACGGTCTAGAAGTCCAGGGGTGATCTTAACAGACCTGGCGAAGCGTGGCGAGGACGGTGCCGGCGATGCGGGCGCGGGCGGCCACGGCGGGCCGCCCCTACGGAAAACGGGCCAACCGCCGCACCGGCCGTAGGGGAGGGCGCCCCTGCCCTCCCGCCGCCG
>JBBIKI010000146.1:0-4444 GCA_037445535.1 Acidobacteriota bacterium | reverse complement strand
TATTCTGCCGCCTTACGCAAGGAACTCTCCCACCTGCCTGGCGAAGATGTCCGGGTTGAGCGGCTTCTCGAGATAGCCCGAGCATCCCGATTCGAGCGCACGCTCCCGGTCGCCCGGCATGGCGTAGGAGGTCACGGCGACGATAGGAACGTCCGCGCAGTGAGGAATCTGCTTGAGCGCTCGGGCCACCTGATAGCCGTCCATGACCGGCAGCTGGATGTCCAAAAGGATCAGATCGAAATGCCCGGCCTTCGCCTTCTCCACGCCAGCCAAGCCGTCCCTGGCCTCCGTCATGTCCACGGAGAGGGGGCGCAGCAGCATGCGGACGAGCCTCAGGTTGTCTATGTTGTCCTCAATGATCAGGACGCGCTTCGTCATCGCGCGCTCCCGGTCCCATTGGGAAGCCTCAAGGTGAAGATCGACCCTCGGCCCCGGACGCTATCAACCAGAATATCGCCGCCCATCAGCCTGGCCATCTTGCGGCTGAGGGAGAGCCCCAGGCCCGTGCCCTCCGCGCCCCGCGCAATACCCGAGTCCAGCTGTTCGAACTCGCGGAAGATCCTCTCATAGTCCGCGGCCAGGATGCCGATTCCGGTGTCCTCCACCTTCACCTCAATATGGTTCCCGCTCAAGTCTGGCGCCAGCCGCACGGTGACCGAACCCTCCTCCGTGAACTTGATCGCATTGGAGAGCAGGTTGATCACCATCTGGGCCACGCGCCGCTGATCTCCCTGGAAGGGCAGGGTCCTGTCCGCGCCTTCCACCAGGAGCGACAGGTGTTTGGCCCCGGCCTGCTGTTCCATGGACTGGACGCTCTCCCGCACGGTCTGAGCCAGGTCGAAAGGCTGGGAGGAGAGCCGCATCTGCCCCGCTTCGAGCTTGGAGATGTCGAGCACGTCGTTGATGAGAGCCAGCAGGTGCTGCCCGTTGCGCCGGACGATCTCCAGCGCCTCTCGCTGGTCCGCGTTGAGGTCGCCGACCAGCCCGCCGAGGAGGGCGCCCGTGAAACCGATGACCGAGTTGAGCGGCGTCCGCAGTTCGTGCGACATGGCAGCCAGGAAGGCCGACTTGACCTGTTCGGCCGACTCGGCCTTTGTGAGAGCGTTCTGCAGGTGCCGGTTGGCGACCCGCAGCTCCTGGGCCTGCCTTTCGAGGGAGGAGTTCAGTCCGACGATGTTGGCCTGGGCCATCTGGAGCTCGCGGGTCTCCGCGTGAAGGGCGCTTAGGGCCTCCTGGAGCTCCTTCGTGCGCTCCTCGACGCGCCGCTCCAGCTCGGCGTTGAGCGCGACTATCTCCCGCTCCGCCCGCCTCTTGTCGGTGATGTCGGTACCCACGCTGAAGATCTCTGCCACGTTCCCGTTCTGGTCCAGAACGGCCTTGTTGGTCCAGGCAATCCAGATCTTGCTGCCGTCCCTTCGCACGTTCTCGTTGACGTTTTGCTCAAAGGCGGCTGGGTTCTTCGCGATCTCACGCATGAGAGGGCGGAGGTCACGGCCCTCCCTCTCGAGCTCAGGTACGATGGTTCCGACCAGGTGCCTCCCCAGGAGCTCCTCCTCGTGGTAGCCGAAGAAGGCCAGGCCGAACTCGTTCAAGAAGGTGATGGTGCCGTCTGGAAGCCAGCGGAGGATGATGCTGTTGGCGTTCTCTACCAGCTCCCTGTACTTGGCTTCGCTCTTCCGGAGAGACTCTTCGGTCTTCGCCCTCTCCAGCCTGTTGTCGATGGCCTCGTGGGCGAACCCCAGATCGGCCGCGAGGTCGTCCAGCAGAGAGATGACATCGGGATGAAAGGCACCCGCCGTCTGGACGTAGACGGCCAGCGCCCCCACCGGTTCTCCGCGCAACAGCAGGGGAAACGCCGCGACGGCGCGAAACTCGTGCGCCTCCATGAAGCCGCTCCAGGGCGCGAACCGCGGATCCGACCGGAGATCCTGATGCACCGAGTGGCGCTTGGTTCTGATGGCCGTGCCCATGGAGCCTCCGCCCTCCGGCGCGTCGTCCCACCGGACGGTGATGGCCCGCACCTCCTCTTCCTTGATCCCCGCCCAGGCGGCCGGCCGGAGGCGCCCGCCTTGGGGTTCCTTCACTCCGATCCAGGCAATGGCCATCTCGCCGCGCTCCACCAGGATGTCGCAGGTGCGGCGCCACAGGGTTTCGATGTCGTCCTCGCGGACGATCAACTCGTTGACCTCAGACAGCGTCGTGAGCACGCGGTTGAGCAGCGTCAGCCGCGCTTCGGCCCTCTTCCGGTCGGCGATGTCCTCCACGGTGGACCAGATGAAGGTGTTCCCCTGCCGTTCGATGAGGAGGCCGGACAGCCGGACGGGGACGCGGCTTCCGTCCTTGCGCAGATACTCCTTCTCGTACGGACCGTACCGGCCCGTGTGGCGAAGGCTGGCGAGCTGGGCCTCCTCCTGCTCGGCGTACTCCTTCGGCGTCACATCCCAATAGGTCAGGGAGAGGGTCTCCTGGACGGTGCGTCCCAGCAGCGCCGCATAGGCCGGATTGACTTCTACCAGCCGGCCGTCCAGGGTGCAGAGGGCCATGCCGAGAGAGCTCCTCTCGAAGATCTTGCGCTCGAACCTGTAGGCGTCCTGGAGCTGCCGCCGCTCGTCGCCCATCTCCCGAACCGTGGAGCCCAGGACCAGAGTCGCCACGGCGATTGACCCGATAAAGGCCTGCTGGAGCAACAGCGATTCTTCGAGGGGTCCCCCGGTGAACGGTCCGACCCCTTGGATGGTTCCCCACGTCGCCAGTCCCGCCAGCAAAAGGACGACGGCCGAAGAGTAGAGGATTCCCAACCGCACCCCGATCAGGGCGATCCACGGGATGAACACGACGACCAGCGCCGGCGTCTTGAAGAAGCTCACGTACCAGAGGACCGACGTGAGGCCGGCGAACAATAGGAACTCCAGGCGCTGCCCGCGAGTGCCTGCGCGCTGATCCCGCTGGTCAAATGTCATGACGAGCGGCGTGATCAGGAGGGCGCCCGTTGCGTCGCCGAGCCACCACGTCAAGGCGGAAACGCCGAAGAGACCCCACCGGCCGGTGGCCACGCTCAGGGCGGACACCCCCATGAGGGCGCTCACGGCGGTGCTGAGAAGGACGGCATAGAAGATGAAATACACCACGTCCCTGGATCGGCGGAAGGGGTTTCGGCTTCCCGCAAACCGCTGGACGAAGTAGCCGGCTAGAACGGCTTCGACGGTGTTCCCGGTGGCCGCCGCCGCTGAGGCCAGGAGAACGGCCTGAGGCGAAAGGCCGAGCCTGATCAGAAGCCACGCGTTGACGGCCAGGGAGCCCAGGAAGATGCCGGGCCAGACCCGGAAGCCCAATCGCAGCACGGCGGCGATGGCGATGCCCGTGGGTAGCCAGACCGCCGTGGCATTCGTACCCGGACGGGCCATGGAGAGCCCCAACCAGGCCGCCGCCAGGTAGATGCCGGCCAGCGCCAGGACCTCTCCTGCGGCGCGGAGGTAGTGGCTCCCTCCGGGAGACTCTTGAGCCCGAACTTCCGAGCCTCTCTGCGCCACGGCGTGCTGCTTAGAGATAGGAATTTCCTTTGGCACCTTGAAGCATGATATTGCTGTGGAAGGCCTAGTCAAGGGAGGAATCGGGGCGGATGGTGGGGGTGGAGGCTGGGTGAGAGGGCCAAGCAGAGCAATGGCGGGGCGATAGGGGCGAGGGAGGGCTCACGCCCTCGCGGCCCCGCCATGCCCGCAGCGGGGATGGCCGCCGGCGTCCGGGTGCCCGCCGGCGGTGGCGACTGCGTGCCTCACGCTGCGGGCCGGTGGCCATGGGAAGCCTCCGGCGGGCTGCGGCTGGCGGCGCCCTTGCCGGCGAGGTGGGCGAGGATCTTGACGATGACCTTGGGCTCGGTGATGAAGGCGATGATCCGCATGGGCCCACCGCACCGTGGGCACACGAGGGGATCGACCTCGTAGATCCGGCGGATGAGCTCGGCCCAGCGATGGCGAAGAGTGCGAGCATCGAGCGCCGCCGGTGACTCGGGTGTCGTGGCCGCGGCGCCCTGAGCGGCTTGGAGGATGGCGGCCGCGCGTTCGCGCTCGCGCTTGCGTGACCGCACGACGCTCGAGTAGGCGCCGTAGGAGCGGATGACGTGGAGGCGCGGCTCGGGGATGTGCATGAGGACGCGGGCGAGGAACTCGTTGGGGTCGAGAGTCGGCGAGAGCGCCGCGGGCTCGCGGGCACGGGTGGGCCTTCCTGGCTTGCGGGCGTAGACCACGGCGCCTGCCTGCTGGTCGAGATCGAGCCGTTCGAGGCTGACGGGCGGCCGCAACAGATAGCGGGCGAGGCGCTCGAGGCCGGCGCTGTCATCCGGCGGAGCCATGACCGAGGTGTGGACCGAGAACCCCGAGTGGCGCCATGACAGGAACAATCTCTCGGTTGATGTCGGGGGACTCACGACCGTCGGGCCATAGCACTT
>JBBIKI010000145.1:0-4513 GCA_037445535.1 Acidobacteriota bacterium | reverse complement strand
TCCGCGTCATGCCGTCCGTTTCATCGCCCACGGTGACGGGCCGCTTCACGTCCTTGGCCCCCTCCCGCACGATCACGTAGGCCCGTCCCTGATCATCCCGCTGAATCGCCGGCGACGGCAGTACCAGCGCGTCGCGGTGCTCGCCCGAGACGATCTTCACCGAAGCCGTCATTTCGGGCCGAAGGAGCGTCTTGTTAGCGCTTTCGATCTGGAGGATCACGGCGTAGTTCACGACGTTGTTGCGCACGATCGCCTGCGGGATGATGGCCTGGACCTTGCCTTGGAAGGTCTCCTGCGGGAAAGCGTCCACGGTGAAGCTGGCCTCCTGGCCCATCTTGACCCCGCCGATGTCCACCTCGTCCACGTAGGCCTCCACTTGGAGCCGGCTCAGGTCCACGATGGTCACGAAGGTGGGCACGATGTAGCTCGCGGCCACCGTCTCGCCCTCCTGGGTCGCGATGGCCGTGACCGTGCCCGAGATGGGGGCGCGGATGGTCGCGTAGCCCTGCTCTATCCGCGCCGACTCCAGCCGCGTCTGCACGCTCTGGAGCGTCCCCTCGGCTACGTCCAGCGTCTTCCGGGCCACGTCCAGGTCCTCCTCCGAGGTGATCCCGTCCTTCTGAAGCTTCACCCGCCGCGTGTACTGGCTTCGTGCCAGCTCAAGCTGCGCCTCCGCTTGCTTCACGCTGGCCTCGGCGTCCCGCACTGAGGCATCCAGGCTGGCGTGCTCCAGAACGGCCAGCATCTGCCCTTTCTCGACCGGGTCGCCCACCTTGACGTCCAGCCGTTGCAGGAGGCCCGAGATGCGCGGACCTACCTTCACGTCCGCGCCAACTTGCGGCTTCACCGTCCCCGTGGCCGTCACCGTGCTGGCTAGGTCCCGGCGCTCCACGCGCGCTATCTCCGCCGCCTTTTCCTTCGCTTCCGGCTTGTGGCAGGCCAGTCCCAGCGCCGCCACCATGACAAGGGCTATGCACCAACCTCTGTTGTCCATTCCCATCCTCACCAAGACCGTCACGCCTCGAATCCTCCACCCTCAACTGTGCTCATTGAACTGTTCCCAACCTAACTCACAAAATTAGTGGCCTTGTAGCCCATAACATTATCCGCGGACAGAATGATCGCTACCCATGTTCTTCAGTGCACGGCCCTCGACAAGCCTGGAGTATAGCCCACTATGCGCAAGCAATTCCGCATGTCGACCCCGCTCCACGATGCCTCCCTCCTTCATCACGATGATCACATCTGCGTTCCGGACCGTGCTAAGGCGGTGAGCAATTACGATGCGCGTGACCTTAAGATGAGAGAGGGCCTTGTGGATAGCCGCCTCCGTTACCGTGTCCAGCTCGCTAGTCGCCTCGTCCAGAAGGAGAATCTTCGGCTCGTGAGCCAGCGCCCGGGCGATGCACAGCCTCTGACGTTGCCCACCGCTCAGGTTACTGGCCATTTCGGAAAGAAGCGTCTCGTAGCCCATGGGCATGGCTTCGACATCCTTCGCGATGGCGGCCAGTTCTGCGGCCCGCTCCACGTTTTCGAGGGGCATCTCGGGATCGCCCAGCGCGATGTTGCGCCTGACTGTGTCGTTGAAGAGAAAACTGCCCTGCAGGACGATGCCGAGCTGCCTCCTGAGTTGCTGAAGATCAAACGTTTTCAGGTCGTGGCCGTCATAGAGAACCCGGCCGGCGGTTGGGTCGTACAGGCCCATGAGCAGCTTGGCCAGGGTCGTCTTTCCCGAGCCCGAAGGCCCGACGATGGCCACCATCTGCCCGGGTTCGATGGCAAGGCTCACACTTTGGACCACGAGGGGCGCGAGTGGTCCGTACTGAAAGGAGACGTTCTCCACGGTGATGCATCCGTGAAGCTCCTGGCGGGCACCATCGAGGCTTTTCCCGCGCTCCCGCGGGGCGGTGAAGACTTCTTCAAGCCGGTCCAGGTGGGTGCCAATCACCTGCAGGCCCTGGGCGCCTCCGACGAGCGAGGCCAGCGGCGCCAGGAAGGAGGCCGCGAGCGCGTTGAATCCCAGCATCTGTCCCAGGCTCATTTCTCCCCGGAGCACGAAAGACGCCCCCGAGATCAACAGGGCAAGCGGCCCCGCCACGTTGAGGCAGCCGATGCATGTGCTGAGCAGCACCGCCTTCCTCTGGCGCGTCAGAGAGGCCTGGAGCTGCGCCGTGAAAAGGCGCCTCCACTGGCCGAAGACGCGCGATTCGGCGGCGGAAACCTTCACCGTCTCGATGCCCCGCAGAGCTTCCACCAGGTAGCTCTGGCTCTTCGACTGGGCCTGCACGTCCTTTTGGACGAGTTCCCGCATGATCTTAACCGACAGCCAGGCCAGAAAAACCTGCACCAGCGCGATGGCCACGACGATCATGGCGTAGACCGGCCTGTACCAAACCATGAGCGACAGGTAGCCGGCGAGCAACAACCCGTCCGAGGCGAGCGACAAGAACTGCTGGGAGAGGATCTCCCGCACGACGCTGTTGCTGCTCAGGCGCATGATCAGGTCGCCGGTGGACCGAACCTGAAAGAACGCAAAGGGCAGGCCGAGCAGGTGCTCGAAGAAGTCCAGCATCATCCGCTCGTCCAGGCGGGTCTGCATATGGAGGAGCGTGATGCTTCTGAGGAAGGTGCTCAGGCCGTAAAAGGCGGCGTAGGCCAACAGACCCATGGAGATCACCGAGAGGCCGCTCACTCCTTGCGCGGGATGACCCGGTCCACGACCACGGCGGTCAACAAGGGGAGGGTCAAGCCCAGGCCCTGCAAGACCAGCGAGATGCCAAACACCTTGGCCAGTGCCGCTTTCGCGCCAGTAAGATGGCTCAGGTACCTGCGCCATTCCCGCCTTGGCGCGGGTTGCTCTTCAAAACGGGCGCCGGGTTCAAAAATCAGAGCCACCCCAGTAAAGGACGCATCGAAATCCTCGCGGGACAGCGTCCTTTCCCCCGCGGCGGGATCAAGGATCACCCCTCCCCGCCGCGTCCAGCGGGTCAGGACGACGAAGTGGTTGAAATCCCAATGGAGGATGGCGGGCAGGGGAAGTGCCGGCATGTCTTCGAGCTCCAGGCTGACCCCCTGGGCGCGCAGGCCGTGCCGTTCGGCCACCTGCGCCATCCCGTGGGCGTTCACCCCGTCGCGCGCGATGCCCAGGGCCTCCCGCACCTGTGCAAGCGAAACGTTCTTGCCGAAAGTACCCAAGATCATGGCGAGGCATGCCGCGCCGCAGTCGGCCCCGGTCGTCTGCCGCACGACGGGCGTTGGATGCCGGGCCCATTGCCCGAGGACGGGTATCTTGAGAAGGGCGCCCTTGATCCTCGGGTTCATCCGGTGGCTGAGGGCCTTCTCTCTAAAGATCGAATGCGGCTTTTTCACGGACAAACGGCGCCTTCTGCCTGGTTCCCATCCGGGAAATCCTGGTTATAGCGGTGGAGGGTTGCGGGTGAAGTATTCCAAGCCCAACCGTCTTGGCGATGTTTGCCTATTCCCCTCCACGCTTCACTTTCCGCTTTCAACCCTCCACCTTTCACTCTTCACCTTTGCAAACCAACCGCGACCCCTGCCCCCGAGGCGCCCTTCCTGGCCCTGGCCAGCCTCGATTCATAGAGCTGCGCCAGGAAGTGGTACAGCACCGCCTCCTGCGCCCGGTGAGCGGAGCGCAGCATCCGGTTGACGTGCATGTGAACGAAACTGCCCGCCAGGTCATCGAGGGAGGCCGTTAGACCCCCAGTTTTCGCTTGGCGAATCAGCTCCTGCATGACCGGCTTCCACGCCTCGGATCTTCCTTCAAGAATCCTCACGCTAGGCGCGAGGTCGCTTTCGAGGGCGGTTTCGGAGTCCAAGAGGCTGTCCAAGAAGCCACGCTCCTTTCGGAACCTGTCCGAAACGCCCTTCTTGAAGGAGCCGCCCACCTTGAACTCCCTTGCGAAGCTATCGCGCAGGTTCGAGAGCAACCGGTGCTTGGCTGAAAGATCCAACCCCATGTCTGCCAACAGACGATCAATCCCAACGAGCGCCAGCTTCCAACGCGCCTCGGCGCCCTCGTCGCCGCGAAGCATTCCAAGCAGCCGAATCACCGCCTCGCTGTCGTGGTGGAAGAGAGCTTCCGCCAGGATCATGCCGTTGTTTCCGCCATAGCGCTCGATTTCCCGGTCATAGGTGTCCAGTTGAAGTCGCCAAAGAAACCCATGCGCCATGGGCTCCGCGGTTCCTTCGTTCAGGAGCGGAAGTACGTCCTCCAGCAAGCGTGCTGGGGTCCCGTGAAGTCGAACCCGCATGTGCCACTCCGGGTCGCCGTAGCGAATGAAGAACCAGAGGTCCGCCGCGCCTGATGCCAGGCCACCCCAGGCAAGCGGGGCAACCACCTCCTGGAGCAACCGGTCCGCGTGGGACGGACTCGCGTAGAGTTTGTCATAGAGCCATTCGGAACCGGGCGGATGAGCGCGCTGGATGGCCGAGGCAGCCGCTGGGAATTCCACTGCTTGCCCACCCGACCGTCCCCTCGCGAGCTCGCGATCAG
>JBBIKI010000144.1:1477-4597 GCA_037445535.1 Acidobacteriota bacterium | reverse complement strand
ACTTGCCCACGCCGCCCTTGCCCGAGGCCACGGCGATGGTGATCTTCACCTGGGGAAGGAGGTTTTCGATGAGGGGGGCTCGGGAGGCGGCGGCCACCTGAGCGTCCATGATCACGTCAATGCGCTTGACGCCGGGAAAGGCCGCGCCCAGCACCTCCTCGGCCTGGGCCTTGAAGCGGTCCTTCACGGGGCATGCGGGGGTGGTGAGGACGATGCGGAGGGAGATGGCTTCCTCCGAGGCCTTCACGTCCTTCACGAAGCCCAGGGAGACGATGTCCTTGTGGAAGTCGGGGTCCTCGATGACGCGCAGCGCCTCAAGGACGGATTGTTCGGTGATGGCCATGGGGGTCCTTTCTTTGAGGGTCGTGATGAGGAGAGGAGGCGATGGGGGGATGCAGGGATGAGGGGCCCGAACCGCTCTCCGGCGAAGTATCTATCCACTCTCCCAGCCTCGGCATCTTCTCGTCTCGTGGCGTTCACTCCAACGACCGGGTGGTCGTTCCGATGATTTTCAGCGCGAGCAACTTCGCCTGGTCATACTCGCCTTTGGCCAGGAGGGTCCAGATTTCGGGACGGGAGAGCTGGGCCACGACTTTCTCCCGGAAGGCTTCGTCGGTGGCGCTTTCGAACACGAGGCCGCGCAGCTCCCCGGCCAGCGTGAGGAGGCCGCCGAAGAGGCCTCCCATCTCCCGGGCGAAGTCTTCCGCCAGCCCCGCTTCCCAAGGCCGGGCCCCGCCCGCGCCCCAGACGGCCATGGAGAGGGGCGAACCCACGAACCACACGGGGAAGCGCACCGTGGTCCCCTTGGGATCAAGGGAGTCCCACAGGGGCACGCCGCTTCCCTCGAGGTCGCGCCGCGCCTCCTCTTGCCAGGACGCGGGGCAGGCCGAGGTGATCAAGACGAGGGAGGCCTGCCTCAGCGCGGGAGCCGCAGGGGCAGCCGCGGCGACCTGAATCCCCGGAAACCGCTTCAACTCCCCGCCGCCCGAAGGCTCGTGCAGGATCACCGGCCAGGAGACGCGCGAGAGGTTCTGGAGGACGGGGACCACCTCCGCGCCCGCGCCCAGAATGCGCGCGGGCCTGCCCGCCGGCGGCGATAAGAGGAGGGGAATCACGTCACAGCCCCGCCGGGATCTGCTCCCGCAGGTTTGAGTAGAGGGGGAACCGGGAGCACATGAACTCCACTTCCGCGCGGATGGCCTCCAAGGTCCCCTCATCGGCGCGGCTCTTCAAGGCCCGGTCCATCCATGCGGCGATTTGGACCATCTCCTCCTCCTTCATGCCCCGCGTGGTGATGGCGGGAGTGCCCACCCGAACCCCCGAGGCGGTGAAGGGTTTTTGAGTGTCGAAGGGGATGGTGTTCTTATTCACGGTCATGCCCGCCTTCTCCAGCGCGGCCTCCGCCTCCTTGCCCGTGATGCCTTGGCTGAACACGTCCACGAGGAGGAGGTGGTTGTCCGTGCCTCCCGAGACGATGCGCCAGCCCTTCTTGGCCAGTTCCTGTCCGAGGACTTTGGCGTTGGCTACCACCTGGGTGGCGTAGGCCTTGAACTCGGGGGTGGAGGCTTCCTTGAAGGCCACGGCCTTGGCCGCGATGATGTGGACCAGAGGACCGCCCTGGATGCCGGGGAAGACGGTTCGGTCCAGATCCTTGGCGAAGGGCTCCTTGCAAAGCACAAGGCCCGCGCGCGGACCACGCAGGGTCTTGTGGGTCGTCGAGGTAACGAAGTGGGCGTAGGGCACGGGCGACGGATGCACGCCCGCCGCCACGAGCCCGGCGATGTGGGCCATGTCCACCATGACCAGAACCTCGTGGGCCGTGGCCATGTCCCAGATGCGCGGGAAATCGATGAACCGGGGGTAGGCGCTCGCCCCCACCACCACGAGCTTGGGGTGGTGCTCCTTCATGAGCCCTTCCAGGGCCTCGTAATCAATCGTTTCCGTGTCTTTGCGTACGCCGTACGGGATGAAATGGTAGAGCTTGCCCGAGAAGGACAGCGGGTGCCCGTGGGTCAGGTGGCCGCCGTGGCTCAGGTCCATGCCCAGCACCTTGTCGCCCGGCTGGAGGACCGTCATGTAGACGGCCATGTTGGCCTGGGACCCGCTGTGGGGCTGGACGTTGGCGTGCTCAGCGCCGAAGAGGGCCTTGGCCCGGTCGATGGCCAGGGTCTCCACCTGGTCCGTGTAGATGCAACCGCCGTAATACCGCTTGCCCGGATACCCCTCGGCGTACTTGTTGGTGAACACGGAGCCGGCCGCTTCCAGGACCGCCTCGGAGACGAAATTCTCGCTGGCGATCATCTCCAAGTGGTCGTTTTGCCGGTGGGTTTCCGCCGCGATGGCCGCCCCCGCCTCAGGATCGGCGCTCCAAATGGCTTCTAGCTTCATGGTAGCCCCCATTCTCCTTCAATTGCGAATTGAGAATTGCGAATTGGGAACTGCAAAACGAGTGATGACGCGTCTTCATTGGCCTCAATTCGAAATTCGCCATTCGCCATCCTACCTGTCCATCTTCTCCACGCGCCGCTCGTGCCGCCCGCCCTCGAAGGGCGTCTCCAGCCAGACCTTCACCACCTCGTCGGCCAGGCCCTTGCCCATGAGGCGGCCCGGCAGGCACAGCACGTTTGCGTTGTTGTGAAGCCTCGAGAAGCGGGCCAGATAGAGGCCCGTGCAGAGAACGGCGCGGATGCCCTTGAACCGGTTCGCGCTCATGCTCATGCCCACCCCCGAGCCGCACACGAGAACGGCCCGCTCCGCTTCATGCCCGAGCACCAGGGCGCAGGCCTTCTGGGCGTAGTCCGGGTAGTCCACGGAGGCCGTGTCGTACGTCCCCACGTCCGTCACGCCGTGCCCAAGGCCCGCGAGCAAACCCTTCACGTACTCCTTGAGTTCAAACCCCGCGTGGTCCGCACCGAGGGCAATTTTCATGTCCAATCTCCTCAAGGGTTAACAATACCAGCCGAGCCGCGGGAAAGAAAGAGAGGGAAGGGAAAGATGGGCAATGGGCAATAGGGGAGGGCCACCGTGCCCGCCCTTCGCCGTGTTGGTGCCCCGCCGCGCCGTCGCTACCAAGGGCGGGGACGGTGCCCCGCCCCTACTACCAAGGGCGGGGACGGTGCC
>JBBIKI010000144.1:0-1377 GCA_037445535.1 Acidobacteriota bacterium | reverse complement strand
CGGGGACGGTGCCCCGCCCCTACTACCAAGGGCGGGGACGGTGCCCCGCCCCTACTACCAAGGGCGGGGACGGTGCCCCGCCCCTACAGGCCGTTTCTCCTCATCTCCTCATCCCCGTCTCGCGTCTCGCCTCATCGCCCCTCTCCCCTTCCCCTCAAAAGGAAGGAGGCCCGCCGATTGCTCGGCGGGCCTTGGACCAGGGAGGAGGGGAAGGGAGGGGTTACTTGATAGGCTTGGGAGCCTTGGGGTCGGCGGTCTTGCTATTCTGTTCGCTTCTGACGTGTGCCATCGTTCGAGCCTCCGTCACACCAGGCCAGATTCAAAGCAATGGCCGTGCCAAACCCAAACATTCGTGCTCGAAGCCCCATGCTCAGGCATCTTGGCGTACTTCAGCGGTCCAGAGCGCTGCGGGGGCGCCGCGCCATCTCGGCGTGTCCAACCGCGCCAAGATGACACACCTCGCTCCTTAGATGCCCCTCAAGAATCTCCGCGCGGCATGCGCGGCGGCGCGAAAGGCGCGAGGCATGGGACCGGCGCCGGGGCTTCCACGGCACCTTCCCTGGTGGCACAATGATGGCCGTGAATGCACCGGGCGTGGCGTCCTCGGCCCTCGTCCCGCCATCGACCACGAGAGGAGTCACACATGGACGGCCCCGACAAGAAGAGTCCCCGGCGCCAGTGGGAAGAGCGCACCCTCAAGCCCCACCAGAGCCGTCACCCCGAGCGGGACGTGGAATTCTCCACGGTCTCCTCCGTACCCATCGAGCCCCTCTACTCTCCCGAAGACCTGGACGCCACCGATTTCGACCGCGACATTGGATGGCCCGGCGAGTACCCCTATACGAGAGGCGTCCAGCCTACCATGTACCGGGGCCGCCTGTGGACCATGCGCATGTTCGCCGGCATGGGCACGGCGGAGGACACGAACGCGCGGTTTAAATACCTTTTAAACCAGGGTCAAACGGGCCTTTCGACGGCCTTTGACCTTCCCACCCTCATGGGCCGGGACAGCGACAGCCCCCTGGCGGACGGCGAGGTGGGCAAGGAGGGCGTGGCCGTCTCCACCTTGCGCGACATGGAGATCCTCTTCGACGGCATCCCCCTGGGCGACGTCTCCACGTCCATGACCATCAACGCGCCCGCCGCCGTGATCTACGCCATGTACCTGGCGGTGGCCGAGACGCAGGGCGTGCCCCTGCGCAGGCTGCGCGGCACCATCCAGAACGACATCTTCAAGGAGTACATCGCGCAGAAGGAGTGGATCTATCCCCCCGAGCCGAGCGTGCGCCTCATCGTGGACACCATGGAGTACTCGCAGGAGCACGTGCCCCAGTGGAACACCATCTCCATCAGCGGCTACCACATCCGCGAGGCGGG
>JBBIKI010000143.1:0-4612 GCA_037445535.1 Acidobacteriota bacterium | reverse complement strand
AAGGGCTGGATGGACCCCCACGTGGACTTCCGCAAGGGGACCTACTGCTACAGCGCCCTGGCCAAGAACATCGAGTACCTCGGCATGCCCAACCCCAGGGAGTGGCAGCCCTTCGACCAGGACTGGAAGCTGCCGCCCAACTGGAAGCAGATCATCCTGGACGGCATGAAGGACCGGCTGGAGAAATACCGCTCCTTCCGCCTCTTCATGGACATCTGTGTTCGGTGCGGGGCCTGCGCCGACAAGTGCCACTTCTACGTCGGCTCCGGCGATCCCAAGAACATGCCCGTCCTTCGCGCCGAGCTGATCCGTTCCGTCTACCGCCGCTACTTCACCCCGGCGGGGAAGGCCTTCGGCGCCCTGGCGGGAGGCCGTGAGCTCACGGAGGACGTGATCAAGGAGTGGTTCTACTACTTCTATCAATGCACCGAGTGCCGCCGTTGCTCGGTCTTCTGCCCCTACGGCATCGATCAGGCGGAGATCACCATGATCGGCCGGGAGCTGCTCAACCTCCTGGGGCTCAACATCAACTGGGTCATCGAGCCCGCGGCCAACTGCTTCCGCACGGGCAACCACCTCGGTATCCAGCCTCACGGGTTCAAGGACTCGATTGATTTCGCCGTGGACGAGCTGGAGGAGATCACGGGCGTCCGGGTGGAAGCTCCCATCAACCGCAAGGGGGCGGAGGTCCTGTTCGTGACCCCCTCCGCCGACTACTTCGGCACGCCCCACTACTACACCCTCCTCGGGTACCTCCAGCTCTTTCACGAGATCGGGCTGGACTACACGTGGAGCGCCTTCGCGGGCGAGGGCGGCAACTTCGGGCTCTTCACCAGCCACGAGATGATCAAGCGCCTGAACAACAAGATCTACGCCGAGGCGAAACGGCTCGGCGTGAAATGGATCATCGGCGGGGAGTGCGGCCACATGTGGCGGGTGATCCATCAATACATGGACACCATGAACGGCCCCGCGAACTTCTTGGAGGTCCCCAAGTCGCCGATCACGGGAACCGTCTTCGAGAACGCCAAGTCCACCAAGATGGTGCACATCACGGAATTCACTTCGGACCTCATCAGGAACGGCAAACTCAAGCTCGATCCCACCCGGAACGACCACTGGAACGTGACCTTCCACGACTCGTGCAACCCGGCCCGAGCCATGGGCCTCTTCGAGGAACCGCGCTACGTCATCAAGAACACCTGCCGCAACTTCCACGAGATGCCGGAGAACACCATCCGCGAACAGACCTTCTGCTGCGGGAGCGGCGCGGGCCTGGGCACGGACGAGAACTTCGAGATGCGCATGCGGGGCGGCCTGCCCCGGGCCAACGCCGTGAGGCACGTGCACGAGACCAAGGGCGTGAACGTCCTCTCGTGCATCTGCGCCATCGACAAGGCCAACCTCTCTACCCTCATGGAGTACTGGGTGCCGGGGGTGGAGGTGGCGGGCATCCACGAGTTCGTGGGCAACGCGCTGGTGATGAAGGGCGAGAAGGAGCGGACCACGGACCTGCGCGGCACGCCGCTGCGGGGAAAGGAGGAGGCCCATGCGTGACCGAGGGCTGATCTTCAGCGGCCTGGTGCTCTTCCTGGGACTCATCACCTTCCCCGTCTGGTACAACCTCGCCTCGGGCACGTCCTCCAAACCCCCGGAGCTCAAGCTTCCCGCCACGGAGAAACAGTGCGTGGCTCCCACGGAAACCATGCGCATGTCCCACATGGAGATGCTCATCACCTGGAGAGACCAGGTGGTGCGCCAGAACGACCGGACCTACGTGGCCGCCAATGGCAAGCGCTATGACATGAGCCTCACCAACACATGCCTCAAATGCCACGACAACAAGGCCGAGTTCTGCGACAAATGCCACGACTACGCGGGCGTCAAACCCTACTGCTGGGACTGCCACATTGACCCCAAACTGGTCCAGAGGAGCAAGGGATGACCATCCACAGACGAACATTCCTTGGCGTCGCCGGGCTGTCGGCGGTGGCACTCGCGGGGAAGTCCTCCATCGGCGCCCTCGCGAAGGCCGGGGAGGAGGCCGCTCCGGCGGCGGGCGCCGCCACCCGCTGGGCCATGGTGATCGATCCGCAGCGCTGTCTGAGGAAAGAGGGCTGCACGGATTGCATCGGCGCCTGCGACAAGGTCCACAACGTGCCCCTGTTCAAGGACAAGGACCACGAGGTGAAGTGGATCTGGAAGGAGCCCTTCGAGAACGCCTTCACCAGCGAGGAGAATCCTTACACGGCCGAGGCCCTCAAGGACAAGCCCGTGCTGGTCTTCTGCAACCACTGCGACAATCCGCCGTGCGTGCGCGTCTGCCCCACGAAAGCCACGTGGAAGCGGGAGGACGGCATCGTCATGATGGACTGGCACCGGTGCATCGGGTGCCGGTACTGCATGGCGGCCTGCCCCTACGGGTCCAGGAGCTTCAACTGGCTCGACCCGCGCCCGCGGATTCCAGCGCTGGATCCCGAGTTCCCCACGCGCACCAAGGGCGTGGTGGAGAAGTGCACCTTCTGCGAGGAGCGCCTGGCCAAGGGCGAGAAGCCCGCGTGCGTGGAGGCCTGCCCCGAGAAGGCCCTCGTTTTCGGCAATCTGGACGACCCGGCGTCGGAGGTGCGGTCCCTGCTGAGGGAGCACTTCACCATCCGGCGCAAGCCCGAACTGGGCACCCAACCCGAGATCTATTACATAGTGTGAGGTGCGGCCCATGTTCATGTTCGAGAAAGCGGTCGTCGGGGGCAAGCGCTACTGGGCCTGGATCGGCGCCCTCTCCGCGGTCATCCTGGTGGGATTCCTCTGCTACCTACTCCAGCTTACCGAAGGGTTGGGCATCACGGGCCTGAGCCGGAACGTCACCTGGGGCATGTACATCGCCCAGTTCACCTTCTTCGTGGGGGTGGCGGCTTCGGCGGTCATGGTGGTGCTGCCCTACTACCTGCACAACTACAAGGCCTTCGGCAAGCTCACCATCCTGGGCGAGTTCCTGGCCATCTCAGCGGTCACCATGTGCATGCTCTTCATCTTCGTGGACATGGGCCAGCCCATGCGCATCCTCAACGTGATGCTCCATCCCACGCCCGGTTCCATGATGTTCTGGGACATGATCTCCCTTTCGGGCTACCTGGGCCTGAACGCCCTCATCGCCTACGTCACGCTGAGTTCGGAGCGGAAGGAAGTGCCTCCGCCGCACTGGATCAAGCCCATCATCATCCTGTCCATCCCGTGGGCCGTGTCCATCCACACCGTCACGGCGTTCTTGTACAACGGCCTCCCGGGAAGGTCCTTCTGGCTCACGGCCATCCTGGCGCCCCGCTTTCTGGCCTCGGCCTTCGCAGCGGGCCCCGCCCTCCTGATCCTCCTGTGCATGATCATCCGCAAGCTCACCAAGTTCGACGTGGGGTCCGAGCCCATCCAGAAACTGGCGGTGATCGTGACCTACGCCATGCTCGTGAACATCTTCTTCGTCCTGATGGAGATCTTCACGGTCTTCTACAGCCAGATCCCCGAGCACATGGAGCACTTCAAGTTCCTCTTTGTGGGCCTGCAGGGGCAGGCGCCGCTCGTGCCCTGGATGTGGACGTCCATGATCCTCGCCGCGGCGTCCATCTTCCTCCTTCTGGTACCGGGCTACCGGAGGAACGAGAAGGTGCTGGCGGTGACGTGCGTCATGGTTTTCGCGTCGCTGTGGATCGACAAGGGGCTCGGGCTGATCATCGGCGGCTTCACGCCGTCACCCATGGGCGTGGTCACGAGGTACGTGCCCACGGCGCCAGAGCTGGCCATCGTGGTGGCCATCTGGGCCATCGGCCTCCTCATGATCACCGTGTTTTACAAGATCGCTTTGTCGGTCAGGGAGCGCCTGGCCGAGTAGGGTACCTGACCTTGAGGAAGAAGCACATCGGAAGAGTGGTTGTCGAAAACCCAATTTAAGGAGGTCGTCCATGAGCAAGCTGGTCCCCCCGCATGGCAGTAAAGAACTCAAGTGCCTCCTGCTAGAAGGCACGGCGCTTGAGGCAGAGATCAAGAAGGCCCAAAGCCTGAAGAAAGTTCCCATCACCAGCCGCGAAACCGGCGATCTCATCATGATGGGCATCGGCGGATTCACGCCCCTGGACGGATTCATGGGCTACGCCGACTGGAAGGGCGTCTGCGACGAGTACAAGATGCCCTCCAAGAACGGGCTCTTCTGGCCCATCCCCATCACCCTCTCCGCCGAGAAGGCCCTGGCCGACTCCATCAAGCTCAACGAGGAAGTGGCGCTCTGGGACACGGAGACCAATACCCTCATGGCCACCATGAAGGTGACCGAGAAGTACGCCATCGACAAGACCCACGAGTGCCAGCAGGTCTACAAGACCACCGACATGGCGCACCCGGGCGTGAAGATGGTCATGGAGCAGGCCGACGTGAACCTGGCGGGCCCCGTCAAGGTGCTCTCTGAGTCCTACTTCCCCGAGCAGTTCAAAGGCCTCTACCAGCGCCCCGCCGAATCCCGCAAGATGTTCGAGGAGCGCGGCTGGAACACGGTGGCCGCCCTCCAGCTCCGCAACCCCATGCACGGCTCCCACGCCTACCTGGCCTGGATCGCCATCGAGGTCTGCGA
>JBBIKI010000142.1:0-4642 GCA_037445535.1 Acidobacteriota bacterium | reverse complement strand
CGGTGGCGGCGGTGGTAACGGCGGAGGAAGCGGCGGCAACGGTGGCGGCGGCGGTGGTGGTGGCCGGGGCGGCCGTTGAAGTGGAAATAGTGAAAACTGAAAAGTAAAAAGTAAGAATCGAGACCACGACAGATGGGGCGCCGCGTGGCGCCCTCTCCTTTTCGAGCAAGCTCGGTCCATGGTTCTAAGGCGGGAACCAGGCCCGGTCCTTGCCTCCCCGCTGAAAAACCAGTACATTACTCTCTTTCTCGCCGTGCCACTCCCAGCGTTTGAACGAGGAGGCATTCATGGTCGGAATCGTGGGATACGGGGCGTACATTCCCCGCTACCGGATCAAGGTGGAAGAGATCGCCAAGGTCTGGGGAGCGGATGCGCCCAGCTACAAGAAAGGTCTGATGCTTCGGGAAAAATCGGTCCCGGGGCCGGACCAGGACGTGATCACCATCGCCGTGGAGGCGGCGCGCAACGCGATGAAGCGGGCGGGCATCAGCGGGGAAAAGGTCGGGGCCATCTACGTCGGGTCCGAGTCCCACCCTTATGCCGTCAAACCCAGCGGCACGGCGGTGGCCGAGGTCATCGGCGCCGTCAACGACTGCCACTGCGCGGACCTCTCCTTCGCGTGCAAAGCGGGCTCCGAAGGCATGTTCCTGGCCTACGGCCTGGTCAAGTCCGGCGAGGTGGAGTACGCCTTCGGCATCGGAGCCGACACCTCCCAAGGGGCCCCCGGCGACGCCCTGGAGTACTCAGCGGCGGCGGGCGGCGCGGCCTTCCTCATGGGCACGAAAAACGTCGTGGCCACCCTCGACTGCCAGTACTCCTACATGAGCGACACCCCCGACTTCTGGCGCAGGGAGTACATGCACTACCCGCGCCACGCCGGGCGCTTCACGGGCGACATGGCCTACTTCAAGCACGTGCGCGGCGGCGTGGAGGGCCTCCTCAAGAAGGCCGGCGCCAAGCCGAAGGACTTCAAGTACATCGTCTTCCACCAGCCCAACGGCAAGTTCCCCGTGCGCATGGCCAAGGACCTGGGCTTCAGCGACGACCAGGTGAAGACGGGCCTGCTCGTGCCCACCCTGGGCAACACCTACTCGGGCGCCTCGCCCCTGGGCCTCTCGGCCATCCTGGACGAGGCCAAGCCCGGCGACGCCATCCTCATGTGCTCCTTCGGCTCGGGTGCCGGCTCCGACGGCTTCATCTTCACGGCCACCAAGGCCCTACCCAAGGTCCAAGGCAGGGCCAAGAAAACCCGGGACTACCTCGACACCAACCCCTTCTACCTGGACTACGGCACCTACGTGAAGTTCCGCCGCAAGATCCGAAAGAACGTGGAGGACTAGGCCATGCGCGACGTAGCCATCATCGGAATCGGCATGACGGACTTCGGGGAGCTGTGGAACGACAGCCTCCGGGACCTCTTCGTGAAAGCGGCGCTGGAAGCCATGGATGACGCCGGCGTGGACCACATCGACGGCCTCGTGGCGGGATGCATGAGCCCAGGTCTCTTCGCGGGCCAGGAGCACATCGGCTCCCTCCTCGCGGACTATCTCGGCCAGGCGCCCATCCCCGGCGTGCGCGTGGAATCGGCCTGCGCCTCCGGCGGCATGGCCCTGCGAACGGGGATCGCCTACGTGGCCTCGGGCATGCACGACGTGGTGCTGTGCGGCGGCGTGGAGAAGATGACGGACGTGTCCGGCGCCCAGGCCACCTATGCCCTGGCCACCGCCGCGGACCAGGACGCGGAGGCGTTTCACGGCGCCACCTTCCCCGGCCTCTACGCCCTCATGGCCACGGCCCACATGCACACCTACGGCACCAAGCGGGAAGACCTCGCCCAGGTGGCCGTGAAGAACCACGACAACGGCATGCTCAACCCGCACGCCCAGTACCGCATGAAGATCACCGTGGACCAGGTCATCAACAGCGTGAAGGTGGCGGACCCCCTCAACATCCTGGACTGCTCGCCCATCACCGACGGCGCTGCGGCGGTCATCATCTGCCCTCTGGAGATGGCCAAGAAGCTCAAGAAGAAGCCCCTCGTCAAGATCACGGGGTCGGCCCACGCCACGGACACCATCGCCCTCCACCAGCGGGCCGACATGACGTGGCTCAAGTCCACGGCGGACGCCGCCGCCAGCGCCTACAAGCAGGCCGGCGTGAAGCCCTCCCAGATTGACTTCGCCGAGGTGCACGACTGCTTCACCATCGCCGAGATCTGCGTGCTCGAAGCCCTGGGCGTCGTGAAGAAGGGCCAGGGCGGCAAGGCCACCCGCGAAGGCCTCACGGCCCGCGACGGTAAGTTCCCCGTGAACCCCAGCGGCGGCCTCAAGTCCAAGGGCCACCCCGTGGGTGCCACGGGCATCGCCCAGATCCACGAGATCGTCACCCAGCTCCGCGGCGACGCGGGCAAACGCCAGCTCAAGGGCGTGAAGCGCGGCCTCGCCCAGAACATGGGCGGCTCCGGCGGCAGCGCCGTCGTCCACATCCTGGAGGTGCTGTGATGCTCACCCCCGCCATCGTCCGCAGAAACACCCCCCAGCGCTACCGCATGGAAGCGGCCAAGTGCGCCAAATGCGGCAAGGTCTTCTTCCCGCCGCGCCTCATCTGCGACGCCTGCAAGAGCCGCACGTTCAAACCCTACACCCTCCCCCAGGAGGGGACCGTGGTCTCCCACACGGTCATCCGCACGGCCCCCCGAGGCTTCGGCGACGAAGCCCCATACTGCATGGGCATCGTGGAGCTGACGGACGGCACGCGCATCCTCTGCCAGATCGCCGACTGCGAACCGGAGCGCCTGGAGATCGGCCTCAAGGTCGCCATCGAGTTCCGCAAGATCCAGGAGGCCGGCGAGTCCGGCGTCATCGCCTACGGGTACAAGGCGGTGCCCGGGCGATAGAGCCCGCGGGCCAGCGAAGAGGCGAACAGAGATCCGGCGAAGCAGCACGAGGGCGGGCGCCATGCCCGCCCTCGCTTTGTGAATAGAGACCATGGGGAGCAGGATAGGGCAACGTGCAAGGATCTCTTATGCCACGTTGCATTCAAACGATGATGCATTCTGATGTTACCGTGGGCCGGGATACACATCCCTGTTTGGCAGCGTGCGTGCCTTTCGCCGGGCTTGTTGGGCGTCCTCAATGGACCGAAACTTTCGAACGCCCCTGTCTGGATGGTTGGGTGAAAAAAGTCCGCCGAGGCCCCAGGACGCTTCAATCCGCTGGGCCAGGGCCGCGTCCTTCCGTTTCTTGAGCGCGTCCGCGGCTTCTTCAAGCGAGCGGAACTTTTCAACCGGCACCGTCTCCCCCCTTCAGGCCGTAAAGCTCTTTGAGGAGCGCGGCATCAAGGTGGTCCTGGGCGCGCAGGGTGCCGGCCTTCATGCGGTAGAGCGTGGCAGGCGTAGCCACCCTGATGGGGACGGCGTCGAGTTCGCGCCACTCCCACTCCAGATCCTGGTAATGAACAGCCTCCCCCAAACGGGTCATGAGGTCCACCGTGTACGTCTCGCCGGGAGGCCCGTAGCGGACCACCGGGTAGTCGGACAGAAGCTCGTCCGCCTGGATCTCCTCGATGGAGGGGTCGTCCCACGTCGCGCGAAGGGCGCCCTTCACCCGTTCGATGTTCGGCAGGTTGGGGCGGATGAAGAAATCCACGTCTTCCGTTGCCCTCACGACACCCAGGATGTTCAGGGCGCCTGCCCCCACGAGTATGTACTCCGCCTTCTCCTGGTTCAGATTGGCGATCAGGCGAAGGACCGACTTGAGATCCATAGCTTGGGCAACTCCCTATGCATTGTAGGTGTAGCCCGCCAGCGAAGCAAGATGGGGCCCCGCGCTCCCACGCGCCTCGGCCGGCATCAGTCGTGGTTGATCTGCACGTCCTCGGGCGCCGGATGGCCCTTGCCCGTTTCCAGGAGGTCCTTGAGGCTCAACATGAAGACCGCCCACTTCGTCGAACAGTGCGCGAACGTTTCCGTTTCCTCGCGCCAGCCCGTGTGGCCGAATTGGACCCAGCACTGGTTCTCGCCTGCGCTCAGGGCGAAGCTCACCTCGGTGCCGGCCCACTCCTCGATGGTCTCCTCCCGCGTGGCCTTCCAGCGGACGAGCTTGCCTGGCTGAAGTTCGGCCACCTCGAACTGCTGGCAGAAGCCGCCAAACCAGAACTCCAGCACGCCTCCGACCTTCGAGCCCTCGCCCCGGGTGTCGGAGGTCCACCACCCCGCCAGCTTATTCACCTCCGTCAGCGCCTTATAGACGGCCTTCGGCGATGCCTCGATCCCCACTTCGTGGCGGATGCTGTACGTGCCCATCGTGTTCTCCTCACCTGAGACCTGATGCCCCCCGTTCCGCGGATGAATCGTCCTCCAGAGACCAGTCCGGAGAACAGTATCGAGGCGTTCGCCATTCCGGGAAGAGAAAGAATTCACCACGGAGAAAGTAAGAAGATTGGTTAAAGGATGGGGTCACCCATTACTCGGCCCCTATCAATAGGCAGTCCTTCTCCATGGCAAGCGTTGTCGCCCGCCCCCGGAACATGTGCCCCGCCCGCAGGTGGAGCCGGTTGAAGGCCTGCGTGCACTTCCCGATTAGCTGCTACATGCAGCGCGGGAGGCTCGGCTCCGGCGTCTCGTGATGATATGTTAGATGTG
>JBBIKI010000141.1:0-4663 GCA_037445535.1 Acidobacteriota bacterium | reverse complement strand
ACATCACCACGTCCCCTTGGCCATCTTTTGGCGCCGGGCCAACTCCTGCTCGCTCGGCTCGGCACTCGCGAATGAGCCTGGCTGGATGTCGCCGCCCGGCACATAGGTGCTCATCACCACCCCCGTGGTTGATACCTGGGAGCGAACGAGCCGCAGCGCCGATGGCTTGGCGGTCTCGCCAAAAAGGCGCTTGCCCCGCCCAAGCACCACTGGAAACGTCCACACGTTGTACTCGTCGATCAGCGAGGCGGCATGGAGCGTTTGAATCAAATGGCCGCTGCCAATGGTCTGCAGGTCAGGGCCCGGCTGGGCCTTGAGACCGGTGAGCGCGGAGACGATATCGCCTTGGAGCAGGGCCGAATTGTTCCAGCGGAGCACCGTCAACGTGCGCGAAGCAACATATTTCTTCGCCGCATTGAGCGTCCTTGCAACCGGGTCGTCTTTAGCCTGATAGGGCCAATAGGCTTCGAATATCTCATAGGTCCTGCGCCCGAGCACCAGCGCGCGATCCTTGCCGTCGAAGCCCGCCGCCGAGATGTCCATGCTTTCGTCCGCGTAGCTGAACATCCAGCCGCCAAGCGTGAACCCGCCCGTGGGGTCTTCATCCGGTCCGCCGGGTGCCTGCATGATGCCGTCAAGTGACGCAAACATAGATACGATGAGTCTTCTCATGGAAGCACTCCTGTCGTGAGGCGGGTCTTGTTCATGCGCGCTAACCAAGGAATGGTCTTGGGGTGAAGGCAAAGGGCGGGCTGCGCCGCTTTCGGCATTCCGAATTCCTAAATCCGAATGTGTTCCCCTACCCTTCCTTGCGGATGAGCTTGGTGAGGGAGGCGCGGCCGGGGTCGAGGAGCTGGGCGATGCGGGAGTGGTTGACGGTGGCCACGATGATCTGGCCCACCTCGGTCTGGACCTCGCTGAAGATGCCGTGGGCCTTCATCTTCGCGGCCTGGTACTGGTTGTCCTCGGTAGGCGTCACGTAGTGCACCGAGTCGGCCTTGTAGCGGTGGACAAGGTACAGGTGGATGAGGGTCATGAGGCGCTTCTTTCGGAGGGCTTCGTCGAAGGTGTTCTGGTCGCGCACGGAGAGGATGGTGCGGCCCTGGCGGTCCTGGATGGGCGCGAAGACGACGTTGGCTTCCCTCTCGCTGTTCTTGCCCACGAGGGCAATCTCCAGCAGCTCCGACCCGGCGCGGTGGGGGCGCAACTCGACGCGCAGCGGCTCGGGCAGGCGGTAGTGGTCGGCCCACATCCCCAGCCACTCTTCGAGGAGCTTCTTGGGCACCTCCGTCTGAAGGAGGTGCTGGTGCTGGGTGGAGCCCTTGCCCATGGCCTTGGTGGTGGCCGTGCGCCCCGAGGACGCGGCGAGCGCGGCGTCGAGGCGCGGACCGCCCACGAGCGTCTGAGGCGTGCGGTACGGCGACTCCACGAGGCGCAGCTTGCGCTGGACGCGGGCGAGGGCGAGCATGCCGTCCTGCCGCAGCGCCGTGGCGAACTCCTCCGAGGCGAGGCCGTCGATCTGGTGGCCGCCGTAGGTGATGAAGTTGAAGACGAAGCCCAGCGCGCCGAGTTCCTCCGGGAAGCGGCGCATGTCGTCGTCGCTCATCCCCGTGGAGTCCCAGTTGAAGGAGGGCGAAAGGTTGTAGGCCAGCATCTTGTCCGGGAAGGCGGCATGGACCGCCTCGGCGAACCGGCGGGCCTCGCCCAGGTTGGCCGTGGCCGTCTCCATCCAAACCAGATCGGCGAAGGGCGCGGCGGCGAGCGATTTGGCGATGGCGTACTCGATGCCCCCCCGGACCTGGTAGTAGCCCTCGGGCGTCTTGGCGTGCTCGCAGTCCCACACAATGGA
The DNA here is from genome assembly GCA_037445535.1 of Acidobacteriota bacterium. Lineage (GTDB taxonomy): Bacteria > Acidobacteriota > UBA4820 > UBA4820 > DSQY01 > JAKAJA01. The sequence continues at coordinate 2,814 of JBBIKI010000141.1, read as the reverse complement.
CACGCCCAGCGCTTTGGCCTGCCTCCTCGCGGCGTAGAAGGAGGCGGTGCGCGCGAAGGCGCGCCATTGATCCGCTCCCATCTCCAGCACTTCGCCTTCGGCGGCCCTGAACTCCAGCACCTCGGCCACGGCCTCGCCGTAAGTCTCCAATCCTGACTCCGATTCCCAGATCTCAAGACAACGGGAGGCCGCCGCGTCAAAGAGGGCGTCCACGTCCGGGCCGGGCTTGCCTTTGCAGGCCGCCGCCCCCTCGTCCACCAAAGCCCCGAGGCCGGTGCGGTCCAGCCAGGCGTCCGCCGCGGCGAATTCCTCCTCGGAGAGGGCGTACAGAAGATGCCCGTTGATCTCGGCCGCGCCGCGCGTAAAGAACCGCCGTATGAGGGCCAGGAAGGCCGCCTTGTAGGCGGGCAGGCTCACGTTGGTGGCGCCGAGGATGAAGGGCTGGTCGCGCTCGTCGCCGCGGCTGTCGAGAAGATTCGCCGCCTCCGCGTCGGTGCGGGCCACGAGGATGCCCGGTACGCCCATGACATCGAGCTGGAAGCGCGCCGCGTTGAGGCGCTTGATCTGCTCGTCCGAGGGCACGAGCACCTTGCCGCCCTGGTGGCCGCACTTCTTGGTGCCGGGCCGCTGGTCCTCGATGTGGTAGCCGGGGACGCCCGCCTCCACGAACCGGCGGATGAGGTTGCGCACGTGCGGGTCGCCCCCGTGGCCCGTGTCCGCGTCGGCGATGATGAAGGGGCGATAATCCACGGCGGGGGTCTCGGTGCGCTGCCGTTCGCTCATGCGTGAGCGAAGGTACTGCTGGTTGCGGTCCGCCGTGAGGAGGGCGCGGACGATGGCGGCGGCCTCGTCGGGCACCTGGCCCAGCGGGTAGCTCGCGAGGTCCGATCCCGGGTCCTCGCTGACGGAGCCCTTGGCGGAAGTGGCCCATCCGCCCAGGTAGATGCCCTCGATGCCCATGCGCTTGATGGTCACGGCCTGGCCCGGCGAATAGGGCCCGAAGGTGGTGATGCTCCGGCCTTCGGAATAGAGCTGGCGGAGGCGGCCGTAGAAGGCGGAGGCCGCCTCGCGCGCCACGGGATAGTCCGCGGGGATGGTGCCCCGCTGTTCCACCACCTGGCGCGCCGAGTAGAGGCGCGTGATGCCCGCGAACCTCGGGCCGTCCAACCACCTCTGCGTGTCAGCCACGGCCTGGTCAAAGGGCGTCATGGATGCCTCCGCCTATCCTTCAAAGTCCAGATTCTCGGTGATGCGCGTACCGTCGCGCCGGAACGCCTCGATGTAGCGCGCGATGCGTCCTTCGGAGATGGGCAGATCGTCGTTGTCGAGGTTGAGGTTCAGCAGGTCCACGTACCAGGGTGCCTTCACGCCGCACGTGACGTAAGCCTTCACGATGGCGCGCGCGATGGGCAGGGTCGTGTCCTTCGAGTCGTCGTGCACGTCGCGGTCACCGGCCAGCCTGAGCTTGGCGTACTCCTCCTCCAACAGGCGCTCGAAAAGCGGAAGGTTGAAGGGGGAGCCCGCCCTGGCTCCCGTCGCCGCGTCGCCTTCGGTGAGCGCCGCGCCCTTGTGGAGCCATTCCCAGAGGATGCTGAGGCGGATCTCGCCCGTGGCCATGTCCTCCATGAGATAGAGGATGCCGTCGTCGCCGAAGAAATCCGAGGGTTTGAGGGCGGCGGCCTGGAAGCCCTGGCCGAAGGCGTTGCCGTACTGGAGGGCCACGCTCAGCAGGTCCCTCGCGCCGCGGACGGTGCGGGGGGCGGGTTCCAGGAGCGCCAGGCCCGCGGCGTCCTCATCGCTGTAGGTGAGGCGCGGGAAGGCTCTGCCGAGCTGGTTCGCTTCGCCCGCCTTCTCCCACACGGGCCGGACAATGTGGACCATCTTCCAGTGCGCCACCCACTTGCCGCTGGCTCCCTCGCGCTGCTCGCGCTCGGCCCCCGCCACGGCTCGCTTCATGCCCGCGGCTACCCCCTCGGGCGTGCCCACGGGGATGTTGGTCTCCATGCCGCCCTGCCAGAGGGCGAAGCGCCCCTTGCGGTCGGGCGTGTTGACGGCGCGGCGAACGCGGTCCTCGTAGGTCCGCATGTAGCCGTAGGTCATGGTGATGGCGTCGATGTTGGGATTGACGAACGCGGGGTCCCACGAGAGCGCGTCCGAGAGGCTGTTGATGTAGTCCCAGCGCCCCGTGTTGAAGCCCACGAAATGGGGCGAGAGCGCGGCGCGGATCTCCATGAGCTGGAAGGACGCCTCGACCTGCTCCACCAAAACGTAGGCCTTGATGGTGCCCGCCGCGAGCCCGAGGTGGGTTTCAAGGGCCGTGAGCATGTCGTTCCAGAGGGCCGCCTCCTCCGCGGTCTGGATCTTGGGGAGGTAGAGGGCCACGGAGGAGCCCGCCGCGCGAAGCCGGTCGTGGTTGTTCACGACGTAGAGGACCAGGTCCACGATGGAGGCCGAGAAGCCCGAGCCGCCGGTCTCGCGCACGTGGCGGTCGTCCAGGTGCAGGCCCCGGCAGCGGAAGATCTTCGTGGTGAACCGGAGCTGCTCACGCCAGTGGGCGATGATGGGCCGGCCGAAGAATCCTTGAGCCCACGCGTTCATCTCGCCGGCTACCTCTTTGGCGACGTCGAGGAAGAGCGGATCACCGGCGATGGCGAGCTTGAGGTTGCGCTGGTTGTCCAGGGCCATGGTCTGCACCTGTCCGAGGGCGTCTTCGCCGTCGAACATCCAGCCGTCGGCTCCCGAAAGCAGGGCGTAGGCCGCGTTGCGCAGGCCGCTCTTCACGGAGGCGCGGGGCTTGGTGGCCGGTCCCGTGCC
>JBBIKI010000140.1:0-4697 GCA_037445535.1 Acidobacteriota bacterium | reverse complement strand
GGCCTACGAGGAGAAAGACTTCGACCGAGTGTCCTACCTTCTGCTGGTCCTCCATTCCGAGTTGGTACGTTCCTGCGAAGCAGCTGGGGCGTTGCTCCGTGCCCTGTCTCCGCGTAACGAATATGGAGGCATCATCGAGGGAATGCTCAGGTATAAGCCGAGGGAAGTACCAGAGTTCGTGGCTGCGCTTGACGCAGCACCTGATTGGATGAGCTTCTTGGGCCTACCATCGGCCGAGGCCGTGAGCAAAGCGTTTTACTGCGATGCAGCGGCAGAGAGCTATGCGGACAAAGGTGTCCGTGACGTGCTCGGAAGCTTCGTGAAAATTTACCAAAGTGAAGGTGTGAAGGAAGCCCATAACAAGCTCAAGCATGGCCTCATGCTCATCCGCCATCCGGGCCTGCTTTCAGACGAGGCCGATAATTCTCGGGTGGTCGAAGGCGATCGCGTTTTCCTCATCCTTAACGAGCGACTAGCCTCCTTCCCTGTGTCAACGCGGAAGGCTCTGGAAATGGCCGAGGCTTACATGGCGCATGTTCGACGAGTTTCCGAAGTCATTGCTTTCTTCGCTCAATTTGCAGCCGATTGTCTCGATGCGAGACTGCGGCTTGGAGGGAAGAGAGATGGGCCAGAATGAACTGGGCCGCTTAGAGCGGGTCAGCCTTCGCAAGGTGTGGGCGAGTGAATCAGGGCACTTCACGCCCTGGCTTGGGCAGGAAGAGAACCTCAGGCTGCTTGGGGACGCGATCGGCCTGGAGTTGGAGCTTGAGGACCAGGAGAAGGACGTCGGACCGTTCCGCGCTGACCTTCTTTGCAAGAACACATTGGATGACTCCTGGGTGCTCATCGAGAACCAGCTTGAACGCACGGATCATGGGCACCTCGGGCAGCTCCTTACCTATGCAGCCGGGCTTGAAGCCGTAACGATTATTTGGGTGGCGGAGCGGTTTACCGACGAGCACCGGGCGGCTTTGGATTGGCTCAACGAGAAGACCGATGACGGCGTGAACTTCTTCGGCTTGGAAGTGGAACTCTGGCGCATCGGCGACTCGCCCATCGCTCCCAAGTTCAATATCGTCTCCAAGCCTAACGATTGGACTAAGCGGGTTCAGACCGCAGCAGCCAAAGGAGGCGAGCTCTCCTCCCACAAGCAAGCCCAGCTCAAGTTCTGGATCGCCTTCAGAGATTACATGGAAGAACACAGCTCAATCCGGTGCCAGAAGCCCTTCCCTCAACACTGGATGAACCATTCGCTGGGTCGGACCGGGGCGCACTTGGCCTCCATCGCCTCCACCTGGGATTCCAGCCAGGAAGGGGGTGGGCCAGAGCTGAGAGTCGAGCTCTATCTCAATGGCATGAATGCAAAGCAGTGGTTCGCGCGGCTAGCCGGGGAAAAGGACGCAACTGAGCAGGAAATCGGCGAGAGTCTCGTCTGGTACAATCCCGAAAACGCCAAGATGTCGCGAATCTACCTCAGAAAGTCCGCCGACTGGCTCGACGAGTCCCAATGGCCAGCCCAACACGAATGGCTTCGGAAGCACCTGGAGTTGTTCACCAAGGTGTTTCAGCCGAGAATCAAGAAGTTGTAACGGATGGCGGTAATTTTGGGTCGTTGGAAACTCTGGATCGGCCATTGATAGACGGGTGGAGCAAGTATGACAAAAGGGTCCGTCTTTATTAGCAGCGTTCAGGGTGAACTGGCAGCCGAGCGCCGCGCGGTGAAAGCCTTCATCGAGGGTGACCCGCTTTTCAGCCGCTACTTCACGGCCTTTCTTTTCGAAGACTTGTCCGCCCAGGATCGCCGCGCCGACGAGGTCTACCTTGATGAGGTGAATCGGTGCACCGTCTATGTGGGCCTTCTCGGCGAGGCATATGGCTCCGAGGATGCCCAGGGCATCTCGCCCACGGAGCGCGAGTTTGATGAGGCGACGAGACGCGGAAAACAGCGGCTCATCTTCATCAAAGAGCTGGACGACCAAGACCGGCATCCCAAAATGCAGGCGCTCGTCCGAAAGGCAGATGCGCAGATCATCCGGCGACGTTTTGAGAGTATCCCAGAGCTGACGGCATTGCTCTATGCCAGCCTGGTGGACTACCTCGAACGGGAGAGGTTGCTTCGAACCACCCCTTTCGATGCCGCCGCTTGTACCCGGGCCACCCTGGAAGATATCGCTCCGGACAAGGTGGCCGCTTTTCTCGAACGGGCTCAGGCCGCGCGAGGGTATGCCTTGGCGCCTACCGCGCCCGTGCCCGTTGCGCTCACCCACCTGAATCTTCTTGAGCGGGACCTCCCTAGTCATGCCGCTGTACTCCTCTTTGGGAAAGAGCCTCAGCGCTTTCTGATCACCTCGGAGGTGAAGTGCCTCCACTTCCACGGCAAAGAGGTTGCCAAGCCCATCCCGTCCTACCAGATTTACAAAGGAACCGTATTTGAGCTCGTGGACCAGGCAGTGGACTTTGTGATGTCCAAGATCACTCGTGCTGTGGGAACGCGTGCCGAGGGGCCCGAGGCTCCCGTGGCCTATGAACTGCCGCGCGCGGCAGTGGCCGAGGCCATCGTTAACGCCGTGGCCCACCGAGACTATGCCTCTGGGGCGTCCATTCAGGTCCAGCTTTTCTCGGACCGCCTCGAAATCTGGAACCCCGGCGAGCTACCCGCCGTTCTCACGCCCGCCCTGCTCCGCTCGCCCCACGCCTCCATCCCGAGAAACCCGCTCCTGGCCGAATCGCTTTTTTTAGCCCGGTACATCGATAAGGCGGGTACGGGCATTCTCGACATGATTACCCTCTGCCGGGAGGCAGGCCTTCCAGAACCTGAGTTCAGGCAGGACGGTGGACAGTTCGTTCAAACCCTTTGGAGACCTGTATCTGGACGAGGGATGGATATTCCCGGAAGTACCCCTCAAGTCCCCCCCAAGTACCCCGGAAGTACCCCGGAAGTCACCCCGGAAGTCGCAGCAGTTCTTTTCGAATTGGGAGTGCCCAAAACACGGAAAGAGATTCAGGCTAAACTGAAGCTGAAGGACGCTGAACATTTTCGAAAGAGCTATCTGCTGCCTGCTCTCGATCAAGGATTGATTGAGCGCACCATCCCCGATAAGCCGCGTAGCAGCAAACAGCAGTACCGGTTGACTCAAAAGGGCGCCGCGTGGCTTGAGGCGAACCAGAGCGGGTGAGCAAGTACAGGACTCTGAAGAGTGGTTCAGCAAGCGAGGCAGAGCCCAATACAATCGTCAATACAATCGTCAAGCCATCTACTACATTCCAGGTGCAGCAGTTCATCCCGACAGGGAATTACTGAACTTATTTTTTTAAGGCCTTCTCGGCCTTCGGTGTGGCTTTGGTGTGACTTTGGTGTGGCGGGGACGAGGCACCTTGAGCCGGTAGCCCCACTCCCGCAGGAGCGACCAGACCCGCGTCTTTCCGAGGGTGACACCGAAGGCCTTCAGGATCGCCTCTCGCAACAGTGCGATGGTCCAATGGACGGGCTCTCCGGAAGGTGACTCTCCTCTTTCGACCCAGTGCTGGATCGTCTTCACCTGGATCCGCGACAGGCTTGCCCGCCGGTGCCCCTTGGGCAAATCGGTCAGCCCAGCCAAGCCCTTTGACCGGTAGCGCGAAATCCAGATCGCCACAGTCTGCCGCGTGGTCCTAAAGAAGGAGGCCACATCATCGAGCCTGCGGTCCTGCCCCGCCGCAATGACGGCCAACAGGCGCAAGGCCACTCTACCCTGAGGCAGATGATCGAGATCGCCCTCAGCACGCGCTAGCGTTGCCGGGTCCACGAATGAAGATGCCTTCCTTCTGCCCATGCATTCCTCCTGCTTCCAGGCTAACCGCAGGAAGAATGTAAGGTATTATTAGTAATGTGTCAATGTGGAAGTGGTATTAGTGTGGAAGTGGTATTAGAGCCTAACGATGCCCTTTTTGATGGCGGTCGTGATGGCTGCTGGTCTATCACGGACCCCTAGCTTTTCGAGGATGTTATGGACATGGCTCTTGATCGTTCCTTCCCCCACCCCCAACGATCTGGCGATCTCCTTGTTTGACCGTCCGGCGACAATCAGCTCCAGGACCTGCAGCTCCCGATCGGTGAGTTTCTGCATGTGAGTGCTTGCGGCGAGACGCTCAGCGGCGTATTGGGCGACAAACAGCAGGCCGCTGAAGACGCCACGTATGGCGGCGAAGATTTCTTCCTTCGGAGCACCTTTGAGCAAGTACCCTTTCGCACCAGCCTCAAGGGTGGAACGGACATCACCTTCTCCGGCAAAGCTGCTGACCAGGATGATCTTGACCATAGAACGTTCCTTGAGTAATGCCTCTACCACGCTTGGGCCATTTGCATCAGGCAGCATGAGGTCAAGAAGCACGATATCGGGAGAGTCCTCCTTCAGCCGAAGGAGGGCTTCCTTGCCCGTGGCAGCCTCGCCTACGACCGTCATATCGTTCTGAGTGCCTAGGAGGGCCCGCAATCCCTCACGAACGACGGGGTGGTCATCTACGATGAGAACCCGAATGGGACGCATGGCTCAAACCTTCGCCGTCAAAAATTTTCGAGACAGGGGAACGACGATGCTCACGCGGGTTCCTTCACCGGGAGTACTTATAAGTTCGAGATTCCAGCCGCGCATTTGAGCCCTCTCCCTCATTCCCAGAAGTCCGTGAGTGTTGGTCACGCTGTCGGCGGGAACGACGAA
>JBBIKI010000139.1:1619-4705 GCA_037445535.1 Acidobacteriota bacterium | reverse complement strand
CCCTGGCCTTGCATCTTGTTCATGCCCTGGCCTTGGCCCTGCATCTTGTTCATGCCCTGACCCTGGCCTTGCATCTTGTTCATGCCCTGGCCTTGGCCCTGCATACGGCGTTGCCCGCCTTGGCCGTAGTTGGTTCCCAAATAGGCGGCGTGCTTGCCACCCCTCACCATGTTTTCAGGCAGGCCGCGAATGGAACCGTGGGCCCTTCCCGAATAGGGCGCCCGGACGAACCCTTCCTGCGGGCTGTTGTAGTGGGCGTTGTAGGCCCAGTTCCCCTGCATCTGGCCCTGGTACATGTCTCGGTGGTGGTAGTAGTCCGTATTCCGGTAAATCGTGTTGTTGTACACGACGGTATTGTTCACGTAGACGTCCCGGCGGTTCCAATCGCAACCACCAAAGAGAACGTTGCCGAAGGCCACACCGGCCCCCCACGCGAAGCCGTTCACGAAGGCATAGCCGGGCGACGGCGGCGGAGCATACACGGATTGATAGTAGTAGTTGGGGTAGTTCCAGGCGCTCCCATATACGATCGTGGGGTTGTAATAGGGAACGTAGTAGACATTGGGCGTGTAGGGCTGGATCACGATGTACTGCGGCTCCACAACCACGCGCTGCTGGGGCGACGTCCTCAGGTGGCCGCTCCGGTAGGCCTCCTGGCGGAGCCGCTGAACGGCGTACATCACGTCGTTCTTCTGATAGATGAAGGCGTTGCCCAGATCGGTGGTCCACTGAATGTCCCCCGCCATCCTGTCCAGGGCCGTGGGGAACTTGCAGAGAGCGATGACGCTCGGGTCCCAACGGGAGGTGGCAAGGGCGTCATCCAGGTAAGGTCCGCTGAGGCCGCGGTTCGACTGGAGCCACTGGTCCGCGTCCGCCACGTCATAGGGGTAGGCCGCGGCCATGAGGACCTGTGTCATGAGGGCGTCCGGGTAGAGGGCGATGGGCGCCACCATCTGGTCGATCTGCGACGTGGAGTATTGGGGGGGCGGCGGGACGTAGGAGCCCTGGTTCGGCCCCTGGTTTCCGTAGCCGGAGCTCTGAGGGTAGTTCCCCTGAGGCGCATTGCTCGCGGAGGCGTATTGCCCCGAGGCGCTGCCGCCCTGGTATCCCTGGTTGGACCCGGGAGGGTTGCCCGCGGGCGGCGGGGGCGGCGGCACCTGGTTATCGGCGGCCGGAGGGGGCGGAGGGTTTTGCGAGGATTGCTGGTCGGATGTCTTTCCCTTGAACATGTCCGAAAGGTTGCACGCCGCCAGCAACGTGATCAGCACCGCTCCCGCCAAAACAGCCAATATCTTTCTCATGGCTTGCCCCCTCCTTATCGGGCTTCAAAGCGCCACCGCCGCATCCCCGCATGGCCGCCAACGCTGAAACTCCTCCAGGATGAACGGCTTGGTCACAATATAATCCAGATTCCCTGCCTTGCCCAGCGGAGGGCCGCTCGGTCGTGCTCTTGATCACATTCTCGGGCGGGCGGACGTGGGGGCGGTGGGATGCGGGGTTGGCTGGACGGTGCCATTCCACCCTCCCTGCTCCCCGCTCACGACTTTCCTTCCTTCCTCACATTGGCGCTGCATCGGCGAGGACGTTATACTTACACTCAGTGAGGCCTCATCCATGAAGACACGCCTCGAACAGGCCATGCAGTCCCACCCCCTGCTCGCGCCCGTCCTTGAAGAGGCCGCCTCGGGCGAGGATCCCATCTACTTGGTGGGCGGGGCGGTTCGGGACATGGCCTTGGGCCTCGTCCCCAAGGACCTGGATTTCGCCACGGCGCGCCCCTACGACATGGCCCTCCGGTTCGCCGAGCGGTTCGGCAGCAAGGTCATCTCCCTGGGCAAGGAGGCCAACTCCACTTACCGCATCCCGCTGGAAGGCTTCTCCCTGGACTGGGTGGGCCTGCCGGGGAGTTCCATCGAGGAGGACCTCTTCCGGCGGGACTTCACCATCGACGCCATCGCCTACGACCCCGAGAGGGACAGGTTCCTGGATCCCCTCGGCGGCTTCGGCGACCTCGCGGCCCGGCGCATCAAAATGGCGTCCCCCTCCGCCTTTTCGGACGACCCCGCCCGCATCGTGAAAGCCTACCGGATGCTGGCCCAGCTCGAGGGCTTTCACTTGGAGGAGACCACCCTCGCCCTCCTCGCGTACCAGCGGGACATGCTGCTGGACGTGGTCCCCGAGCGCCTGCACGCGGAGCTGGAGCGGCTTCTCCAGGCGTCCAGGGCGGGCATGGCACTTCGCGGCATGGCCGCCTCGGGCGTTCTCTTCGTCCTCTTCAGCGAGATGAAGGCCCTGGACGGCCTCGGCCAGAACGGGTACCACCACGCCGATGTGCTGGAACACACCCTGTTGGCCGTGGAGGCCTGCGACGGCACCCCCGCCTGGCTTGCGTCCCTGGGCCTCAAGCCCTTCCCCCCGCCGCGCATGGAAATTCTGCGGCTGGCCTGCCTCCTGCACGACACGGGCAAGGCGAGCACGCGCACCGTGGACGAAGCGGGCCGCGTGCACTTCTACGGCCATCCCAAGCCCTCCGCGGAGGTGGCCCGCGCGGCCCTCAGGCGCTTGAAGTTCCCCAACGCCGTCATCGAGGAGGTGGCGGACCTCTGCCTCAACCACCTCCGGCCCCTCGCCCAGCTCAAAACTTCCCCGCGCCACACGGCCCTGCGGCGCCTCATCCACTCCATGGGCGACCGCCTTGACCTCCTCCTGGCCCTGGCCTACGCAGACAAATCTGCTGCCCGGGGCGCCGAGATGGATCAGAACCTCCGGGGCCTCCAGGCCCTGTCCCGGGAGGTGCTGGCCTTGGCCGCCAGCGAAGGCCCCGCCCTTCGGCGCATTCCCAAGCTCGTGAACGGCCTCGAAGCGGCGGAAATCCTCGGCCTCCAGCGCCCCGGCCGCGACCTGGGCCTCGCCCTCGACGCCCTCATGGAGCGCCAGGTGGACGGCGACATCGCCACCCGCGGCCAGGCCGTGGCCTTCCTCCACGAGTGGCGGAAGGAACACCTGCGGTGAGCCCAGGAGGATTGATCCTCCCCCGCGGTGCCGTCATTCCGGCTTGTCCGGAATCCAGCATTCTGCTAGTATTT
>JBBIKI010000139.1:0-1519 GCA_037445535.1 Acidobacteriota bacterium | reverse complement strand
CCCCCGCGGTGCCGTCATTCCGGCTTGTCCGGAATCCAGCATTCTGCTAGTATTTGTGTATGTTCGGCCGATACTTCTTCGTATACATCATGGGCAATAACCGTCCAACCCTCTACACGGGAATGACCCATAATCTGATTCGAAGGCTCTTCGCACACCAGCACGAGTTGGCGGACGGGTTCACGAAGAGGTACCACCTTCACAAGTTGCTTTATTATGAAGCCGCTGAGTCACCAAGGGGCGCCATCATTCGAGAGAAACAAATCAAGAACATGAGCAGAGCCGAGAAGCTCGCGCTCATCGCGGTCAAGAATCCAACCATGCGGGATCTCACTCGGGAACTGACCGGGGACTGATCCTGGGCGCGCTTCGCTTGCCAGGATGACGGACGAGGCGAACCCTTCCCCCCTTGCCTTTGTGCTCCTGGCCTCTTTGTGGTGAAATCCCCTTTTCTCTGGGGGGTTCATGCTGCGTTCGGATTTCGAGTACGACCTTCCTCCGGGCCTCATCGCCCAGCGCCCAGCGGTGCCGCGGGACGCCTCGCGCCTTCTGGTGGTGCCCCCTGAAGGCCCCTTCGTGCACGGCGCGTTCCGCGGCCTGCCGTCCCTCTTGGCTCGGGGCGACCTGCTCGTGGTGAACGACACGCGCGTGGTGCGGGCCCGCCTGCTCGGTACCAGGGCTGGCGGGGGCGAGGCGGAGGTCTTCCTCCTTAGGCCCTCGGGGCAGGATGACCTATGGGAGGCCTTCGTTCGGCCCGGCAAGCGCCTGCGCGAGGGCGCCGTGGTCCACCTGGACGAGGCGGGCCGCGCCATCGAGGTCACCGCCGTCCTCGGCCAGGGGCGCCGCCTCGTGCGTCCCCTGGGGGCCTCCATGGAGGGCCTGCTTCGCCGCCACGGCCACGTGCCCCTTCCGCCCTACATCTCCCGCCCCGCCGATGCCAGCGACACCCGCCGCTACCAGACGGTCTTCGCCCGCGAGGGCCGCTCCGTGGCCGCCCCCACGGCGGGCCTCCACTTCACCCCCAGGGTCTTCGCGGCCCTGCGCGCCCGGGGCGTGGAAACCACGAGCATCCGGCTGGACGTGGGGCCTGGCACCTTCAAGCCCGTCACGGCGGACCGCATCGAAGACCACGCCATGGATTTCGAACCCTATGAGATCACGGAGGAGGCCGCCGCGGCCCTCAACGGGGCCCTCGCCGAAGGCCGCCGCGTGATCGCCGTGGGCACTACCGTCACCCGCACCCTGGAAGACCAGATGGTGCGCTTCGGCAAGGTCCGCCCCGGCGCGGACCAAACGGAGCTCTTCATCACCCCCGGCTTCCGGTTCCGGGCCATTTCGGGCCTCCTCACCAACTTCCACCTGCCCGGCTCCACCCTCCTCATGCTGGTGAGCGCCCTCGCCGGCCGCGAACGCGCCCTCCAGGCCTACCGCGAAGCCGTCCGCCTGGCCTACCGGTTTTACTCCTACGGCGACGCCATGCTGATCTTTCGTCCGTAGGGGCGGCCCACCGTGGCCGCCC
>JBBIKI010000138.1:0-4768 GCA_037445535.1 Acidobacteriota bacterium | reverse complement strand
GGCCTTGCCAGAAAGGGATTGAGGACGATTCTGGTAAGAGCGTTGTGGTCCCAAATCAATAGCTTCGCCATGAAGGCCGCCTTGGTGCCCTTCGCGGCCCTGAGGTAGGGAGCGAACTCGACGGCGCCTCCGAGCCACATCAGGGAAGCCAGGGTGGCCGCGCCTGCGATGAGAAGAGTGCGCTGCACGTCCTCCGAGCGGTGTTCGAGCCGTGGTTGCGTGACGTTGCCCATCAACTGCTCCCTCCTGCGGCAGCCACCGAAAGGGGCTACCACCGTTCCGTCCGGTCTTCGTGTCCTTCGTGATGTCGCGGCCGTTCGTACCGCAGGTCCTCCCGCGTGGGTACTCCCTCCGCCGAGCGACCGCCGTGGTGCTCCCGGGAAGCCGACTCCACCTGGCGCATGAGGGCGGCGACCAGCCCGCCCGCCTCCCGTCCCGCCGCCTGGGCGAGGTTGGGGACTGTGGTCCGTTCCGCGTTTTCGTGGAGGCGAAGGACGATGCGGTCGGAGGTCCCCTTGTAGAGCTGTTCGGCCTTGACCCCGGTGTGCGGCAAGCCGTGGCGGTCCTGGAACTCGAAACGGTAGCGCCCGTTCTCGCCCTTGACCGCCTTCACGCCCTGGCGCTCCAGGGCCGCCTTGAGCCCTTCGTGGTCCTTGGAGGATTTAAGCGCCTCGGCGATCCTGCCACGAAGGTCGCGCTGCCAGGAGTACCGCCCCGATTGTTCCTCCTTGAGCCGTCGGCGGTAGCCTTCCGGATCGCGCTTGAGCTGGACCCTCTGCTGGCCGAACTTCTCGAGGAGGACCGTCCGCCGGTAGCCTTCCCCGAGGCGCCCCTCGCGGCAGGCCCTCTGCTTCCCGGTCTTGTCCTTCATGCCGTAGCTGAACTTGTCCCCGCGGACGCGAAGCTCGACCCCGCGCTCCTTGAGGCGCCTCCCGAACTCCTCCTCCGAGAAGGAGCGCCGCGCGGCCTCCCGGATGCGGTCCTGCATGTCCAGCTTCCAGGAGTAAGTCCCGCCGCCCCGCTCAGCCTGCCGGAGGAAGTTGTCGGATGGGCGGTGCGGATCGCGGACGCGGTCCAGCTCCCGCTGGATGCCGTGCACACGCGCAACCCGGTCGTTCACGTCCCGCAGGCGGTCGATGTTCCGGCTGTCGCTGTTGTACTTCCGCCCGTCTCGGTCTGTCGCGTTCCAGATGACGTGGGCGTGGGGGTGGCCCTTCTCGCCGTGGACGACCACCAGGTAGTCATGCCGCTGGGCGATCCCTGCTCCCTTGGCCCACTCTTCCCCGTAATCCCTCAGGCGTTCGGGCGAGGGCTTGCCTTCAGGGGTAGCCAGGTCTCCCAGGTCGCGCCTTTCGAAGCTCAAGGCGACGTGGTAGTACTCCCGCCCGCCTTGCTGGCCGAACTGCTCGCGGGTCGTCCGGAACTGCCTTTCGATGGTCTCGGCGTCACGGCCCGATACGTTCCCGCCCAGGGCCTGGACCCTGTTGCCCGCCTCGTTCTGGTTGAGGAGATAGGAAACCATCTTCGAGCTGTCGCCACCCTGGGAGATCTTGAGGACCGGCATCGTTCAGCGGTGAAGCGCTTTCAGGAGGTCGTCGACCGACCGCCTCAGGGCTTCCACCGCGCTCAAGTACGCCTGGCCCACGTTGGCCTGCCGGGCAAGCTGGTTGAGGTTGTTTCCGAAGCTGCATACTGCCCGGTAGACCTCCTTGGGCAACCGGGGTGTCGGCCGCAGCGTGGAGCCGAGGGCCAGGTCCCGTAGAAAGGTCCCCGGCCTGCGGTTGACGATCCGGGCTTGTTCGAGGAGGTGCCGGTACTCCTCGGCCGAGAACCGCACGTTGACCCGGTGCGGACGGGGCCGAACCTTTCGAAGGGTCATCTCAACGGTGTCGCTCACTCACTGTCTCCTTCTTTCGGGGCGTCGGGGCGGAGCCCTGACATACCTCCCGCCAAGCGGGAGGACCCGGCGGGTGCCGGGGTGGATGGGGCGCCCCCCGGGGCGCCCCATCCGATGCTTGCGCTCCTCCCTTCGAGGGTCTCCCCGGCCCGTGTTTCGTCGCCGCCTGTGGATGCACCCTCGCGTCTCATTCGGCATACCCAACCGGATCGGTAGGGCCTCCTCCGCCGGAAAACCCCCGTTTTATCCGCCACATCCGCCACAAGACTGAATCCATTGGACTTATGCGAAAAGTGCATCCGCCACAAAAGCCCTATTTTTCGGGTGTTTAGGCTCCTGCAAGTCCTTTGTGATGAGGGCTGTGGCGCTTGTGGCGGATAAGATTTCAGGGAAATCGCCCCGCAGTTCATCGTGTGGCGCTTCCCGTCGCGCAGGCCAATTTCACATCCGCCACATCCGCCACCTCCTTGCAATCATGGGACTTAACTCTCCCTCGATCGCCCAAAACGGCCCCGTTTGTGGCGGATAACGAATCCTCGCAAGTGCTTTGTGATGAGGCGTGTGGCGCTTGTGGCGGAACGGGAGGGAGATATCGGGAAAAGGCGTCGGTGAAGTGCGCCGGGTCGTACCCCCTCCGGGTGGCTTCTTCATGTCGCCACTTGATGGGGGTGATGCCGAAGGGGTTGAGGATGGCGGCAAGCTGCCGGGCGCTGAGCGGGCTCCTATCTCTCCACTCGGGCCAGGGGCGTTCTTCCATGGTGTGGAGGTAGTCCAAAATCTCTTCGGAAACGAGCTTGACGTTGCCCCGCGCCGTGAAGAACGCCCGGAGGTCCTCCAGCAGGGTGATGCCCACGGAGGTGTCGTTGGCCGCCAGGGCGCAGAGCCGGCCGGCGCTCTCCCGCGCCCGCCGGGGCCATTCGCCGCCGACCAGGTCCGCGATGGCCAGCAGGGGACGCCAGTTATCCCGCGCCCGGTCCTTGGTGATGGAGGAGGGGATCTCGGGATCCGCGAAGCGCAGGGCGTCCATATGGTCCTGGGTCCAGCGCGTGGCCATCGACCTTAGGTCCTCCATGTCGCTGAGGCGGTGGAGCTGGAGCCGTTCAATCTTCTCGGCCCGCGATCGCCTCCGCATTCGGATCGTCACGGAGCGGTCGGCCAGAGTGGCGGGTAACTCGCCGATGAGCGCAATGGCCTTGGGCGTCCACGTGCTGAACATGGAGACCTGATGGTCGTCACCCGCTACGCGGGTCACGTAGGCCTGGCTGCGCATATGCCCGCTGTTGAGGATGCCCCTCAGGCCCTCGGAGTCGGTGAGGAAGGTGTCGGCTTCATCCAGGAGCAGAGTCGGGCGGAAGTAGTCGGTCACCCGGAAGACGGCTGATGGGGTGATGTTGGCGGAGGTCAATGGGCGAGGCACCAAGGCGCTTAGTAGAGCAAGAGCCGTGCTCTTGCCGCACCCCTTGTCCGGGCTCGTGATCGCCAGGATAGGGGAGATCTCGAAGGCGTCGTGAGCGTGGGCGAGAAGGACCCAGAGGACGAAGGGGGTAACCTGCTCGTGGATCATGGCCACATACCGGCTGACCGTGGCTTCCAGGCTTGCAAGCAGTTCGGCTCCATCAACGGGCTCCGGCCACGGCTCGGGGTCCTGAAAGGCAACGCTTCCCGCCGCGCGCGCATCGCTGCTGGGCTTGACCGAGGGCGGCATGGCCGCGTCCACGATCCGGCCCGGGCTCGCGAAGCCGAGAACCCTCAACCTCTTCACCGCGCCCTCGCGGGCCAGCTCCCGGGAGATGTCGTCCATGCTCTTGAGCGCCTCTTTGAAGTGGCCCAGCGCGGCCATGACGTGGGTGGAGTCCGGCGCCTCATCAAGCCTCTCCAGCATAGTGAGAGCATCCTCGGGGGTACTGGAGGCCGGCGATTCGGACTCCGCCAACGCCGTGAGGTTTCCCATCCCGGCGGCCATCAGTGGCCTCGCCGTCGGCGGAGCTCCGCCCCTGCGATGGAATCGATCGTTCGCATCATTTCTGCTTCCGTTAGTGGAGGCTGGCAGCTTTGCTGGTTCCAGCTCCGAAGTAGGCCGAAGGCCACGTAAGGGTCCACGCGGTGCCGGAACAGGTGGCCGGCGAGGCGTGCCAGGGTGGTGTTCCGCTGACCCTCAGGCACACGGCAAATGACCAGTTCGATGAGCGAGGTCGTGGAGCCTTTCCCTGTCCTGACTTTGGGCTGGGTTGAGGTCAGCCGCTCCACAAGCCAAGTGGGCAGGGGTGCCGGCTCCACGTGGGCGAGGTGATGGCTTCCCTCCCACGCGTACGGTCGGCCGCTGGCATGGATCGAAGGCGGCGCCACGATGTATCCGCCGTCGCCCCGCACGTCCAGTCCTGCTCCCAGGGTGCCCGCCGAGTTGGGAACGTGGAATTCCGGGTGCTTGAAGAATACGTGGCGGCCGCCCCCGCCGGTCTCGGCTTCTGGTGCGACGGGAAGGCTGCCGTAAGCCGATTCCAGTTCGTCGAGGCTGACCTGGCCGCCGTGCCTGGGGTCCACGTCCAGAACGACCAAGCGCGAGGGAGCCCCGGTGACGAGGCCGATGTTGGCTTCGGGCCACCGGCGCCACCA
Source organism: Acidobacteriota bacterium (assembly GCA_037445535.1). Lineage (GTDB taxonomy): Bacteria > Acidobacteriota > UBA4820 > UBA4820 > DSQY01 > JAKAJA01. Next base: position 258 of record JBBIKI010000138.1, on the reverse strand, counting down.
CGCCTTGATAAAGGCTTCCGCCGTGGTGGCGCTCTCGGGCCACTGCATGATGCGGGGGTGCTTGCCCGGGGCCTCGCAGGCGGCGTTGCCGCAAGAGCAGCGGCCTCCGTCTGCGGAATGGAGGGGGAAGACGGGATACCCCTTAGCCCCGTACCACTCGGCGGCCTTGCCCAGTTTCGGCCGGCTCACGCCTTAGCTCGCCTTGCCTGTGCTCGGTGTGCAAGCGTCGAAGGAGAGGGGAGCCTTCACCTGCAGCAC
>JBBIKI010000137.1:0-4833 GCA_037445535.1 Acidobacteriota bacterium | reverse complement strand
TGCTGAAGGCCGCCGGTGTTGTGGATCTCGCGGGCGGCGAGGACGGGGACGATGGTCTCGGTGATGGCGTTGCCGGTGCCGGCTGCGGCGTGCCTTGCCGAGCTGGTCTGCTGCTCGGAGGCGGTGGCCCTCATGGCGGTTCGCTCGTGGAGGGTCCGTTCGAACCACTTGGCGGTGGAAGGCCCGGCACCGTGCAGGATGTAGCGGTCCGCCAGGTTGTCCAGGAGCTCGGCGCGCGACCTTTCATCCAACTGGTCCACGCTCTGGAGGATGACGACGGAAACGCATCCGGCGGAGCGGCTCGTTGAGACGAAGTGCTCCATCTCCTTGGCCGAGAGTTGAAGCTTGGAGAATTCGTCGAGGATGAAGAACAGCCTTCGGGCTTGAGGCGTCTTGAACCGCGTGTAGATGAGTTGCTGGAGCAGCCGAACGGCGATAGCGGCCAGGGTGGATGAGTCGATCCCGAGGCTGAGGGGAGCGGCGAAAACCATGGCCGAAGGCTTCTGAGTAAGTTGCTTGAGGCGGAAGGTACTGCTCTGCGTGATCCGCGCGATGCGGTGGTTGTTAAAGAGCGCGAACTTGATGAAGGCGCCCTGGATGCGTTCGTAGTAGCCGGTGCGCTTCTGCTCGGCGTCGGATACGAGGAGCTGCAAGCCGCGCTCGATCTCCTCGATGGCTCGCCGGTCTTCTCGAGAATACTCCTCCGGCTGCGCGTCCGCTTGGGCCATGAGCTGGGAGAGCGTGGCGATGAGGCGCTCCTTGGTGCGAAGGAGGTCGGCCAGGTCGGCTGGGGCAGGGTTGGGATTGGTGCGAATCAACAACTCGACCGAGGCCCGTAAGTAGCCCAACTCGCTCAGCTCCCAGTATTTCTCGTGAGAAGAGATCTCCCCAAAGATGGCGCGGGCGATGCGGTCCGCGCCGTTGTAGATCTCCGTCGCGTCGGAACGATCGATCTCGTCGAAGGGATTCCAGCATAGGGAGCTGGGATCATCGGGGTTGAACGAGTAGAGGGGAATCTGCCGTCGCTTGCAGGAAGAAAGCAGCGTGGAAGCCATGTCGCCTTTTACGTCAATCACGAAGGTGCTGTGGCCCTGCATGGGCAGGTCCCGACTCCAAGGGAGGGCGATGGAGTGAGTTTTTCCAGCACCCGGAGGCGCCACGACAAGTGTCTGCTGGAGGTTCGCGATTTCTGGACAGACCCAGTAGTTCGTCCGCTCATGGTGCTCGTGAAATCGGCCGACAACCAGGCGCCCGGCCAGTTTGCGTTGCACGTTGGCGTTTTCTGGGTTGGGCCAATCGGTCCCCGAGAACTTGAGCAAGAGGGGCCGCTCGCCCCTGGACAGTTCCCTGACCATGGCAGCACCTCGGAGGTCCTCCACTTCGTAGAGGTGAGGGTTCTTGTAGAGGTCTTCCAAGGAGCGGGGACCGCGCTTGAGGGCGAAAAACCAGGTGTAGGTGGTGGATGCGAGAATTGCCACCAAGCCGCTGAGCACTATCCAGCTGTAGAAGCTAAGGTTCCTCTCGTCCGCCCATCCCATCCGCTCCGCGGTGAAGAAGGTTCCGAATCCCAGGCAGGCCGCCATCGTGGGAACAAAGAGCAATGCGTTGAAGCGCTTGCCTTTGTCCCGAAAGCGATTTCCAGCGAGTCCGTACAGGGGAAGGCCATAGGCCAGCAAAGAGGCCATGAGAAGGGCTTCCCAGGGGTGGCGGGCCACGGGGAGGAGGAAAAGGAGGCGGTCCACCTCCTGAAACTTGGCCAGAATGCGTACCCCAATCGGATGGGACCGCGCTACCTGAGACAGCTGGAAGAAGCCACTCGCGAATATTGCCACGATGAGCAGGGACGAGCCCCCCAGGATGGCGGCCTTGGACATTTCTTCGTCCCCGCTCATCCGCTTTTCGTCCTTGATGCTGGCCATAGTGCCCCCTAGAAATGTTCGTGCCCGTCTCGCTCGTCCCGCCTCTGACCGTGGTGAGGCCTGGGCCGAGGATCGGGCACATCGGCGTGTCCTGCATTGGATTCTCGGTTGATCTCATGGGTGAGCCGTTCGGCTATCCCCCCGGCGCCCGTAACAGCGCGAGAAAGAACGGGCACGCCCGCGGTGATGGGCGGCGTATGGCTGTTACTGGTGAAGCGGGAGGAAAGGCGCTCCTCGGAGTAGGCGGGGCCCAGGGAGCGGCCCTCGATGCGGTGCGCCTGGCCGTCGTTGGACGTGAAGGTATAGCGATGGCCGCTGGAGGACTGCTCCACTACGATCCCACGCTCGGCAAGCCTGTCGCGGTAATCGTCCATGTTCGTGGCCGTCCCTCGCGCCTCGGAAAGGTGATGGCGGAAGTCGCTCCGCCATGAGCGTAAAGGACTCCCCTTCTCCCGGCGCAGCCTCGTGGCGAACTCCTCTGCCCCCCTGGGACCCCGAAGGACTTCTCGGCGCTGGGCCTCAAATCGCTCCAGGAGAGGGCCACGCTGGTACTCCTCGCCCAGCCGGCTGGCGCGGGCAACCCTCAACTTGTTGTCGGGATCTCGGAAGCTGTAAGTATAGGCTTCCCCTCGACGCCGAACCTCGATGCCCCGCTGCCCGAGCTTTTTCTTGAAGTCTTCCTCGTGAATGGAGGCCCTGGCCGCTTCTGATACCCGGGCCTTGAGGTCCACCTTCCAGCTATAGGGGTCCGCCCCACGGGCCGCTGCCCGAAGGACTCTGTCCGGCGGGCGGTTCGGGTTCTTCTCGCGGCTGGGCTCGTTTCGGATCCCATATTCTCGGGCGAGGCCATCGGTCGTATCTCGGGCGCGCTCCAGAAAAGCCCGGTCGCTGTGCCACTTTCCCCCGTCCTCCCGGCTCACGCTGCTCCAGCACAAATGGACGTGGGGGTGGGCCTTGTCGCCATGAGCCACGACGAGGACTTGGTGGCGCTCCGAGATGCCATTTCTTTCAGCCCACTGCTCTCCGAAGGCGACCATACCGCGGTAGTTCGGAGAACCGTCAGGGGCGGCCAGAGTGCCCAGGTCCTTGGGGTCCATCGAGAGAGAGGCGTGGTGGTATCGGATGCCATCCCTCACCCCAAATTGCTCCCGCGTGAGCTTGAACTCGCGCTCGGCCGATCGCCAGTCGTCCCCGGACACGTTTCCGCCCAGCGCCCGAACGCGGGTTCCCTCCTCATTTTCTCGGGTAAGGTAGCGCAGCATGACGGCGGAGCTTCGGCCGCTGCTCAGCTTCGTGACAGGCATGTGATGAGCGCCTTCACGTCGCTTCTCAGGCTGTCCAGACGGTCGCGGCAATCGAAGGGGACTGTGTTCATCGCCTTGGTGAGCTGGTTGAGGTTGTTCCCGAAGGAGGTCACGGCGCGATACACCTCATCGGGCAGCCTGTTCGCTGGCTTGATGCTGAGGCCCAGAAGCAGGTCCCTGGCGAGCGCGGTCGGCTTCAATCGAGCGATACTTGCCTGCTCACGGGCGTGGGCATACTCCTCCTCGCTCAGGCGCAGATGCAAGCGGTGAGTACGCCGCCTTCTGTCCGATCTTGGGCGGGATCTCGGTTGGTCCTCGATCTCGCCTTTGAACCCCAGGGTGCCGGGGGCGGAGCCCCTGGCGTCATCCTTCCCGCTGGCGGGGAAAGGACTGCGGCGGGCACCCGCCGCGAAGCTTGCGTCTTCGTTGGGAGGCTCTTTCGGTTCCGCTGGCAGGGTTTCTTCGTTGGTGGGCAGAGACATGAGTTCAACCCAAAGCTAGGCGGCACTCACGGGGTGGGATCCGCCGGTTGGATTCGACGAAGGCTCTTCTTTCAAACGTCGGGACGCTTGCTCTTTGAAGTCTCGTTGGGTGCTCCGTGTTTCCTCCCGAAGCTCGATCCTCGCATCTTGGGACAGTTCTTCTTTAAGGCAGTGAAAGGCCCAGGCACCGGTTTTCTTAGGGTTCTCTTCTTGCTGGAAGTGTTCGAAGGCTCTTCTTGCATTCTGAAGGGTGCACCCGTGTCGCGTGATGCAGTGCACCTGATCAAGGGTCAGGCCCGAGTCCCCCGGTACGGCTCGCTGGTGGCGATCGACCTGCTGCATGGGAAAGTGGGCCATGATGAAGCCCGCAACCTCGGGCGGGGATAGTTGCAGGCTCACCTTCTTTGCGATGTCCCCCAAGGACGGCATGACCGAGTCACTTGTGGAAGGTTTCCTCTGCTTGTCCGAATCGACCACTGGTAAAGCACGGCGCGTTTTTGAATTGGCAGGCCTAGGCTCCGGCGTGGGCGATGGTGGGGAATCGGGATTCGGAAATGGGGGATCAGGAATCAGGAATCCGGAATCAGCCGGGCCACTTCCGGCGGACTGGCCGGCGGGCGCCGATGCTGGGTTGGGCTGTGTCCCGGTGATCACTGATGCGGGTATCGAATCGGCACTGGCTTCCTCCGGTACGACACCGAGTTCAGTAGGGTTCTCGCATGAGGTCGCACCGCCATGGAGTGGCTCCCTGGAAGTGCTCGCAGCAGTGTCGCCCGAGAGCAGTACCGGACGAACACTATGCTTGTCTGGTGCTGGCAGAGTGCTCGCAGGCTCCTTGATGTGGGGGTTCTGGTGTTTGTGCCAAGTGGCAACTTGGATGACACGAAGGCCGTCCGCCTCATAGCGCTGAATGAACTCGCGCCGAGCCAGCTCCCCGAGGAGGGCATCCACGTCGCATTCGTCGTAGGGGAAGATCTGGGCCTTGATCTTCTTCGGCCGGTCTTCCAGGCGTCCCTCGCGGTCTGCCAGCGTCCAAATGCCGGCGAACAGGAGGCGGCCCAGGGGTTGGACCTCGGCAAGCAGATCATTGGCGAAGAAGCCCGGCTTGATGTTTCGCGATCGTGCCAT
>JBBIKI010000136.1:0-4925 GCA_037445535.1 Acidobacteriota bacterium | reverse complement strand
CACCGCATGAAGGTCTGGATCTCCCGCGACATCCCCATGGACGCCTACCGGGAGGATCCCCATGAGTGACCGCCGGGCGGTCCCGAAGGGCGAGTCGCACAAGGCCACACGTCGCGCCCCGGCCTTCTCGTGGCCATCCATGAAGGCCTCACTCAAAGGCTTTTTGGGAGATACCCACTGGGTCTCCTTCGGACGCACCCTCCGGCGGCACGCCGCCGTGGCCGGGGGGGCGCTCCTCGTCCTGGTGCTCGTCGGCTGGGGGCTCTTGTTTCTGCTCACTCCGGGGAAGTCGGACTATTGGGGCTTGGGGCTCTCGCAGGAATTCACGACGAACAACGCGGCCCATCCCCTCGCCCCCACGGTGCCCGGGGTGGACCAGGGGGAGGAGGACCTGCTCACCGTCGAGAACCTCTCCTCCGAGCCCCTCTCCATCTTGGCCTTCTCCTCCAGGCCGCGGCCCTTCCTGCTCACGGGCCGGCAGATCATGAGCGCCTGGGCCCAGTGGATCGCCACCAGCCGCCAGGGCATCATCGTCGAGCCCCACTCCACCTGGGTCGTGAACCCGGCGGACATCGGGAGGCTGCCTGTCGTCCACGGCCACACGTGGATCACGATCTATTTCTCGGCGGGACACCCGGCCGCCGCCGGTCTTCCGGCCGCCATGCTCCCGCCCGGCTTCGCCGGCCGCTTTCGCGTCCGCTACTGCTTCTCCCGCATCCCCGACGCCTACATCGCACTGCCCCAAGTCCACCGGCAGAAGATCGCCCAAGTCCTTCAGCAAGAACTGGACACCGCGGGCACGCTCCCCCAGACTCTCCCCCCCTGCGACCTCTCCAACCGCAACGACCTCACCCCCTCGGAGCTTCGATAGATGAGCCGAACGACCCTTGCCTTGATCCTCTTCTCTGTCGATTGTGCCGTCGCGGGCCTCTGCTTTAGGCTTCTGCCGGTCGAGCAGGCCCTCACGGCCGCTCTCGCCCTCGTTTTCTCGACGTGCACCGTGCTCCTGCTTGCCCCCTCCAAGGTTCATTTCAGGCGAGACAACGGCTGACGGGGGAGGTTCCGATGGTCCCTCCCCCGGCTTTGCGCCTCCCCCTCCCGTTCCGCCCGCGTGCGGGCGCCCGGACCTATCGGACCGAGAGGCCGCCCCTCCCTTCTTTTTCGCTCGCCTCGCCTTTCCAACCTACGGCCCCGTCCCTTGCTCGGGTAGACCGACGCCCCCGTCCCTGCGGGCGGGTCCCCCCCTGCCCTTCGCCTCCGGCCCTCCGGGCCTGCGAGCCGGCGCCTCCCCAAAAGCCGGCGTAAGGCGAGCGAAAAAACGCTCCCTCCCCACAGAGCAAGGAGGCACGACATGGCAAAAGCCCAAGCAGTCCTCAAGGCCGACAGCCCCGTTCCCGATTGCGACGAGTTCACCCTACGCGGCCCCTCGTGCTGGATCACGGTACAGAACCTCTCCATCTGGCTCCGCCGGATGGAGGGCGACGACGGCCTGGTCATCGAGGTCTATCCCCTGCGCCGCGAGGCCGAGGCCGGCCCCATCACGGGCGTGGGTGTGAAGTTCGAGGAAGTTCAAGTCTCTTAGCGCGGCATCGGGCCGCATCACTCAGACGGCCCGCCCGTGGGCTTTGTACGCGGGCAAGGAGGATTCACATGGTCGAGACGAACGGCAATACCAACACCAACGGCACCCCCAAGGCCCGCCCCGCGTGGGAGGTCTTCTTCGTGGGCGAGGACGGCAAGGTCGTCGAGCGCGCGTGGGAGGACAAGGAGCGCGGCACCCACGGCACGGCCTGGAACAAGCGCGGCGCCCTGTGGGCCGACACCGCCAAGGACGGCAGCCCCGTCCTGCGCGGCACCATCACCCTCCTCGACGGCACCGAGATCCGGGTCCGCCTCGTCGCGCCGCGCGCCAAGAAAGAGAAGGTGGCCTAGAGCAGGCCAACCAGAATCGCCGGCCCGGTCCCATCGAGGGGCCGGGCCTACTTTTTCGCGCCGCTGAGAGAGGCGAAGCCCCCCCAGACTCTTCCGTGGAAAACGGCGATCAAGGTGGTCCCGCCCGATTCCCGTGGATTGGACATGTGATAGTAATACCTATTGACACCATCGGAATAAACTATTATATTAGTGTTGGTTGCCGGATTGCAACCGGGTAAATAAGGGCTAAGAGTAGCTCCTCATGGGGAGTGACAAGCGATGGGCGAATCCTTCAATGCGCATTCCTTTCTGGGCGCGCTGGGCGAGCAGTTGGCCTACAGCGCCGGCGGGCCATACGGCCTTGCGGTCTGCGGGGGCTCCGCCCTCAATGTCCTCGGCCTGATTACGAGAACCACCCGGGACATCGATGTGTTCGCCTTGGTCGACCAGGGCCAACTGGTTCCATGCCCGGCCATGCCCGCCGATTTGGCTCAGGCCGCCAGCCGTGTCGCGATGGATTTCTCCCTTCCTCCTGATTGGATCAATGTCCAGGCTGCCGTGCTCCAGCCTGAACGTCTCCCCAAGGGGCTCACCTCACGCTGGGTGCGCCGGGACTATGGCACACGCCTCGCGGTCTACTATATAGGCCGGGTGGATCAGATCCACTTCAAGCTTCATGCGGCGGCGGATCGCGGGGATCGAACAACGGTCCATTTCGCGGACCTCCAGCGCCTGAACCCTTCGCCCGATGAGATCCGTATGGCCGCGCGCTGGGCGTGCGAAACACAGGACCCATCGGACGGATTCAGGATCGTCCTCCGGGAGTGCATCGATGCCTTGGGGTTCAAAGATGTCGCTGAAGAGTTTTAGAGAGCACTACACCGAGCGCGTCCATGCTCTCCTTTGGCGGCAGTGGACCCGTCTCGGCGTGGCAGGACCAGAGGTCCCCGAGAGTGGCTGCATCGTGGACCCGGAAGCCCTCCTGCTTTTCACGTTTGAGGTGGGCCGTTCAGAGCCGCGCCTCTACGATGAGGTGCTAGAGTGGCTTTCCCATCACGAGCGGCTCGTCAACATCCAGCGTCTCCGCAATATGATGTCCCTTCTCCCGGCCTTCGACCTCTCCCTCGCCGCCGCTCCTGCCCGCTGGCTAGCCACGATCAATAGGACGAGCAAATGGCGCGACCTGGCCAAGATTCCCGCCGCCCGTCCTCCTACCCCTTTCTTCACCGCTGACTCAAGGCGCACTCGCTCTCTTTCAAGCGCCGCGGATCCTCTCTACCTTATGTGCGGATGGTCTCGCCCGCCCATCAGGCTGCGCGGCTTCACTTCCGTCATGCCCGTTGACGCTCCTTCTCTTCTCATCCTGCGCCTGAGGTCCCTTTTCGGATTGAATGCCCGTGCTGAGATCGTCGCCTACCTCCTCGCCAAGTCCTCGGGCCACCCCACGGAAATGGCGCGGGAACTCGTCTACAGCCAGCCCAGCCTCTTTCAGCTCTGCCGCGAGATGGCGGGGTCGGCCTTGTTCTCCGCGCAGAGAAGGGGCCGGGAAAAACGCTATCGATTGGACCGCGAGCGTTGGGACACTTTCCTAGGGCTTTCTGAAGAACGGAGTCCTTCGTGGGGCCACTGGCCTGCTACCTTTCGCCTGCTTACCATGTTGTGGCGGCATGTTCAGGAGGAACCCATGGCAGAGGCTTCCGGTTACATAGCCGCTTCGAACACCCGCCTCCTTTACGAATCGCTCGCCCCGCTCGCCGCCGACGCAGAACTCGACCTCGCCATGGAGCGCCACAGCTCTTTGACAGGTGCGCATTGGATGGATGCGTTCCAGGAGGAACTGCTCGGCACCCTTACCCGAGACCCACGGTTTACGTAGTAGGCTCCCATTCAAAAACTGGTATCAAGACCTTCACGCCCTATGGACCCCGCCGTCACTGCCGATTGATGGCCCAGGGCCGCGCTGTGGCCCTGGGCGCCCGGACCTTTCGTTGCGCCCATCGGGCGCGGGAAGGGGTGCCCCCCTTCCCCGGCACTCGCCGCCCCGTCCTGCATTCACCGTGGCCTACGCGGGGCACCGGGGCTCGTCGCTCAGGAGCCCCGGTGCGGGCTTATCCCGGCCTCTCCCTCCGGGTTCCTCCCCTTGGGGGCTCCGCCCTGGGTCCCCCCCCGGGTCCGAGGCCGGGCCTTCGCCTAGCCTTCCGGCTCTCGCCCTTTGGGCGGGGTGAACTGAGGTTTTGCGCGAGGGCCGCGCCAGGGCTGTTCCGGCTTTCTCCTGTCACTCCCCTCGCATTCTTCCTTGAAGGCCTTCGGCCTGGAGACAACTACCCTCCCACACTTCAGCTCGCCTTGCCTTTATAACCTCCGATCTGTGGGGAGAGGCCGTCCAGGCTGCACCAAGCCCCTTCGCCTTGGCTTCGGGGAAGCGGCCGGCTGCGCCGGCCGGCCTGGACTGCCTTCGGGGCCCCTTCGGCTCCCCTCACCCCGCAGACCTCCCCCAAAGACCGGCGAAAGGCGAGCTGAAGAAAGCTCCCCCCCAAGGAAGGAGGCTACAGATGGAACCCAAGAACTTCACCCTCACAACCCTCAACCTGTTGCCTATCGTGGACCTCTCTCCAGAACACTTCGCTGTGCAGGGCGAGCCCTACGACCCGGCGCGCCACAAGGTCATCACCCTGGCCGGTAACCGCCTGCTGGTCGAACCGCCCCAGCCCACCGGCAGGGCCATCGCCGTCTGCTACGAGCTGATCACCCCCGAGTCGGCCGAGGCAGGCGACGCCGAAGAACGTGGCTGGATCAACGAAGAGGGCGTCTCGATGGAGCCGGATGCAAGTGACGCCGAGGACGGCCTGAGCGCCGTGGACCTTGCCGTGGCCTATCTCCTGCGGCAGGGCGTTACTGAGCTCAGCAGCGAACCCCCCGGAGGCCTCGACACCTGGGCCATCGCCAGCGACTACCGACACCACTACGACACCGCAGCCGTGGAGAACCGGCACTTCTTTCTGCGTGGCTTC
>JBBIKI010000135.1:0-4932 GCA_037445535.1 Acidobacteriota bacterium | reverse complement strand
AGGCCTGGATGATGCGCTCCAGGAGGGCTTCGGGTTTCTGCGTCGGGTAGCCGAGAAGTTCCCCGGAGCCCGAGTTCGGGGGATCAATGTCCGTCCAAGTATCTTGTAGGGGATGCGCCTTAGAGGGGTCGACGGGGCGAAGGACTCTCGGCATTCCGCTTTTTGAAAAGACAATTAGGCCTTGCGCTTCGAGGGACCGCGCCATCTCCTGCGTGAAGCGCCAATGTTTGGTGAACCCGTTCCACTCATAGAGCGGCCCTCTTCCCCCAGGTGCCAAACAGTCTCCCTTCCTATACTGCTTGCCATCCGTGTGTAGGTAAAGGTCGTGGGTGCATACGGCGCTTTGATCCCGCTCGTGATAAAGACGATTGAACTTCCATTCCGTGCTCTTTGAATAGAAAAGGAGTACGTCATGGTTGGAACCGTACTTTTTGAGGGACTTGTCACTATGCCCTCGGGATCTTCTCCAGATAATCTCACTCCTGTAGTTCAGTGGTGCGAAAGTGGCATCCAACACCAGCTTCAGATAGTGGCTCGCGGTGGGGTCACAGTGAAGGTAGAGGCTCCCGGTGGGCTTGAGGACGCGGTGGAGCTCCACGAGGCGCAGGGCCATCATGGTCAGATACGCCATCATGTCGCTCTGGCCGAGGAACGAGCGCAGAGCGCGCACGAGGTCCACGAGCTTGGGCGGCGCCGTCTCCACGAGTTCCTTGAAGGCCGCCTCAGCCTCCATTCCCCAGTGCCACGTGTCCTCAAAGGCCGTGATCTGCGCCGAGGATTTCTCCCCGCCCTTCTCCCCGAAGAGCACGTTGTAATTGGCGTTGGAGTTGAACGGCGGGTCCAGGTACACCAGATCCACGCTCTCGTCCTGAACGTGCTCCCGTAGGATCACCAGGTTGTCCCCGAAATACAGCTTGTTTTTCCAGCCCGGTGCTACCGAAATTTGCGCCGCCATGTGGGGTTGCCCTCCGCTCATAAGTATACCCAACCAAGTGTCAGAATGCTTTCCTGTTGGCTTTGGTCCTTCTTTGAGATCGCGAGTAATCTCTGAGTGACCGGACCCTTGCGCGCTGGGCGTAATCTTCGCGGGAAGCAATCGGGGCGCAATGACGCCGCAACAGGGCGAGGCTAGCCTCGGGGCGGAGGGGGCTCATGGCCAGCGGTGACATCAGCGGCGGCGGACCGGCGGTGGGAACGCTCATCACGTCCAGGGAAACGGCCGACGCCTGCACGGTAGTGCAGGACGTGGTGGACCGGCTGTTTCAGCACTCGAACCTGGAGGCCCTCGCGGTGCTCCAGGATGGGCGGATGGCGGGGCTGGCCATGCGCTCCAAGCTCCTCTCCAGGCTCTTCCGCCGCTACGGCTTCGAACTGTACGGGAGGAAGCAGATCCTGGCCCTCGCGGACGTGAATCCTCTGGTGGTGGCCCCGGAGGAAGGCATCGGGGCGGTGCTGGAGCGGGCCATGGCCCGCCCCCCGGAGGATGTGTACGACGACATCGTGGTGGTGGAGGGGGACGGACGTTTCGTGGGCCTCATCTCCGTGAAGCAGATGATCCTCCAGCAGAGCGCCGTCCTCGCCAATACGGCCGTGCAGCGCGAGATCGCCACGGCCAGGGCGCAGGACCTGGAGCGCGTGGGCGAGGTGAAGGCCCAGTTCATCGCCAACGTGACCCACGAGCTGCGCTCCCCCGTGAACGCCATCCTCGAACTGGGCGAACTCATGGCCATCTCGTGCCGTGCCGGATACGTGGACCAGCTCCAGGACCGCCTGCGGCTCCTGCTCTCCACGGCCGGCAACCTGCGCAGCATCATCACCAACATCCTGGACCTCTCCAAGATCCAGGCGGGAAAGATGATGATCCTGCCGGAGGTCTTCGAGATCGGAGAGGTCCTCGCCGAGGTCGGAGACACCACCCGGATCCTCTTGGGGGAGAAGCCGGTTTCCGTGTACGTGGAGGTAGCGGGAGGGCCGGTCCGCGTCCACACCGATCCGGTGAAGGTCCGCCAGATGCTCACCAATCTTACGAGCAACGCCGCGAAGTTCACCGATCGGGGAGCCATCCGCATTCTGGCGAGCAAGGAGGGCGAGGATCTGCTCCTTCGCGTATCCGACTCGGGGATCGGCATCGCGCGGAAGGATCTGGACGCGCTCTTCGTGGCCTTCAGCCAGGTGGAGAACGTCCACACCAAGCGTTACGAGGGAACGGGCCTGGGGCTCTCCATCACCAAGCAGCTGGCCGAGATGCTGGGCGGCGGCGTCTCGGTGGCGAGCCGGCCAGGCGAAGGCACCGAGTTCACGATCCGGATACCCGCAACCTTCAAAGGGGACAGCCATGAACCAACCGCCGAGGAAAAAGTGCGTCCTGATCATCGACGACGACCTGAACCACCTGGCCTCCACCCGTGACATCCTGGAGCTGGAAGGATACAGGGTGCACACGCATCATCTGCCCTTCGGGGCCACCCACGCGGCGGGCGAGATTCAGCCCGACCTCATCCTGCTGGACATCAACATGCCGGGCCTTTCGGGCGAGATTCTCTCGACCCTGCTGGGCGGGAACAGGAAAACCTTCCGGATTCCCGTGGTCTTCTACTCCTCCAACGACGAGGATACCCTTCGCCAGTCCGTGGTCCGGCACGGGGTGCTCGGCTACATCTGCAAGGGCGACGTCTCGGCGCTCAAAAGGCGGGTAAAGATGTACCTTTCCGGGGACACTGGGCGCGGCCCCGCCTCCGGGTTCTCAAATCCCACGATGCAGCCGGGCTGAGCGGTCCCGCCATCTCGGTCCGTCTTCGTGCCCCTGGTGCCTTGGTGGTGAATCTCCCCGTCACCCTTCGCGGAGGAGGGGTTCGAGGAAGGCCATGTCGAGGGTGAGGCGGAGGTCGGCCGCTTCCCAGAGGCCCTCTTGGACGGTGAGCTGGGAGCCGCTGCGGGGGCCGTGGGCGAGGGCGAAGGCGAGGCCTTCGCGCTTGACGAGTTCGAGGGCGGGGAGGAAATCGCCGTCGCCGCTGAGGAGGATGATGTTGTCAACGCTGCGGCGGGCGGCGGCGTAAACCATCTCGATGGCGAGGAGCACGTCCACCTGCTTCTGCTCCAGGACGGGCTTGCCCGAAAGTTCGTCCATGCCGCGGTAGGCGAGGCGGCCTAGCTTCACCTCGAAGCGGTCGAGCTTCTGGAGGCGCTGGTAGAAGCCGTCCTTCTTGCGGTAGGCCTCCTGCTCTTCCGGCGAGGGGTTGCCCGAGAGGTACGGCAGGCAGTTGAAATAGACGCAGCGAAGGAGGGTCCACTTGAAATGGGTGCAGATGGCGTTGGCCATGCGGCCGTAATCGAGCCTGGGAGAGCCGAAGCTGCGCTGGAGGAAATCGAGGTAGCCGCCGTCGATGAGGAGGAGAGACTTCTCGGACATGGCATTCTCCTTGGGTTCAATCTCATGTCACGGGCAATGGCCGAGGTGAGTGTACACGCATCCCGGGAGGCGCTCAAGGGCTCCCGTGCGGGCCCTTCCCGCCGTGCCCGGCTCAGCGGACGGTGAGGGCGCCCAGGGCGATGGAAAGCATCTTGGCGTCGGCCGTGTCGGAGCGGCTGGGAATGAGCACGGGGGCCGTGGCGCCCATGATGACGTGGGCGAGGCGGTACTCGGCGAAGTAGGTCGTGGACTTGGCCAGGAGGTTGGCGGAGATGATCTCGGGGCATAGGAGAATGTCGGCGCGGCCCGCCACTTCGCCCGTGTGGCCCTTCTTGGCCACCGCCTCGGGAGAGATGGAGAGGTCCAGGCTGAGGGGGCCCTCCACTTCGCAGTCCGTGATCTGGCCGCCGTGGGCCATGCGCGCCAGGGCCGCCGCGTCGTTGCTGGGACCGTGGCCCGGGAGGACCGTTTCCACGGCCGAGAGGCACGCCACGCGGGGGCGGCTGTAGCCTAGGTGGTGGTAGAGGTTCACGGCGTTTTCGAGGATCTGCTTCTTGGCCGTGAGATCGGGCTGGAGGTTGATGCCCCCGTCCGTGATGCACACCAGGCGCCTGCCCTCCTTAGCGGGGTATTCGAAGAGGAAGGCGTCGGACAGCAAGCGCCCCGTGCGAAGGCCCGCCTCCCGGTCCAGGACGGCGTGGAGGAGGGTGGCCGTCTGGGTCCTGCCTTTCAGCAGGATCTGTCCCTGGCCGCCGCGCACCAGTTCCACGGCCCTGAGGACCGCGGAGGCCTCGTCGGGAGCGTCCACGATCTCGCAGTCGCGCAGGCGCACGGGCATGGCGTCGAGGGCGGGGCCGATGAGGCCGGGGTCTCCCACGAGGATGCCTCGGGCCAGGTTTTTCTCTTCGGCGGCGGCCAGGGCGCCCAGAGCCGCAGAGTCGTGGCCGCAGGCCACCACGACGGTAAAGGGGCCCTTGCGGCAGGCCGTGGCGACGACGGCGCTGAAATCAGACAGGCGCGGAGACATAGGCGATCCCCCTCTTGAAGGAGGCCAGACAGGCCTCCTGCACCTTGGCGGAGAAGCGCTCGCGGATGGCCGCTTCCCAGTCTTCCTCCTTCATGGGCAGGCGCGTGGAGAGGGCCCCGAGGAGGATCACGTTCACCATGCGGAGGTCCCCCGCCTCCTTGGCCATGGACACGGCGTCCACCCACACGAGGTTGGGCGCGCGCCCCTGGAGGACCGCGTCCACGTCCTTCACGTAGGACTCGTCCTTCCGGAGGTTCAGGGCGAGAGGGTGGATCTCCTGGGGACACACGAAGGCCGTGCCGCCGGGCCTGAGGAAGTGCATGTACCTAAGGGCCTCCAGCTTCTCGAAGGCCACGAGGAAGTGTGCCGCCCCCTCGGGGATCAGCGAGGAGGGGACCTTCTCGCCGATGCGCACGTGCGTGTCCACGTTGCCGCCCCGCTGGGCCATGCCGTGGACCTCGCTCATTTTCACGTCCAGGCCCGCGTGCACCGCCGC
>JBBIKI010000134.1:0-5166 GCA_037445535.1 Acidobacteriota bacterium | reverse complement strand
CCGCAGGCGCCCCAGCAGGCCGAGCGCGTGACCCTGACCCACCTCATCGAGCACCTCATCACCGGCGGCCAGGCCCAGCTCACCCAGGGCGACCGCGTGGACCTCATGGACGCCCTTACCAAGACCCTGGGGGAGTACAAGCCCGAGGACCCGCCCACCCTTGAGGACTACTACCGCGCCCTGGACGGCCTCAGGCCCGAGCTGGCCAAGCCCCTCAGGCTCTGGATCACCGGTGGACCTTATGCTGCCTTCTTCTGCCACAAGCAGGACACCTTCCAGAACGCTGACCTTGTTTACTTCGAGCTGACTGGCTTCGACGACCACCCGGACGTGGGCAGCGCCATCACCTTCATGCTCTTCACCAAGATCTTCCAGCGCCTCCAGCGGCAGGACGAGGACCGCAAGAAGATCATCGTCCTGGACGAGTGCTGGAAGTTCCTCATGAACGACACCATGGCCGCCAAGATCAAGGAGCTCTACCGCACCGTCCGCAAGCACAACGGCTCCATCATGACCATCACCCAGCACCCCAACGACCTCATCGCCTCCCCGCACCGCGACGCGATCCTCGCCAACACGAGCTTCCTCTTCATGCTGGAGCAGAAGGGCGTGGGCACCGAGGCGCGGGACGCCTTCGGCCTGAACCCCCGCGAGCACTTCGTCATGCAGCAGGTGCGGATGAAAAAAGGCCAGTACAGCGAGCTATTCTTCAAGGGGCCATACAAGCGCCAGGTCCGGGTGCTGGCCGACCCCTACAGCTATGTCCTCTACACGACGGACCCGGACGAAAAGGTCCAGCGCGCCAAGCTCACGGCGAAGTACGGCAACCTCCAGAAAGCCGTGGACGCCATGGCCGAGCGCGGCTCGGACGAAGCCACAGAAAGGATGGTGAGACGATGATGATGACGACGACGAAACGATCCCTGAGCTTAATCCTCGTGGCTGTGTTCCTGTTCATGGGGCTTGCGCCCCTCGTGACACCGGCGCAGATCCCCGTCACCGACGTGGCCCACATCGTCATGAACCAAATGGGCTGGACGGCCACCCTAACCCAGTGGGTCAGCCAGCTCAGCTACATGCTCCAGCAGTTCCAGCAGCTCGTACAGACCTACGTCTGGGCAAAGCACGTGGCCGAGACGCTCCAGCACCCGGACCTGTTCACGATCCTCTCCATCTTCGCCGTGGTGGACAGCGCGACCCTCACGAAAATAGACAGCGTGAGCGACTTCCGCCACATGGTGGAGGGGAGCATGGCCTACGGCGCCAACCTGGGCCGGCTCTACGAACAAATCTACGGGGAGGCCCTAGACTTGGGAAACATGGCCCCGCGGAGCCCGGAGGACTGGGGCGCAGCGGCCGGTCGCTTGAACACGATGATCCAAAACGCCGACGCGGCGGTCCTGGAGACCATGGCCCTCGTGTCCCAGGTGAACAAGTCCCTCTCGGACATAGACGCCCGGGGCACCTACTCCCAGCTCCGAAGCCAGATCCAGAGCACCAGCGCGACCCCGCACCAGACCGCGCAGGCCGGCGCCATGAGTTCCCTCTATGCGGCCCAGAGCGTGGACAAGAACACCCAGGTCCTCGCCGCCATGGCCGCCATGCAGGCCCAGCAGATGGCCCAGGAGGAGGCCTACGCCAAGCGGGCCATCCAGGACAACCAGAAGGAGAACGACTACATCCAGGGCTGCATCCAGTACCTCCAGAGCCATCCCTACAATCCGTCACCATGGAATTGAGGAAAGGAGCCTGCCCATGCGCCGAACCACCTGCCTCGCGTTCCTCGCCCTCATTCTGGCCTGCGGGCCCTCTCACACCCTCAACTCGGTGGTAGCCACTGCCTTGGTCGAAAGCTATCTCAAGCCTTACCCCGTCTCGGGCATCGTCCTCGAAAGCCTCACCGAGACGCAGCCACCCTTGCCGAAGGCCTATGTCGCCGTCGTCGCCTTCACCATAGCCTTCGAGGATGGCCAGAAGGTGCCCTTCAAGGGCCAGCCCGTCTACATCACCTTCAACGAGGCTACCCGTGCCTTCGAGGTGAACCGGCAGCTCAGCACCGTGGCCCGGTCCGTCGAGGGAGCCATCGGGCTCCATAAGACGGGCCAGTATCTCAAGAGCCATCCTTACGACCCGTCACCCTGGCACAAGCATTAGGCGGCGCCCATGAACCCTACCCAGACCCCGCTGAACGCGATCTTCAACTACCAGGGCGGCATGGCGGCCCTCGACGCCCTCTTGGGGACATTCGGGACTGCCGTCTCTGGCCCCTTGGGTTCCCTCACCGTTAGTCTCTTCCTAGTGAGCCTCCTCTGGGTGTGGGTCAAGAACAAGTTCGACACATGGTCGTTCTGGGAGCTGTTCCTCCGCCTCTTCATCACCGCCGCGGGGCTCGCCTCCTGGCACACGGTCTTTTTCTTCGTGGACGACGGCCTCTCCCAGGTCACGACCCTCTTCGGCCACGTCGACCCCAACACCCAGATCATGGACATCCTCCTCACGCCCTTTGCCAACATCACGAGCGTGACCTTCTCTCTCCTCCAGATCGGCAGCAGCGCCCCGGTCTTCCAACTCATCGGGCTCATCCTCTTCTTCATCGCATGGGCCATGTACAACCTAAATGTGGTGGGGGCCTTCTTTACCACCATGCTCCTCTACCTCATCGGCCCGCTGTTCCTCGCCAGCTTCGTCTTTGAGCCCTTGCACGACATTTGGATGCGCTGGGTTCGGTTCTACCTCACCATAAAGGTCTGGATGCTCGTCCTCAACGCCTTCATCTACATGGTGGACACCTTCATGGCCGCCAACATGAGCACGGACTGGGGCCAGATCAACGCCACGCTACTGGCCGACTGCTACCTCTTCTTTCTCATCGTTGGCTTCGGGGCCTCGTTTCCCATCGCACGCGGCCTGGTGGGAGGAGCAGGGACGGTCCTCGGCTCTGGGAGCATGGTGCCGGGCGTGGCTGCCGCCGCGGCAGGAACCGCACTGGCGGTGGGCGGATTGGCAGCAGGCGGAGCCATTGGCGGCCCCGTTGGAGCCACAGCGGGAGCCGCCGCAGGCGGTGGCATGGGGAAGGCGGGCGGTAGCGCACTGGCCCCCAAACGCGAAGGCTAGAAAGGGATGTCTATGAACCAGCAGGAACCTCTTCAGCGCTTCAAGGTCTTCTATGGCTCGTCGGTCCTAGCCCTGCGGGTCTCGGCCTTCGCCAACCTCGTCTTAGTAGCCGCCGTGGCGCTCCTGGTTTACAACCTCCATGGCACCCGCGCCCAGATGGCCGCCTGGAAGCCCCTGGTTATCCGCGTGGACCAGGCGGGCAAGGCCGAGCCGGTGGACCTGACCCTTGCGGACGACCCACCTTCGGAGTTGGAGGCCAAAGTCTTCGCGGCGGACTACATCAACAAGATCGCCTCATTCGACCCGCACACCCTCAACCGCGACCTGGGTCTCGCGCTCCATTGCACCGACGAGGCCTGTGCTCGCCAACTCCTGACCTTCTTTCAAGCCGACCCCGAGATCAAGAAGCTGAGGGACGCGGGCACCATCCTCCAGTGCCGCACCAACGCCGTGCAAATCCTCCGCACGAACCCGTGGGAGATCCGCGTCGAGTACACCCTCACCAATTTTGCCACCAACGAGCCCCGCGCCTGGTATGCGCTACTCTCCCTCAAGCCCGCCACGAGGAGTTTCGCCAACCCCTTCGGCCTTCTCGTCACCGGAGTCCGCATCAATACGACCATCCACTGACCCCCAATCCGCCGGCACGGGCCGGCCAGAAAGGACAGGCAAGATGTTCTCCCCCAAAACAGGAGCCAAAATGCGCACCAGCCGGATTCTCGTCTTCTTCTTTATTCTAGTGGCATTTAGTCAACTCAACTTCTCAGAAGTGCCCGCCAGTGCTCAGAAGTCCTCACCGGCAGAGTCGCCGAATGAGGGCAACGAGACTATGCAATTCCCTTCCTCCGAAATGCCCGAGCTGATCGGACCGCCTGAGGGTATGACCATCCAGGAATGGAACCGCACCGCCGTGAAGGACCTCACGACGGAGCCACAGACCGGCCGAGCGCCCAAGCCCACGGCTGAGGAGAAGCGCGGCATCTTCCCCGCAGGGCCCGGCGTGGAGTCGGTCCAGGACGATGCCAACGCCGTGCGAGTCTACCCGGTCCAGACCCTCGTGAACCATGCCACCCTCATCCAGGTGCCCAGCGTCGTCCTCAAGGCATGGTGCGGAGACCTCCAGGGCTGGACCCTCGAAGGCGAGTCCAACTACGTCTCCATCAAACCCCTGGCAGGGAGCCTCTCCACCAACCTTCACGTCCTGACCACGGACGGTCGCATGTACAACTTCCGGCTATACAGCAATCCCAACGGGAGCTACACGGACGTGTTCCAGGTCAAGGGCGGGGCTGGGTACCAGGCCAACGTGGGCAGCCTTGTGGACGAGCGCGTGGCCGAGGCAAAGAAGCAGCTCGACGGCGAGTATGAGAAGAAGCTCCAGGAGGCCATGAGCCAGGCCCAGCTCCAGTGGGTTCGCGACTTCGCGGGCAAGACCTTCTTCGACTACGCCATCGCGGAGGGTCGGAGCTTCAAGGTCGAGGGCGTCTTCAACGACGGCACCTTCACCTACTTCCGTGTGAAGGGCGACGAGAAGCCCATCGTCTTCCTGGAAGCCAAGCAGGGCTTCAAGTGGGTGCGCGAGGTCATCAACTTCAACGTGACCGACGGGAACTTCTACCGCGTCCAGAAACTCTTGGAATCCCACCAGCGCTTCGTTCTGAAGCTCCGCGACGAGGAAGTGACCATCTCGCGCAAGGGGGCCTGACATGACCGAGCCTTCCGCCGAACACCCAGAAACTCAGGCTGCCCCGGCTCCGACAACTCCGGCGGCGATGGACCCGGAGAAGCGAAAGAAGCTGATCCTCCTCCTCGTGGCCGGAGGCGCCATCCTCATCCTGGTCATCGTAGCGAACCTAGCCGCGCGCAAGCGCCAGCAGGCCGCCAGGGGTCTTCCCCAGCCTGTCACCATCAGCCACGCCGAGACGAAGAACGCCTCGGAGGTTCTACCCCTGGTGGCCATTGGGAACCAGTCCAAGGGAAGCCAGGGGCTCGGGCCCTCCGACCAAGATATCGAGTTTGAGCGGCTGACCAAGGAACTGAAGGTTCTGCAGG
>JBBIKI010000133.1:0-5312 GCA_037445535.1 Acidobacteriota bacterium | reverse complement strand
TGATGCCCACGCAGGACTGGTGGGTCATGAGGTAGGCCATGGTGTCGCCGTAGGATTCGGAGGAGCCGACCGTGGACGTTGGGCTGCCGTCGTTTTTGTCCAGGCCGTGGCCCGCCTCGTGCAAGAAGACGGTGGGCAGCTCACCCGTGTTGGAGCAGCCGCCCCCGGACTTGAAGAAGTTCACGGCGGTTCCGTCCCAGTAGGCGTTGCAGGTGTCGTTGATGTTCACGTTGCTGGTGAGGGCGCCGGGAAGCCAGGTATTGCTGGGCAGCCAGGCGATGGCCTTCTCTTTCCAGAGGGTCAGGTGGTAGTAGTTGGTGCGGGAGGAGTGCGTGTTCCCAAGGCCGCCCACGCCCGGCGTCGTGCAATCCGTACCCGTGGATGTTCCCCAGGAGAGATCGCCCGGCGTGGTGGTGGTGCTGAGGGAGGATGTCCCGCACGCATCGGAGGTCGCCACGTACTTGCCCGTAAGCGCCGCGGTGGCGGTCCCGCCGTCATAGGTGTAGTTGCCGCCGGCGTCAGCGGTCTTGGCGGTGCCGTTCGTCACGGTGACATAACCGAAGGGACGGACCACTTCGGGATCGGCGTTGGAGTTGATGTAGACGCCGCCCGTGATGCTCCCGTACTCATTAGCGTCTGCGAAGGCTAGGATCTCGCCCGTGTGGGCGTCCACCTTGGCGGCCCAGGTGCCCAGCACGCCGCCGCGGCGGAAAGCAAGGGTGTAGACAAGCCGGTAGTCCACGCCGGAGCCTGCGGGGCCCACGTAAGCCCCCACGTCGCCCGCGGGGGCCAGCGGCAGGACGCTCAAGCGGCCGGTGTCAAGCCACTCGTCGCCGGGGTTCATGCCGCCCACGTACCCCGCCAGGATCTGTGCCGCCGTTTCCGCCGTGATGGCTGGCAGGGGGTCCACGGTGATCTTGCCGAGAAACTGGCCGCCAAACTGGACGAGGTTGCCATGGTTGACTCTGAAGACGGCGTAAGCGTTTTCCACGGGCAGTCCGTGGTACGTGCGCTGGAGGTGAACATACCAGAGGTAGCCACCGAACTCGCCTGTACCCTGCGAATTCACCACCAAGTCCTGAGGATCCACCCCGAAGAGATCGGGGTACTGCTGGATGAAATTCTTGGCCATGCGAACCATGTGCGCGCGGCCAGAACCCGCGAGACCCTCGGAACGCAGGGTATTCCCCTTACCGGCCACCCATGGAATCCCTGAGCCTTCGATGACGGCCGGACGGCCCGTCCGACGGTCGATCTGAAGGAGCCACCGGCCGCCCGTCTCGGATTGAAACCGGTCCCAGTCGGCGAGCATGGACGCCGTTTCAGGTGTTTGCACCGCCTCGGCTTCTCCCCGGAACTGGTCGCCGTAGACCACTTCCTGCTGAACATGCATCCGCGGTGTGGCCGTCGTTAGGTCCTCCAAGGATGACGGCGACCGCTTCACCACTTGGGCCTGCACCGCTCCCCCCGCGAGGCAGATCGCGAGGGCAACCCCGACGCATTTGGCTAACCCCTTCCCTTTCATCACACGGCACCTCCCATTGTCCTGAACCCTCCGCACACTACCCTGCCCGCACCATTGCGGGAGAGCTGTTACGTCCCACGGGGAACCGCCCCATCTGGGCGGGGGTGACCATGGAGTTGGGCGACCGAGATGACAACCCCCCAAGCACTAACTGTCATGCAATATAAACTCACTACACGTAAATTGCAATATGTGCTATCTACACCTTTATTTATTAGTATGTTACCGCGATAACTACGTATACGTTTTTCAGCCCGTACGGCGAACGCACGGCATTCCCTCCGCGGGGGGAGGGAGCTCGCGAGCCGCTGAATCCGGCTGCTAGGCCACGCCGTTTCTGATGGAGAGTCCGCGGCGAATCAGTTCCTTCACCACGACGCTGAAGGCGGTACCCACGTCTTCGGGACGGTGGGCGTCAGAGGAGAGGACGACTTCGCGGCCCCCGAGATCCCGGTAGGCGTCCAGGATGGCCCACCCGGGATATGGCTCGTCGAAGCCCACGCGGTAGGTGCCCGTGTTCACCTCGAGGAAAACGCCGTAGTCCAGGCAAGCCGTCAGGGTGTCAAGGAGGGGTTTGCGGTAGTGTTCGAGCCAGAAGGCCCCCGTGAGGGCGGGGCCCCGGCGCGAATACCGCTTGGGGAAATCGAGGTGGCCCAGGCAGTCGTACAGGTTGCTCTCCACCGCCCTCAGGCTCGCCTCGAAAAACTCGCCCAGGCACTCCTCCAGGGGGATGCCCTCGCCTTCCACGCGGGCCATGAAGGAGGAGATCTCCTCCCGTCCCACGTAGTGCGCCGAACCGATGACCCAGTGGAACCGG
This sequence comes from Acidobacteriota bacterium, assembly GCA_037445535.1. GTDB lineage: Bacteria > Acidobacteriota > UBA4820 > UBA4820 > DSQY01 > JAKAJA01. The sequence goes on along the minus strand of JBBIKI010000133.1, from coordinate 2,970 downwards.
TGGGCGTGAAGGAAGTCGCGGATGGCGGGCAGGTGTTTCTCTTGGTGGGTGATCTCCGCTCCGAAGCGGATCTTGAGGTCGGGGGTCACGTCCTGAAGATCCTCCCAGGCAAGGCGTGACGGTTCGTAGCGGTAAGTCCCGAAGCCCGGGTCGCTAGGGTCGAACTCCACGTGGTCCGTGAGGACGAACCCGCCCAGGCCCCGCTGCCGTGCCTGCCCTGCGAGGGCATCGAGGGACGATTCGCTGTCCCAGGAGGAGGCGCTGTGCACGTGGTGGTCGAGAAAGGCACTATACATGGGCACAGTATAGCTTTCGCGGACAGGGGTGAATAGGGAGGGGCAGGTGACTGGGTGACTAGCGAACTAGGTGACTGGAGGACGAGGGAACTAGGTGACTGGGGGATAAGGGGACGAGGTGAGCGTCCAATGGGGCCAAGGTATTTTCTTCTCGACTCCCTGCTCCCCGCTCCCCGCTCCCTGCTCCCTTCCTACAATAACTTGAACGCGATGAGCATGGCCACGCCGATGCCCATCAGGCTTTCCCCGGCGATGAGCCCCGATGCCACGGGCACGGTGTAGGTCTCCCCGAAAGCAGGAGCACGCTTCTCCAGCATCCACGCGACGAAGGCCCCCAGGAACATGCTGACGCTGTTGTAGGCCGGAATGACGAAGGCGATGCCCATGGCGGTGGCCGAGGGGAGGAAGGTCCGGCTCTTGGGCCAAAGGCGCTCGCAGAGGGTGATCACGATGCCCGCCAGGCCGCCCCAGAGGAGGCCCCAGCGGGCCGATTCGGGAAGGGCGTGCAGGCCGTTGGAGAGCAGGAGCGCCACCCCCGCCCACGTCTGGGCGGCCGGGGCGGGCAGCTTGTCCGTGCCCAGGACGTCCGCGCTCGGGACGAGGATGTTGTACACGGGCGCGGCCACCAGGGACCCCACCACCACGCCGAGCAGCATGGCGAAGAACTGCTTCCGGGGGCTCGCTCCCACCTGATACCCGCACCTGAGGGCCTGGAGGAGGTCCGCCGAGGAGGTGGCCGCGCCCGCCGTAACGTTGGCCGTCATGAGGTTGGCGGTCATGTTCCCCGGCGCGATGCCGCCGTACATGAGCTGGGTGATCTTGCCCATGGCGCCGACCGGCGTGATGTCCGTTTCGCCCGTGGCCCGGCACGCCACGATGGCGAGGAAGAAGGACATGAGGACGGCCAGAATTCCCATCCACCAGTGAATTCCGAAGAACCAGATCTGCAGGATGACGGCGGCGAGGCCCGTCACCACCACTCCCATGGCGAACCAGGAGCCGGGCACCTCCACGGCCGCCAGGGCGTCCTCATGGGCCGTGGTGCTCTTGGCTTTCTTGAACATCGCTACGAGGCCTGAAAACGCCCGCAGGACCGTGCGCCACTGCATGAAGAAGCTCAAGAGGCCCGCCGTGACCATCATGGCCACTCCGGGCCACATGAGCCACCGGACGATGTTCTTGAAGCCGCCGTAGGGCACGGAGCGCTTCTGTCCCGGAGCAAACCCTAACAGCGCCGCGCCGGGCGAATCCTCCACGGCCAGCTCCGAGTCCCACTGGCGCAGGCTGTCACCGCGGGCAGTCACGTGCCCGCGCTGCATGAGGAAGCTCACTTTTCCGAAAAGCGGGTTGGGCGTGCCATCGGACAGCTTCTCGGCGTTGAGGGCGGCAAGGAGCGAGGGACCGTCCGCATAGGTGGCCGCTTCTTTCCAGGCAAAGGTGAGCGCAGCGGTTTTCATGGGCGTTTCGGGACCCGTCATTTGTCCCGCCGCGAAGCTCAGGGCCGTGCCCGCGGGTATGGCGAGAGGGAAGTGGAGGGTCCGGCCGAGGCTTCCGGGCTCGAAGGCCAGGGCCGGCTGCTGTGTACCCTGGGCAAAGGAGAGGACGCTCTCTCCGGGCAGGGCGCCCGAGGTTCTGGCTTCCAGCCGGTTGGCGGCCTTGTCCAGGGCGAAGGTGAGAATTCCCGAGAAGGGATTGGGGGCGCCGTCCTGCTGAACCGGGCCGTTGAGCGCGCTCAGCAGGGCCGCGGCGTTCTTATAGGTGGCCCCATCGCGCCACGTGCGGGCGAGCAGCCGGGGCGCGGCTCCCGCCTCCTCCAACGTGAAGGCCAGGGTCTGCCCCGCCTGCACCGTGACGGGGAAGGCGATATCAGCTCCGGCGAGGACCGCCGCGGAATGCTCGAACCCGTCCCTCGCTGCCACCGCGGGGGCGTCGTGCGGGATGTCCCCCTTGGCGATGTAGATGGGGGCCAGCACTCCGTAACCCAGCACGGCAGCCAGCAGAAGGCTCACCCCCGCCCTGATGCCCATGATGGCCCCCGCGCCGACCATGATAAGGCTCCCCTCGAATGAGAGTGTCAGCCGGGCCAGCGGAATTCCCATGACGGACCAGGAGGCGGGGATGAGGGTGGAGGGGATGGCGGGCAACCAGCGGTTCCACTGGAGGACACCCATCTCCTTGGCGAAGTGTCCGGCTACACGCTTGGGCAGGCCGATCACCCCGTCCCGCGCCCAGGCGATGACCAGCCCGATACTCAGGGCGCCGAAGAGGGCCCGGGCTTTCTTCACGGCGTCTCCGCCCTCCGCGTACATGCCCTTAAGCACTTCCGACGTGGCGAAGCCCGTGGGGAATTTGAGATTCTCCACGTTGATCATCTGCCGCTTCATGGGGATGGCCATGAAGAGGCCGAGGAAGAGGATCACCGCGACCCAGAGCGCGAGCTGCCACGTGGGGAGAGTCCGCCCCGAAACCATGGTGAGAGCCGGCACGGCGTTGGAGAGCCCGGCGGAGGCGATGAAAGCGCAGGCGGCGGCCATGGTCACGAGGATGTTGTTTTCCAGCATTCCCATGTCCCGCTTCACCGCGAAGGGCAGGACCGTCCTGATGGCCTTGAAGACGGCAAAGGCCATGATGGCCGCCGTGATGGTGACCCCCAGGCTCCACCCCGCCTTGAAGC
>JBBIKI010000132.1:0-5430 GCA_037445535.1 Acidobacteriota bacterium | reverse complement strand
GCGAGGTGCCCACCCTCATCGCCTCCTGCCCCACGGGCGCCATCCGCCCCGCCTCGGTCGACGGCAAGAACAGCGTGGCCGTCGAGGAAGCCCAGTGCATGTACTGCGGCAACTGCTACACGGTCTGCCCCTCCATGCCCCTGAACGACCCAGAGAACGACGGCATCTCCATCTGGGTCGGCGGCAAGGTGAGCAACGCCCGCACCGCCCCCAAGTTCTCCAAGCTGGCCATCCCCTTCATTCCCAACAACCCGCCGCGCTGGCCCGAGGTGGTGGAGGCGGTGGTGAACATCGTCGAGGTGTACGCCAAGAACGCCAAGAAGTACGAGCGCATGGGCGAGTGGATCGAGCGCATCGGCTGGCCGAAATTCTTCGAGCTGACGGGCATCGAATTCACGCGTTACCACATCGACGACTTCAAGAACGCGGGCCTGACCTACGCCAGGTCGACCCACATCAAGTTCTAGTGAGGAGTGAGGTGTGAGGAGCAAGGAGAGCGGGACGAACGGCGACGGCGCCATCCTCGGCGGCAGCCGCGGTTCACTCGCTCCTTGCTCCTCCCCTCCGGCTCGCTGATAGGAGAGGACCATGGCCGTGAACCATGAAGCGCTGGCCGATGAAATGTTCCAAATGGTGTCCGATTACATGGGGAAGAAGAACCTCAAGGCTGGCGATCTGACCAAGGCAATGATCGCCAAACACGGCGAGGCGGAGTGCACGAAGGACGACTGCAAGGCCGCGATCCGCATCCTCATGGATTCGGGCCGCTGCGTGTACAGCTACTTCGGGGGAAGCTTCATCACACTGCCCCACAAGGAAGGCGCCGCGCCTGATTGACGGTGAGCGGGGCGGGCAAGGGGGAGCACCCGGCCCGCCACCCTCGATGGTTGGAGAAGGCGTCCGAACGGAGGATCTGATCATGCAACAGAAGGCAGCCGAAAATCTCGAAGAGCTGGTGGGGATCCTCAAGCACTGGCAGGAGCTGGAAGTTGCTACCGTGGCCCAGACCACCGCGGTCATGGAGAAAACCGGCAACCCGTTCATCCGGCTGGTCATGGAGATCATCCGGCAGGACTCGGTCATGCACAAGCGGGTCCAGCAGGTGATTTTGGACAGCCTGGAGAAGCAGGCCATCACTCTGACGCCCGAGGAACTCGGCGACATCTGGGAGATGGTCGAGAAGCACGCCGAGATGGAGAAGGAAACCATCGCCCTCGCCGAGAAGGCCCGAAAGAACTGCCGGCTCTTCGCGCAGCGGCACCTGCTGACCTACCTCATTGAGGACGAGCAGAAGCATGACCGGCTCCTGAGCCAGCTCGAGGACTTCAAGCGAAACCTCTATCCCTACGCGTAGGGGAGTGAAAAACAACAGTGAAAAGTAAGGAGTAAATCGTAAAAGGGGAAAGGCAAGGAGTCAAAGCCGAGCTCGCAAGTGAGATCCTTTCACCTCTTACTCTTTACTCGAAATGGGTCGCGCTTTTTCGAAGGACGGGACAATGGGCCTCTTCAAGGAAGTGAAAAAACCGGTCATCAAAGCGGGCGGCAGTACGGGCGGAGAGATCAGCCCCCTGCGGCCCAAGTACTCGGAGAAGACCGCGCCCTGCATGGGGACGTGCCCTAGCGGCACAGACATCCGCGGCCTCCTGACCACCATCGCGCAGGCTGAGGCCTACGGCCGGACCAACGAGCAGGCCTTCGAAACGGCGTGGCGCCTCGTCACCGAGAAGAACCCCTTCCCGGCCACGTGCGGCCGGGTCTGCCCTCATCCCTGCGAGGTGGAGTGCAACCGCAACGCCAAGGAAGGGCCCGTGGCCATCAACGCCATCGAGCGCTTCATCGGCGATTTTGCCCTCGGCCAGGGCCTGAAGCCCGCCAAGCTTACGGACGAAGTCCGGCCCGAGAAGGTGGCCGTGGTGGGCGCCGGCCCCGCGGGGCTCTCCTGTGCCTACCAGCTCGCCCGGCGCGGGTACCCCGTGACCGTCTTCGAGGCCTTCAGCCAGGCTGGCGGCATGCTCCGGTACGGCATTCCGGCCTACCGGCTTCCCCGCGAGGTCCTGGATGCCGAGATTCAGCGAATCCTCGACCTGGGGGTGGAGCTGAAGTGTAACTTCGTCATCGGGAAGGACAAATCCCTCGACGACCTCCGCCGCGAGTACAAGGCCATCTTCGTGGGGCTCGGCGCCCACAAGGGCATCAAGCTAAGGGTGCCCGGAGAAGAGGCACCCAACGTGTTCTCGGGCACGGAGTTTCTGAACAAGGTCAACAGCGGCGAAGAGGTGCAGGTGGGCCAGAAGGTCCTCGTCATCGGCGGCGGCGACACGGCCATCGACGCGGCGAGGGTGAGCAAGCGCCTGGGCGCAGGCGTGACCCTCCTTTACCGCCGCACCAGGGCCGAGATGCCCGCCATCGCCCCGGAGATCGAGGGGGCCCTTGAAGAGGGCGTGGCCATCGACTTCCTGGTGGCGCCCGTGGAAGTCCTCGTGAAGGACGGGACGGCCGTGGGTCTCAAGTGCATCCGCATGGAGCTGGGCGAGCCCGACGCCTCGGGCCGCCGAAGGCCCGTACCCAAGGCGGGGTCGGAGTTCGACATGGAAGCCACGGCCATCGTGGCCGCCATCAGCCAGGAACCGGCCTTCGACGGGTTCGAATCGCTCCGCGACGGCAAGAACTGGATCGCCGTGGACGAGTGGGGCGTTACCAAGGAAGACGGCGTCTACTCGGGCGGCGACGACGTGGAACTTGGCCTGGCCACCATCGCCATCTCCCAGGGCCGATTCGCCGCCGAGGCCATTGATGCGCGGTTCAAGGGGCTGGAGCTGGAGAAGCGCGCCAAGCCAACTCTCGTCAAACCGGAACGCATGAAGATAGGCTGGTACAAGGAAGCGATCCGGCACGAACGGCCTCAGGTGCCCGTGGACCAGCGCGGAAAGGACACGGAAATCGAGCTCGGCCTTACGCCGGAGCAGGCCGTGGACGAGGCCAAACGGTGCATGTCCTGCGGCATGTGCATGGACTGCGAGACCTGCTGGATGTACTGCACCAACAGTTGCTTCGTGAAACTCCCCAAGGGTGAGCACTACCGCATCAAGCTCGAGGTATGCAACGGCTGCAAGAAGTGCGCGGAAGAGTGCCCCTGCGGGTATATCGATTTGATCTAGAGGTGCCACGGCGGGGAAACCCGGCGGGAGAAACCTGGCGAGCGGCCCCCTAGGGGGCAGATCCACTGGACGCCGGAACAGGGCTAAATCCGGCAGGAGGTAGAGACCGTGCCGACACTCGAACTGAACGGAAAAGCTTACGTGGTGGACGAGGACGGATTTTTGGAAGACCCCACCGTCTGGAACGAAGACGTGGCCAAGGATTTTGCCGGCATCGAGGGCATCACGGACCTCACGGAAGAACACTGGAAAATGATCAATTACCTGCGGAACTATTATCTGCAGTTCGGGATCGCCCCCATGATCCGCAAGCTGTGCAAGGAGACGGGGTTCCCCCTGAACAAGGTTTACGAGCTGTTCCCCTCTGGCCCGGCCAAGGGAGCCTGCAAGCTCGCCGGCCTGCCCAAGCCCACGGGCTGCGTGTAAGACGAGGCGGCTGGAACCGGCGGCGGGGAGCCGGGCGGCCCAATGGTGCCGTAGCGGCTCCCGGCCTCCGGTTCCCGGCGCGCATGCCGTCGGCCGCCAGTGCGTGAGGGGGGGAGGGGGCCGATGGCCCTGATGGAGTGTTTGCACAGAAGGAGAGCCGCCATCCTGGAGAGGTGGCTCCAAGGGGTGATGGAGACGTATCCCGCGGAGACGGGACGCTTCTTCACGCAGGTGAAGGATCCCTTCGCCAACCCCGTGGGAGCCACCCTCTCCAGGGAACTTGCCATCCTGTGCGACGGCGTCCTCGGGCTGGTGAAACCGGCCGAGATGGCACCGGCCCTTGAATCCCTCATCAAACTGCGAAGCGTCCAGGACTTTACGGCCTCCCAGGCGGTCTCCTTCATCTTCTACCTGAAGCAGATCGCCAGGGAGGAGGCGGGGGAGGCCCTTCAGGCGGCACCCATGGCCGCCGAATGGTTGGTCTTCGAGGCGAGGGTTGACGATCTGGCCCTGAACGCCTTCGACATCTACGCCGCCAATAGAGAAAAGATCTGCGACATCAGGCTGGGCGAGATGAGGAGAAAGATCTTCATGTTGGAGAAGGCGAGCCGCCTCTTCGACGAAGATGGTCCCGAGCCCGGCGGCTCTTGATCCTGAAGGCCAGGGGCCGCCGGCAGCGGGCATGTCCGGGGCGGTGCTCTGTGTGAATGGGCCTTAAGAAGGGAGGCAGCGGTTCATGAGTGCCTTGTATTCCCTATTGACCGTTCTGGTCTTGATCCTCTTGGCCTACTTCGGCGTGGCGGCGGCGCACCTAGGGGTCCTGTTCGGGACGGTCATTCCGTTCGCGGCCATTGCCGTATTCCTGGTGGGCCTGGCGTACCGCGTCGTGACGTGGGCGAATACGCCCGTGCCTTTCCGCATCCCCAGCACGTGCGGCCAGCAGAAGTCCCTGCCGTGGATCAAACAGGGCCGCCTGGAGAGCCCATCCTCGGCCCTCGGCGTCATGGGCAGGATGGCCCTTGAAGTGCTCCTGTTCCGTTCGCTTTTCCGCAACACGAAGGCCGAACTGAGGGACGGCCCCAGGCTGGTCTACGGCGAGAACAAGTGGCTCTGGCTGGGCGCCCTGGCGTTCCACTGGACCTTTCTTGTGATCTTCCTGCGCCACCTGCGGTTCTTCATGGAACCCGTCCCCCGCCTGGTGAATCTGCTGGCGGACATGGACGGCTTCTTCCAGGTGGGCGCGCCGGTTCTGTATCTGACGGACGTGGTGATCCTGGCGGCCCTCCTCTACCTCCTGTTCAGGCGGCTGCGGGACCCGCAGATCCGGTATCTCTCCCTCTTCACCGACTACTTCGCCCTCTTTCTGCTCCTGGGGCTGGCCGGCTCGGGCGTCCTCATGCGCTACTTCACCCGCGCCGACATCGTGGCGATCAAGGAGCTGGCCATCGGGCTCGTGACCTTCTCTCCGGTCATTCCTAAGGAAGTGGGCGCTCTGTTCTTCGTCCACCTCTTCCTCCTCTGCGTGCTCCTGGCCTACTTCCCTTTCAGCAAACTCATGCACGCCCCGGGGGTCTTCCTCAGCCCCACCCGCAACCTGGCCAACAACAACCGGATGAAACGCCACGTGAATCCGTGGGACTATCCCGTGAAGGTTCACACCTACGCCGAGTGGGAAGAGGAATTTCACGACAAGATCAAGGCGGCTGGCCTGCCTTTGGATAGGGAGTAGCCATGGCGGAGAAGCAACCCAAACCCGAGGACCTGGCGCAGGTCGACTACCGGCCCCCCAAGAAGGGCTGGATGGACCCCCACGTGGACTTCCGCAAGGGGACCTACTGCTACAGCG
>JBBIKI010000131.1:0-5506 GCA_037445535.1 Acidobacteriota bacterium | reverse complement strand
CTCGCGTCTCGCCAACAAAAAACGGGCGAGGGATCGTCTCCCTCGCCCGTGGGCAAAAACAAGCAAAAGCCTTACCTCCGAGGAGGCCTGCGGTCCCGGTCGCCGCCAGGGCGGTGGCCCCGGTCGCGATCTCGGTCGCCGTCGCGGCGAGGCGGCCGGTCGGAGCCCTCGCGGGGCGGACGCTCGACGTAACCCTCGGGCTTGGGCAGAAGGACCTTGCGGCTCAGGCGCAGCTTCCCGCCGCGCTCGAACTCCAGGAGCTTGACCTCCAGCTCGTCGCCCACCTTCACCACGTCGTCCACGTTCTCTACGCGCTTCCAGTCGAGCTCGGACACGTGCAGGAGGCCGTCCTGGCCGGGCAGGATCTCCACGAAGGCCCCGTAGGGCTCCACCCGCTTCACGATACCCTTGTAGATGCGGCCCGCTTCGGGTTCTTCCATTTGGGCCCGGATCATGGCCAGGGCCTTTTCGGCGGCGGTGGAATCGCAGGAGGCCACCTGGACGGTGCCGTCCTCCTCGATGTTGATGTCTACTCCCGTGGCTTCCTGAATGGCGCGGACGTTCTTTCCGCCGGGACCGATGAGCTCCCCGATGCGGCTCTTGGCGATCTGGATGGCGTAGATGCGCGGGGCGAGCGGAGAAATGTCGGCCCGGGGGGCGGGGAGAATCTGGGCCATGCAGCCCAGCAGGTGCATGCGGCCCTTGTTGGCCTGGGCCAGCGCCTCACGCATGATGTCGAAGGAGATGCCGTCCACCTTGATGTCCATCTGGAGGGCCGTGATGCCCTTCTCCGTCCCGGCCACCTTGAAGTCCATGTCGCCGTAATGGTCCTCGAGGCCGGCGATATCGCTCAGGATGGCGTAGCGGTCTCCTTCCATGATGAGGCCCATGGCCACGCCAGCCACGGGGGCCTTGAGGGGCACGCCCGCGTCCTGGAGGGCCAGCGTCGCGCCGCAGATGGTAGCCTGGGAGGAGGAGCCGTTGGATTCCATGATGTCGGAAACCACGCGGATGGCGTAGGGGAAGGTGACCGCGTCGGGAAGGACGGGCACGACGGCCTTTTCGGCCAGGGCGCCGTGGCCGATCTCGCGCCGGCCCGGACCCCGGATGAACTTCACCTCGCCCACGCTGAAGGGCGGGAAGTTGTAGTGGAGCATGAACCGCTTTTCCGTGCCCTCGAGGAGCCCGGAGAGGCGCTGGATGTCGGAGGACGTGCCGAGGGTGCAGTTGGCCAGAGCCATGGTCTCGCCGCGGGCGAAGATGGCCGAGCCGTGGGTGCGGGGCAGGACGCCGACCTCGCCCCAGACGGGGCGGATTTCATCGAAGAGGCGGCCGTCCACCCGGCGCCCGTCGCGCAGGAGGGAGGTGCGGAAGGTCTTCACGAGGATGTCGTGGTAGAGGTGGCCCGCCTCGGCCCGCCGCTCGGTCTGATCCTCGGGATAGGTGGCGAGGAGGTCTTCCTTCACCTTGTCCAGGGCGTCGTACATGGCGAGCTTGCCCTTGGTGGCCATGGCCTCGCGCAGGGGCCCGGCGATCTTGGCCTCCACCTCCGCCGAGTGGGCCGCGTCGTGGACCGGCGCGGGGGGCATCACCTTCTTGATCCCCATGCGGGCGGCCAGGTCTTCGGCGGCGGCGCAGATTTTCTTGATCTGGTCATGGGCGAGCTGGAGGGCCTGGATCATCTCCTCCTCGGAGAGTTCCTGGGCGCCCGCCTCGACCATGCAGATGGCCTCCTTGGTGCCGGCCACCACCAGGTTGATGCGGCTCTGCTCCATGATCTTCATGGAGGGGTTCACCACGAACTCCCCGCCGATGTGGCCGATGCGTACGGCGCCCACGGCCCGCGGGAAGGGGATGGGCGAGCAGTAGAGGGCGAAGGCCGCGCCGTTGATGGCCATCACATCGGGGGCGTTTTCAAAGTCCGTGCTCAGAACCATGGCCACGACCTGGGTCTCTTTGTGGTGGCCTTCGGGGAAGAGGGGCCTCATGGGCCGGTCGATCATGCGGCATACCAGGACCTCCGGGTCCGTGGGCTTGCCCTCGCGCTTAAAGAAGCCGCCGGGGAAGCGCCCCGCGGCGTAGGTGTACTCCCGGTAATCCACCGTGAAGGGCAGAAAATCAAGCCCTTCGCGGCCGTTCTTGTCCATCTGGGCCGTTACCAGGACCACCGAGTCGCCGTAGCGGACCCACATGGCGCCGTGGGCCTGCTTGGCCACCTTGCCCGTGGAGATCCGCAAGGGCCTCCCACCGAGTTCGATCTCTACCGATTCTTCCCGGTACATCTCATTCACGACGTTCACCTCGATCCTAGTCCAACATAGAACTCACGCCCCGCCCCTCGTGGGCGTGGCGGGCCATTCGGCGGGTTGAGGGACGAGCTACTTGCGCAGGCCCAGGCGGCCGATCAGCTCGCGGTACCCCTCGATGTTTTGGCCTTTCAGGTAGTTCAGCAGGCGCCGGCGCTGGCCTACCAGCATCAAGAGGCCCCGCCGTGTGCTGAAATCCTTGCGGTGGGATTTCAAGTGGTCGGTGAGGTGGTTGATGCGTTCCGAAAGAAGGGCGATTTGCACCTCAGGCGAGCCCGTGTCCGTCGCGTGCTTGCGGTACTGCTCGATGAGGGCTTTCTTGGCTTGGGTCTCCATATGCCGCGTTCTCCTATCCATCTCAAAGATAAGAGCATAGCACACGCCCGGGCCCACTGTAAAGCCCGGGGGGGGGCGCAACCGCCTGATGGGGAGGGAAGAAGGAGAGGCCTGCGAAGGTTACAATCAGGAAGGCTACGGCACGGCCTTGCGCAGGGCCTTCCCTTTTGGATATGCTTGAATGTGAACGGGATGGCCGAGGGATGATTCGATGACCCAAGGCCCCCTTTGGCGGGGGGGTTCGGTTGGCTTTTACTCCGTACAGGGAGCAGGGCCAACCCGCCGGGCCCGTCCAGACACGCCGGCGGTTACCCTTACGCCCCCAAGGAGACGATCATGGTGTCATCAACTGACCAGGACCTCGAACGCAAGCTGAAGGAGAAGCCGGTCCTTCCCGTGCTGCCCCTCCGCAACACCCTGCTCTTCCCCGATATGATCATCCCCCTCGCGGTGGGACGCGAGCGCTCTCTGAAGGCCGTGGAAGAAGCCACGAGGGGCGACGGATACCTTCTCATCCTGGGCCAGAAAGACGGCGACCTAGAGGATCCGGGCACGGAGGACCTCTTCCGTGTCGGGGTCATCGCCAAGATCCTCCGCCTCATGCGCGTGGCCCAGAACAATCTTTCCGTCATTGTCCACGGCCTCGGCCGCGTGCGGGTGGAAGAGTTCACATCGCAGGACCCGTGCTTCGAGGCCAGGGTTTCTTTTGTTGAAACCGCCACGGGCGACCCGGTGGAGGTGGAGGCCCTCCAGAAAAACATCCTGGCACAGTATGAGAAACTGGCGGGGCTCTCGCCCGCCGTTCCCCAGGAGATGCTGGCCCCCCTCCAAAGGTACGACGACCCCAACCGCATCGTCGACACGGTGGCCTTTAACCTGACCATGCCCATCGCGGAAAAGCAGGCCATCCTCGAGGAAACGGACACCATCCGCCGCCTCAAGATGCTCACCGCCATCCTGGCCCGAGAAATCCAGGTCCTCGAACTGGGGTCCAAGATTCAGTCCGAGGTGGTGGACAAGATGAACAAGGCCCAGCGGGAGTACTTCCTGAAGGAGCAGATGAAGGCCATCCAGAAGGAGCTGGGCGAAGGCGACGACCGGACCCGCGAGATTGACGAGCTCAAGGCAAGGGCCGCCAAGGCCAAGATGCCCAAGGAAGCGGAGGACGTGACCCTCAAGGAGATCGAGCGGCTGGCCATGATGCACCCCTCGGCGGCCGAGTACACGGTGTCCCGAACCTATATCGACTGGCTCCTGGAACTGCCCTGGAGCAAATCCACGAGCGACCGGCTGGACATCAAGCGGGCCCAGCGGTTCCTGGACGAAGACCACTATGGCCTGACCAAGGTGAAGGACCGCATCATAGAGTACTTGGCCGTCCAGCAACTCAAAAAGGACTTGAAAGGGCCCATCCTGTGCCTGGTGGGCCCTCCCGGCGTGGGCAAGACCAGCCTCGGGCGCTCCATCGCCCGGTCCCTTGGGCGCAAATTCGTCCGCATGAGCCTGGGGGGCATCCGCGACGAGGCCGAGATCCGGGGGCACCGCCGCACTTACGTGGGGGCGCTGCCCGGCCGGATCGTCCAGGGCATGCGCAAGTCGGGCAGCCACAACCCCGTCTTCATGCTGGATGAGCTGGACAAGGTGGGAATGGACTTCCGCGGTGATCCCACCTCCGCCCTCCTGGAAGTGCTGGACCCGGAGCAGAACTTCAGCTTCTCTGACCATTACCTCGAAGTGCCTTTCGACCTTAGCAAGACCTTGTTCATAGCTACGGCCAACATCCTAGACACCATCCCCCAGCCCCTCCTGGACCGGATGGAGGTCTTGAGGCTGCCAGGCTACACGGAGGAGGAAAAGCTCCACATCGCCACCGAGCACCTCCTGCCCAGGGTCCTGAACAACCACGGCCTGACCAAGGGCCAAGTGCGCTTCACCGACCAGGCGCTGAACGTGATCATCACCGAATACACCCGCGAAGCCGGCGTGCGGAACCTCGAGCGCGAGATGGCCGCCGTGTGCCGAAAAATCGCCAAGGCAAGAGTGAGCGGCGAGAAGAAGCGCGTCACCCTGACACCCGACCTGGTGCGCAGCTATCTGGGTCCCCGCCAGGTCTTCCTGGACAGCCGGGAGCGCATCGACCGCCCGGGGGTCGCCACGGGTCTGGCCTGGACGCCCGTGGGCGGCGACATCCTCTTCATTGAGAGCACGTCCATGCGAGGCCGGGGCGGGCTCTCGCTCACGGGCCAACTGGGCGACGTCATGAAGGAGTCGGCCCAGGCCTCCCTCTCCTGGATCCGCACCCACGCGGCCGCCCTGGGCATCAAGCCTGAGGCTTTCAGCAAACACGACCTCCACGTGCACGTCCCTCAGGGAGCCATTCCCAAGGACGGACCCTCGGCGGGAGTGGCCCTCACCACGGCCATGGTCTCCCTCCTCACGGGGCGGCTGGTACGCGACGACGTGGCCATGACCGGCGAGATCACTCTCACGGGCAAGGTCCTTCCCGTGGGAGGGGTCAAAGAGAAAGTCCTGGCCGCCAAACGGGCCGGCATGACCGAAGTCATCCTCCCCGGCCGCAACCGGGGCGACCTCGAAGACCTCACGGAAGCCGCCCGAAAATCGCTGAAATTCCATTTCGTGACGGAGATCCCGCAGGCCCTGGAGATCGCCTTGAAAGCAACGCCCAGAAGCCGGCCCAGGGGCGCGGGCGCCAACGCCAAGGCCGGCCCGGGCCAAAAGGCCCCTTCACGGCGCGGGAGCCGCTGAGTCCTCAGGACCTGGACACGAAGGGACGAGTCTCCATGAGAGACCCCAATCCCGCGATGGGCGCATGCCAGACAGGTGGAAACCGAGGAGGAGTGAGC
>JBBIKI010000130.1:0-5519 GCA_037445535.1 Acidobacteriota bacterium | reverse complement strand
GCCGTCGGACGGCAGATTCTGGACATCGACGCGATCCTCTCCGCGCTCCCCACCAACGGGCATACGCAGGGGCTCGACCGGCTGGACCCCGGAAAGCCCGTTGCCGCCCTCCTCGTCTCCGGCTACGGAGGGCTGGGGATCCACTCGCTCCTGTCGATCCTGCGCCTCTTCCCCGATACCTTCCGGAACATCCTCTTTGTCTCCACGGGCGTGGTGGACTCGGGCAGCTTCAAGGGGCAGGGCGAACTGCAGAGGCTGAAGCGGGAGACGGAGGATGGCCTCCGGCAATACGTGGCCTTCGCACGGAGCCTAGGGCTCAACGCCGATTCGCGCTACGCCCTCGGAACCGAGGTGGTGGACGAGGCCCAGACGCTGTGTGGAGACATCCTGAAGGAATTCCCCCGAGCCGTCTTCTTTCTCGGTAAATTGATCTTCGCCAAGGAGCACCTCTACTACCGCCTCCTGCACAACGATACCGCCTTCGCCATCCAGCGGCGCCTCCAGTTCGCGGGGATGCAGACGGTGGTGCTGCCCATCCGGATCACCATGTCCTGAAGGTGAAGACCGGCACGGGCGGTTGGGCCATGAACCGGGCGCCTGACCCTCGGGAAGCGGTGCACCTGGAAGTCAGTAAAAGAGCGTCTCCATGGATCGTTGTGCCATAATGAAGTTGACCAGACCCGTCTGCAGGCTCGGGGCCGTTGAGGGATTCCCATGGAACGCAGACCCGATCCCGACGAACTCCTGGCGCGGGCGAACCGCGAGGACGAGGAGCGCCGCCGGGGGCGACTCAAAGTCTTCTTCGGCGCCGCGCCCGGCGTTGGTAAAACCTACGCCATGCTCGAAACCGCCCGCGCCCTCAAGGGTGAGGGACTCGACGTCCTGGTGGGCTGGGCCGAGACCCACGGGCGAAAGGAGACGGAAAGTCTCCTGGAAGGCCAGGAGATCCTCCCGCCCCGGATCCTCAGCTACCGGGGGAAGGACCTCCGGGAGTTCGACCTCGACGCCGCTTTGGAGCGACGGCCCGCCCTGATCCTCGTGGACGAGCTCGCCCACACCAACGCACCCGGTTCTCGCCATGCCAAGAGGTGGCAGGACGTGCGCGAACTGCTGGGCGCGGGGATCGGCGTCTGGACCACGCTCAACGTCCAGCACCTCGAGAGCCTCAATGACGTGGTGGCCCAAATCACGGGGGTCGCCGTCTCCGAGCGCGTTCCCGATTCGGCCTTCGAGGAGGCGGACGAGGTGGAGCTCGTGGACCTCCCGGCGGACGACCTCATCAAGAGGCTCAAGGAGGGGAAGGTCTACTTCCCCCAACTGGCCGAGCAGGCCCTCGGGCACTTCTTCCGGCCGGGGAACCTCATCGCCCTGCGGGAGCTGGCCCTGCGCCGCACGGCGGACCGGGTGGACGTCCAGATGCAGCGGTACCGGAAAGACCACGCCGTGGGCGAAACGTGGCCCACGGTGGAGCGGGTCCTCGTCTGCCTGGGTCCGAGCCCCTATGGCCAACACCTCGTGCGGGCGGCCCGCACCATGGCCTCGCGCCTCAAGGCGGAGTGGTTTGCGGTCTACGTGGAGACGCCGGCCCACGGGTACCTTCCCCCGTCGGAAAGGGAGCAGGTGGAGCGTACCCTCCGCCTCGCCGAACAGCTCGGGGGGAAGGCCGTGACGCTGTCGGGCGCCGAGACTGCCGAGGAGATTCTTGCCTTCGCGCGCTCGCGCAACGTGAGCAAGATCGTCCTGGGCAAGCCGCCGGTGAAACCCTGGTGGCGCCTCCCCAGCTCCTCCTTCGTGGACCATCTCATCGGCCTCAGCGGGAAGATCGACGTGTACATCATCGGCGGGACCCCGGAGGAGCGTCTCGCCCGCGCCCGAAATGCCAGGAAGAGGCCGAGACCTTTCGAGCCATACCTGCTGGCCCTCGCCATCGTGGCCGTGGCCACCCTCGTCTCGGCTCTGCTCAAGCCCTTCGTGGAACCCGTCAACCTGGCCATGGTCTATCTCCTCGGGGTTGCCCTGGCCGCCACCCGATTCGGGAGGGGTCCTTCGGTCCTCGCCTCTGTGGTGAGCGTGGCCATCTTCGACTTCTTCTTCATCCCCCCCTACCTGACCTTCGCGGTGAGGGACTCCCAGTACCTCATCACCTTTGTGGTCATGCTCGCCGTGGCCCTTCTCACGAGCAACCTCGCCTCGCGGGTCCGTCTCGAGGCGGACCGGGCTCGGGAAGCACAGCGCCGTACCCAGTCCATGGCGGACCTGACGCAAGACCTGGCCCGCGCCCGAGACCCCGAGGCCGTGGCACAGGCCACGGTCCGGCACCTCTACGACAACTACGGGGCGCAATCGGCCGTCTTCCTCCCCGACGGAGCGGGCGATCTCCGAGTTGCGGCCGGGGTGGACGCCTCCTTCGCCACACGCACGAGCGAGGCCAGCGTGGCGCGGTGGGTCTTCGAGCACAGGCAGGCCGCAGGGCTGGACACGGACACCCTCCCGGGAAGCGATGCCCTGTACGTTCCCATAGAGGCCTCAGGCCAAATCCTTGGAGTGGTGGGGATCCGCCCTCCGCGGAACCCCGAGGAGAGCGCCTCGGAGCGCCGCCACCGGATGGAAGCGGTGGTGGGCCAGGCGGCCTTGGCGCTCCAGCGGGCCATTCTCGCGGAACGGGCCCGCCAGGCAGAGGTGACAGCCGAATCGGAGCGCCTGCGCAGCACCCTCCTCAGTTCCGTCTCCCACGATTTCAGAACGCCCCTCGCCTCCATCGTGGGCGCCTCCAGCACCCTCGCCGCCGGCCCTTTGGACCAGGCCGAGACCCGCGAACTGGCGCAGTCCATCTACGACGAGTCCCAACGTTTGAGCCGTTACGTGGCGAACCTCCTGGAGATGACCCGCCTGGAGTCGGGCACCCTCGCGCCGAACCGGGAGTGGCAACCCCTCGAAGAGGTGGTAGGCGCGGCACTGGAAAGGACACGCGCCAAGTTGGCCAACAGGTGCGTCCAGGTGAGGTTGCGCGAAGAACTCCCCATGGTGTTCATTGACGGGCGGCTGATGGAGCAGGTCTTCATCAATCTCCTGGAGAATGTCGCCCGCCACACTCCAGCGGGGACGCCCCTGGACATAACCGCGGAGCTGCAGCCCGATACGTTGAGCATCCGCGTCGAGGACCGCGGGCCGGGGCTCCCGGCGGGAGAGGAAGACCGGCTCTTCGAGAAGTTCTTCAGGGCCTCGGACCATGCGGAAGGGGCGGGCCTCGGCCTCGCCATCTGCCGCGCCATCCTGGAGGCCCATGGCGGGTCTATCCGCGCGGAGACCCGCGAGGGTGGGGGGGCGTCCTTCATCCTTGAGGTTCCCTCGGGAACTCCGCCCCGCGCACCCGGGCCCGAGGCCGGTTCGCCTGATGAAATGGGAGACGGGACATGAGCCCTACGGAGCAGCTCATCCTCCTCATCGAAGACGAGCCGGGCATCCGGCGATTCCTACGGGTCACCCTGACCAGCAATGGCTACCGCGTGAGCGAAGCCGCCTGCGCTGAAGACGGCCTGAAGCACGCCGCATCGGATCGCCCCGACCTCATCGTCCTCGATCTGGGCCTGCCCGACCGGGATGGCATGGAAGTCCTGAAAGAACTGAGGGAATGGAACGCGGTACCCGTCATCGTCCTCACCGCGAGGGACGTGGAGAAGGCCAAGGTGGAGGCCCTGGACGCGGGCGCCGACGATTACTTGACCAAGCCTTTCGGAGCGGCGGAGCTGCTGGCCCGCATCCGCGTCGCCCTCCGGCACGCCCTCAAGGCCAGCGCTCCCCAGGACCCGGTCTTCATCACGGGGGAGCTCCGGGTGGACTTGGCCGCGCGGATCGTCACCGTCTCGGGCGAGGAGGTCCACCTGACCCCCATCGAGTTCCGCCTCCTGGCCACCCTCGTGAAGCACGCGGGCAAGGTGCTCACCCACCGCCAGCTCCTGAACGCCGGCTGGGGCCCCGAGTACGGCTTCGAGGCCCACTATCTCCGCGTTTACATGGCCCAGCTTCGCCGAAAAATCGAAACCACACCCGCGCAGCCGAGGTACCTCCGCACCGAACCGGGCGTGGGCTACAGGCTCGTGGCCGAGCCCTAAACCGCGCCTTCGTTAACGCGCATAGGAGACGGGCGGGCTCTGAGTCCCGTCCGGGTTCACCACCACTACCTGCGCGGCCACGCCCTTGGGGAGCATGGCTTTGAGCGCATCGCCTTTGGCCACCACCAGGGCGGCGCTTTTGTAGGCCGTATGGGGCGCCGCGGCTCCGTTGATGGCCACCGTGCAACCCGGCCCAAACCCCGAGCCCGAAACCTTGAGCCTGCCTGGATTGGAGGCCCACGCCGCCGTGGAGATGACGACGGAGTAGCCGACCTCCACCGTGCGCGTTGCGGACGCAGTCTGGCCCCCCGCGTCCGCCGCCGTGAGTTTAACCATGTACGAGCCCGCCTCGAACCGGCGCGCGGCCGTCTCCCCTTGAGCCGCCGTCCCCGCCAGGTCCCAGGTGAACGTGTACGGGGGCGTCCCGCCGCTGGCCGAGGCCGTGAAGGTCACGGGCACGGCATCGGTGGGCGAGGCGGGCCCGTAGGAGAAGTCCACCGCGAGAGACCCGGGAGCCTGAGCCATGAGGGAGGCGTAGTAATCCCCCGTGACGCCCACCGTTCCCGCCTGGATGGCCTGCCATTCGGCCAGGACGGCCTGCGCGCTCACGTCCTGGTAGGACGAGGCATCGAGGGCCGGGGTATAGTCCAGGTAGGCAAAGAAGAAGGTGCTCCAGAACGGCGAGACGTATTCAATCCCGTCCACTTGAGCGAGCTTGGCCATGCACCGGAGCATCTGCTGGTCCAGGGGCGCGAAGAAGGAGTAGCTGTCCCGCTTGAACACCTCGGGGTTGCCGGCCATGTCGGTTCCGTCTCCAGGACCCATCTTGTAGAGCCAGGCCTCGTCCAGGATGAGCCCCTTGCCGTTCGCCCTGGCCAGATCGCCGATGGTGATGGAATTTTGGAGAGACTGGGGGTGGAGGTCATAGACGTGGAGGGTGAGGACGTCCAGCGAGGGGAGCTGGGCCAAGTAGGTCGCCTGGGCGATGTTGTCCCACGCCCCCATCCCCGCGCCGATCTTGGTGGCCCCCTTGTCCAGCCCGTGCGCGATGCTGCCGATGAATGCCGCATAGGTGGCCGGATCTTTCAGGGCCGTGATGCCCGTGAGCTTGGCCTCCGTGTCCGACTCGGTCCCCAGGTTCAAGTAATCGGGGCGCACCTCCGTGAGAATGGTCTGGGCCATGGCCCGCCTCGCCGCCGCCAGGGACGCCACGGTGTAGCCCGACCAATCCCAATGAATGGGTGAGAAGGGCGTATCAGTAAAGATGACGTGGCTCTCCACGTCCAGAACCATGCCGCGGCTGTGCACTTCCTCCGCCACGGCCTTGAAGAAGGCCACGTACTCGTCGCGACTGGGAAAAGCGGGATCGAAGAGGGGATAGTGGATGGCCACCGTGACCCCGCCGAT
>JBBIKI010000129.1:0-5686 GCA_037445535.1 Acidobacteriota bacterium | reverse complement strand
CGGGCGAGCAGGGCAAGGCGGCCGACCGACGACAGGGTGGTACCCTTTCAAGGGAGGCCAACGCAGCCATGCGAAGCCCGCCGCCCGCGCCCAAAGGGACGGGGCTGGCCGGGCGCCTGGCGTTGTCAGCTCACTCATCCGATGGCACCGCATCGGCCATCGCTCGCTTCCTCGCCATGCATCCCGGCCAGCCTCCGTCGCGACCATGTCCTATTTTTGAGATGGGCTCTAGTGTCCTGTAACAGCGGTTCGCTGAATAAGTCCGGACGTTATGACAGGACACGAAGGGGTTCGGGGAAGGCACTTCCCCGCTCTTTCGGGGCAACAGCCTGCCGCAGGCATGCGCCCTAGGGGCGGAGCCCCTGGGGAAGTGTGGCGTCTCCATTCGAGTGAGTTATGGCTGTTTTTCCTGAGACGCCACACAAGGGCTTAGCCTTCCTCCGTGCACTCCGTGTCTCCGTGGTAAGTTCTTCTTCTTCATTAAACCTTGCGACCAGGGCGGCGTTGGCCTATCATGTCCAACGTTGGGCAGTGATGCCCGGCGCTGGTTGGTAGGGGGACAAGGTGAACCTCACGGTTCGGGACATCAGCCGGCTTTTGAGCGTGTCGGAGAAGACCGTCTACCGGTGGCTCAAGCAGGGCACGATTCCTGCCTACAAGATCCAAGATCAGTACCGCTTTAACCGGGCCGAAATTCTTGAATGGGCCACCTCGCGCCGGGTTGCCATCTCGCCCAGCGCCTTCGACGCTGGTCCCTCGGAAGGGCCGGCGCCGCGGCCCGTGAGCCTGGTGGAGTCCCTGCGCGGGGGAGGCATCCATTACCGGGTGAGCGGCGCGGACAAGGCCGCTGTGCTCAAGAACTTGGTGCAGATCCTTCCGCTGCCCGAGGGCACCGACCGCACCCTGCTCGCCCAGATGCTTCTGGCCCGCGAGAACCTCGGTTCAACCGCCGTGGGCAACGGCATCGCCATTCCGCACCCGCGCTTCCCCGTGATCCTCCCTCCCTCGCCGGACACGCTCTCCCTGTGCTTCCTCGACCACCCCGTGGATTTCGGGGCCCTGGACGGGCAGCCCGTGGCCGTGCTCTTCGTCCTCGTGAGCTCTACCGTGAGGAACCACTTGAGACTCCTGTCGAGGCTGGCCTTCGCTCTTCAGGATCAAGCGGTGCGGCACAGCCTCACACCTGAGACGGGACGAGAGGCCATCATGGAGGCCTTCGCGCGGGTGAACGCATCTTTATCTGAAGGGACCGCGAGGTGAACGCCGCTGTCCTGGCCCTCGCGGCGCCCGCTCTCTTGCTCCTGGGCGCTTCGCTCTCCCTGGCGTGCGGCAGGCGAAGCGGCGCCGCGTCCTGGGTAGCCCTCGTGGCCGTGTCGTTCGCGGCGGTGTTGGGCATCACCTCGGCAATGGCCGTCCTGAGCTCGAGAACGGGGTGGAGCCTGGAGTCCGCGTGGTCCCTGCCCTGGGCCACGTTCTCCGCGGGGATGGACGGCCTTTCGGCCTTTTTCCTGGCCTTCATCCTTGTGCTCGCCGTTCCTGCCGCCGCCTACGGGCGGGGGTACCTCGCGCACGAGGGGGATTCGGCGTGGACCAGCGCTTCCTGGGCCTTCTTCCAAGTCCTGGTGGCCTCCATGGCCGTGGTCGTGCTCGCACGCGACGGCGTCCTCTTTCTCATCGCCTGGGAAGGCATGTCCGTGGCCTCTTTCTTCCTGGTGATCCACGACCACCGCCGCTCCGAAGTGAGGTCCGACGCCCTTGTCTATCTCGTGGCGACCCACTTGGGCGCCGCGGCGCTCATGGCCATGTTCGGGCTGTGGGGAAGGGGAGCGGGCTCGCTGGCGTTCGCCGCCCTGCACGGGGCGCCTCCTTCTCGCAACGTGGCGTGGGTCCTCTTCCTCCTGGCTCTCGCGGGATTCGGCAGCAAGGCGGGCCTGGCGCCCTTTCACGTCTGGCTTCCCAAGGCCCATCCCGCTGCTCCGAGCCACGTGTCGGCGCTCATGTCGGGCGTCATGATCAAAATGGGCATCTACGGGCTCATGCGGTTCATCCTCCTGGCCGGCGTTCCTCCGGCGGGCTGGGGATACGCGCTCTTGGGGATGGGGGCCTTTTCCGCCGTGGGCGGCGTGCTTTACGCCCTGGCGCAGCATGACCTCAAACGCCTGCTGGCCTACCACAGCGTGGAAAACGTGGGGATCATCACCCTGGGCCTCGGGGCAGGGCTGCTGGCCCGCGCCGCGGGGATGGAGACGGTGGCCCTGGCGGCCCTCTGTGGCTCCCTCCTGCACGTCCTCAACCACGGCCTCTTCAAGAGCCTCCTCTTTTACAGCGGCGGGGCGGCAGCACAGGCCGCGGGGACGCGGGACATGGAACGCCTGGGCGGGCTCCTGCGCCGGATGCCCGTGACGGGGGCGGCCTTTCTGGCGGGCGCCGCGGCCATCTGCGCCCTTCCTCCCTTCAACGGGTTCGTGAGTGAGTGGCTCATCTATTCGGGCCTCTTCGGCGGAGCCCTTCGAGGTTCGGGGGCCGTAGCGGCGGTCCTCTTCGTCACCCTTCCGGTGCTGGCTCTGGTGGGCGGACTCGCCCTGGCGTGCTTCGCCAAGGCCGCTGGCGTGGTGTTCCTCGGGGAACCCAGATCTGAGGGGGCAGCCCGCTGCAAGGAAGTGTCACCCTGGATGACCGTTCCCATGGCCGCGACGGCGCTGGCGTGTGCCAGCGTAGGGCTTGCGGCGCCCTGGGCGGTGCGTCTTGTGGCTCCCGCCGCCCGGGCCCTGGCCGGTCTATCGGGCGCCGTCGCCTGGAGATCGCCCGTGGGCACTGGTGCCCTCTCCGCGGTGGTGATCGCGGGGTGGATGCTGCTCCTCCTCACGGGCGTGCTCCTGGGGCTTCGGCGTCTGCTGCTGCGCGGCAAAGCGGTCTCCGAAGCTCCCACGTGGGGATGCGGCTACGCGGCCCCAACGGCACGGATGCAGTACACCGCTTCTTCCTTCGCGCAGCCCCTCCTGGCGCCGCTGGCGCGCCTCATGCGGCCCTCCCTCCGCAAAAAGCGCCCCAAGGGGATCTTCCCCGAACGGGCGTCCTTCTTGAGCCATTACGATGATCCCGCGGACCGGGGCATCTTCGATCCCGCCGTGCACCTGCTGGAGCGGCTGGCGGGGGCTCTTCGTCCCCTCCAGCAAGGGCGGCTCCAGGTTTACCTCCTGTACGTGCTCCTGACCCTGGTGGCCCTCCTCGCGTGGGAGGTGTTCACGTGACCGCCCCCTGGTGGAACGTGCTTGCCGTGTTGCCGTCCCTCCTTCTCTCTCCGCTCCTTCTGGGCGTGATCGGGAAGACCAAGGCCCTCGTGGCGGGCCGCAAGGGGGCACCTCTGCTCCAGCCTTACCTGGACCTGCTCCGCCTGCTGGGCAAAGGGGCGGTGTACAGCCGGACGGCCACGTGGGTGTTCCGCGCCGCTCCCGCCGTATCCCTGGCGGCGATACTCCTGGCCGGGTTCATGCTTCCCGCCGGGCCCCTGGTTCCGCCCTTGGCTTTTCCGGGAGACCTGGTTCTCTTCGCCTACCTCCTCGCCCTCTCGCGCTTCGCCGTCATCGCCGGCGCCATGGACACCGGGTCCGCCTTCGAAGGCATGGGGGCGAGCCGGGAGGCCGCGTTTTCGGCCTTCGCCGAGCCCGCCTTCTTTCTGGTCCTGGGCGTCCTGGCCTGGGAGGAGAAATCGCTGAGCCTGGGCGTGATTCTGGGCGGCGCCGACGTGGTTTCTTGGAGCGCTCAGATCCCGCCCCTGGCTCTGGCCTCCGCGGCCCTCTTTCTGATTCTCCTGGCGGAGAACAGCCGCATCCCCGTGGACGACCCAACCACCCATCTGGAACTGACCATGATCCACGAAGTCATGGTTCTTGACCATTCGGGCCCCGACCTCGCGTTCATCCTCTACGGGAGCGCCCTGAAACTCTGGCTCTTTGGCGCCGTGCTGGTCTCCATGCTCCTGCCCGCCGGCGGCCCCGCATGGGCCTCCATGGCGCTCTTTTTGGGCGGCATGGCGGGGGTGGCCGTTCTCGTGGGGCTCGTGGAGTCCGCCATGGCCCGCCTTCGCCTGGTGCGCGTCCCCCAACTGCTGGGATTGGCGGCGGTTTTGGCGGGGCTGGCTGCCCTCCTCCTGATGGCGGGAGGCCTGCCGTGAGCGGGTGGGCGAGCACCGTCCTGGTGGCCGTGATCCTCCTGGATCTCCTCCTCTCGGTCACGAGCCGGTTGTCGGTGCTCATCCGGGGCTTCGCCGTGCAGGCCGCGGGCATCGCCCTGCTGGCCCTGCTCCTTGACGGATTTGACAGCCCCCACGCCTGGATCGTGGCCGGAGGCACCCTCGTGCTCAAGGCCGTGGCGATCCCCTATTTTCTGAACCGGGCGGTCATCCGGACCAACGCGCGCCGGGAGCTGGAGCCCCTCGTGTCCTACGGCACGTCGCTCCTTCTCGCGGCCCTCGGGGTCCTCCTGGCTTTCGCGCTGGCCTCGCGCCTGCCCATGGAGGCCCGCCGCGCCGGTCTCCTCATCGCCGCCGCCGCCTTCGCCACCATGGTCACGGGCCTCCTCCTCCTGGTGACCCGGACCAAGGCCCTCACGGAAGTGGTGGGCTATCTGGTTCTGGAGAACGGCATTTTTCTTTTCGGCTTGACCCTCCTCCGCCGTATGCCTCTCCTCGTGGAGATGGGCATCCTCCTGGACGTGTTCGTAGGCGTGTTCGTCATGGGCATCGTGGTGTACAACATCCACCGCACCTTCGACCACATCGACGTGAGCGCCCTGACGACGCTGAAGGAGGACGAGCCGTGATCCTCACCGCGCTCGTGGCCTCGCCCTTCCTCCTGGGCGTCCTCGCCTGGGTCCTGCCCGGCCGCACGGCTCGCCGCGCGGTTTTCATGGCCGCTGGCCTCGTGCAGGCGGCCCTGGCCGCGCGCGTGATCCTGCGCCCGCCCCCGTCCGAGTGGGGCGGCGCCCTGGGGGCCGACGCCCTGGGCCTCCTCTTCCTGGGCATCGTGACGGTACTCTTCGCCTTGAGCGCCGTGTACACCTTCGGATACATGGCCCTCCACCGCCATCCCCGGCGACGGTACTACGTCCCCACCATGCTCTTTTTCCTGGGCTCCATGACCCTTGCCGTCCTCAGCCGCCACCTGGGCCTCTTTTGGGTCGCCCTGGAAGCGACCACCCTTTCCAGCGCCACCCTGATCTTCTTCGACCGCTCCGAGCGCAGCCTGGAAGCGGCGTGGAAATATCTCATCCTTTGTTCCGTGGGCATTGCTCTTGCCCTGGCGGGAACCTTCTTCATGGCCATGGCGCTCCCTCCCGGCGCCGAGGGCTCCCTGCTTATAGACAACCTGCTGGCCGCGGCTCCCGGCATGGCGCCCGCGTGGCTCAAGACGGCCTTCCTGTTCCTCCTGGTGGGCTACGGCACCAAGATGGGCCTGGCGCCCATGCACACCTGGCTGCCCGACGCGCACTCCGAGGCGCCGTCTCCCGTTTCCGCGCTCCTCTCCGGAGCGCTACTCAACTGCGCCTTTCTGGGCATGTTGCGCGCCTTCCAGATCGCCAACGCGGCGGGCCTCGGGGACTTCGCCAGGCGGCCCCTCCTCGTGCTGGGCTTCGTTTCCATGGGGACGGCGGCGGCCTTCCTCATCCGCCAGCCCGACTACAAGCG
>JBBIKI010000128.1:0-5713 GCA_037445535.1 Acidobacteriota bacterium | reverse complement strand
GGTGGGCTTCGACGAACCCTACCCCGGCTGGGCCATCCTGGAGGCCTACCGGGACCTGGGCGGCCGCGAGGTCGTCCTCTCCTCCGACGCGCACCGGCCCGAAGACCTGGGCACCGCTTTCAGCGTGGTGGTCAAGGAGCTCGCCAAGCGCGGGCTCTCCATCCGGAACGGGGTGGTGTAGGGATCGAGTCAACGAGACAACGAATCAACGAGCCAACGAGTGGATTAAACCCGGATTTTGCAGTTACCGTTGGCGGTTGCAGCGAGAGGCTTGGCAGGATGTCGTTTGGGCTTCACCGCCATGGGACCTAAGCAAAATCCGGGTGCTCCCGAGCTGGAGGCGAAGGGAGCCCCAAGGGAGGGGTGAGGCTCCATTGGGCTTCGCCCGTGGAGCGGGGAGGGAATGGCCCTCCCCGTGGAGAAGATGGCGCCTCTTCCACCGGACACCACCTTCATGGCCCGAGGCACAGCGGGTTCAAATGCAAAATCTGGGATAAAGGGAAGCCCGGCGATGCCTGTCTGTCGCGGGTTCGCTATCATTCTGGCGACCGGAGGGAGTCCAGAATCCACGTTGTACGCCCAGTAAAGGAATTTGTTCTGGGACCTGTCCTACCTCAACATTATGAGCACTTTGATGAGACCTGTACCGGAGGCTAGGGGCTCGAGCGCCTTGCCGACCACCGTGCCCGGCGCGGGGTTCTCAGCCAGCATGGCGTGGCCGGGGGTGGAGGAGGTCACGAGGAGTTCGCCCACGGCGATGGGGCCAGCGGATGCATCGGCTTTGCACTGCACGATGCCCGAGAGGGCGACGGGGACTCGGGCCACCCGCGCTGGTTCAGTGATGCCGTCCTGAGATGGGCCGCGTCCGTTGAGGCATACCCCGGGTTCGCCAGTGGCGACGCCCAACACCCTGGGGTCTCTGGGCACCATTGCCAGCCGGACCTGTCCCGGGAGTATATCGTCGGCCACGAGGAGGTCGCCGGTTTCCAAGGGATCGATTGTCGGCATGAGAGTCGCCACCTCGGGCAGGCTCGGACGGAAGGACCGGCCGTAGACGTTGCCCGACCCGTCCTGGAAGACCTCGGAGGGCTTTGCCTGCGCCGAGCGTTCTGCAGTCCTTACGAGCAAACCCGATTCGGCGTAGCCCGCCCCTTCGTCGGCAGAGGAGGCGGACTTCTTGTCAGCGCTGTCTTTGCTTTCAGTGTTCTTCACAAGCCCCTTCGTCCGCTCGTCGAGTTCCTTGACGGCATTGATGAGGACAAAGGTCAGGGCGCTGGCGTTGAAGTCGTAGAGCTCCGTGGCGGCCTCGTCCTTTTCGTTCAATTTGGTCTTGAAGGTTCCCACGGTGTAGGGCGCCACGTTCCGGATCTCCTGGGCGACCACGCCGATGCAGGGCATGTCCGCGGGCGTCCCGCCGAGGCCGTTGTAGCGGTAGGAGACGGGGTTGACCTTCTCGATGACCGACAGGCCCTCACGAAAGGGCGCGATGTCCTTCTTGAGCCTCCGGTCAGAGGGGGTGGTCCAGCTGCCCCCCCTGGCTTTGCGGCCGAGTCAAAGAGGAGTTGTAGCTGATAGCCCGGGGTGAGCCCTATGCCCAGCCATCCGCCGGCTGTGAGCCGCATGTGCTCGTTGGAATTGGTCTTGAAGGTCATGTCGCCGTTCCCCGTGTAGGCGATCTGTCCGCCCCCACCATTGAAGTTGATGGCCCCGAAATAGGTGGGGGAGGCCGTGGAATTATTCAGGACCAGTACGGAGCCGAATAAATTATTCGTCGACGTGAATTGCGCCACGGCCTGTGATGCCTGAACGTCTAAAGGAAAGGAAGGTGGAGAGCTATCGCCGGTTCCTATCCCCAGGTAATTTTTGATATAAACATTCCCAAAGCTGAAATACCCCGCCCAGTTGATGGAGCCGCCAGAAGCCCCTCCCAACACCCCGATGTGCACGGTCGCGGCCGTCCCGTCAGCCTCCCCCTGCACACCGTATTGGAGCCCGCCCGACCCCGAGGCATGACCCTCAATGCCCACGTTGCCACCGCCTCCCGAAGCGTTCGCGTTGAGTCCCGTGGCGAGGTGGCCGCCAATGACGTTTGCCTCAATTCCAACAGTGTCCGCTTCGTGCCAATTGGCAGGCGCAGTCGTCGAGGCGCGGATTCCGTATAGAGACTGATACATATCGGCATCAACTCCGCTTGCCCCGCTCACGGCGCAGTCCAATCCAAAGAAATCATCGTGCTCGGAGTGCGTGTCTTCGGGAAACGCCACAGCGTTTAGGTGCGCGCCGTGGTTATCCGTGCTAGCGCCATGACTGGCCTGTGTATAGGAAAGCTGCAGGGGTGAATCGGGCGCACTGGTTCCGATGCCCACCTTGCCAGAGGCATTCCAGATGCCCGATCCAGGAAAATTGGTGGCGGCGCCGAAGGTCTGAGCGCCACTCCAAGAGTTGGCGTTGCCTAGGTTGAGCTTGAGTTTGTAGGGGTCCGCCGGGATGGCGCTACCCGTGCGAGTGAGGGTGGTGTCGCTCGCCCCCATGATTGCGCCGAGGGTCGCACCCGTCGGTAGGCCGTTGCTGACCCATGTGCTTCCGTTGGACATGAGGACGTTGCCGCTGGCGCCGGGACCGGAAAGGCCCGTCCCGCCCCGCGCCACCTCCAACGTCCCGGAGGTCACGGCGGAGGCGTCGTGGGCGTGGCTCGCCACGGCGAAGGAGACGGCGTCGTACCCGTCGAGCGTGTGGGCGCTCTGGGCGTAGGCGGCCGAGACCACCTGCACCCGGGGGCTGAGAGTCTCACCTCCGATGCTCACCTCCAGCCAGACATTCGTGTGATTGGCAAACACGGACAGGAAAGGGGTGGTCGGCGGCGAGAGGGCGCCGCTTCCAAGGGCCGCGTTGAACAGGCCGCCGGTCACGGTCACCGCCCCGCTGCCCGCTGTCGCATGCGTGTCCGTGAGGAGAAGGTTGCCGCTCGTGGCGGCGTCGTAGAAACTGAATGCCATGTCGTAGGTTCCGCTCAGGGGCTTTCCAGCGGCATCCCGCAGGACGCCCTGGTAGTTGATGAGCAAGGGCGGGTCCGCGGCCCAGAGGAGCGTTCCGGCGAGGCAGAGGAAGCACGCGATCGAGAACATCCGTTTCATGGCCGGCTCCTAGGGACAAGGGGAGTTGTTAGGGATGGGGGCGCCGGAGGAGGTGCTCCCGAGGGGGCCCTCGTCATCGATCCGGTTATGAGCGGTGACGAGATAGACGAAGCACTGGCCCACGGACGGTGTATCCGAGTCCGTGGCCAGTTCGGTGGCGAGGTTCGAAACCAGACAGGAACCGTAGTTTGCTGGGACGTGACTGAGCAATCCCCGGTAGACCGAATAGCTTCCAACCGAATGCTCCGGCTGCCACGTCAGGGTGGTCTGAGTGGAGAACCGCAGGTCGAGGACCTCGCCGGGGGGTTTGAGGCTCGGCGGCAGTCCGACATCGCTCGTGAAGCCTGCGCTTGCCAGCGGTCCACCCGCGACGGCGTCGCCGATCGCGTCGAGGGTGACTTGGTAGCTGGTGGAGGCGAGGACCGTGCTGTTTTGAGGATCGCCCCCGCAGTTGATGACCCCCTGCGTGAGCTGGTAGTTGGCGCTGCTCTGCGCGCGGACCGATGACGCCATGACAGCCGCGAGACAGCACAGGACCGCACAGAGCCACTTTTCGAAACGAAATCGGACAAGCATGATGGTTACCCCCCCCAGGCGCACGCCTGCCGCCAATATGATTTCGGCAGCGCTAGAGTCTTAGCCTTAATGTAAGACTTGCAGGGGAAAAAGCAATGGAATGAGTGTGATACGAATCGCCACAAGGGGAAGAGGATCCATTGCCGTGGCAGGCCAAGGGAGACACATCAACCGGGGGTAATGACGACCCCCTCGTCTGCGGGGTCGTGGAAGGCCAGGCCGCTGTCGAGTTCGGGCATTCCAGGGATCTCGCTCCCGTCCGCGATGGAGCAGTAAGAAAGCGCGACGCCCGTCTCCGCCGCTCGGCGACAAAACATAAAGCACAATCTAATTAATTTCCCTGAGCCGCCCAAAAGTCACATTATTTTTGGCACCTTTGTGTGCAGAAAAATGCCACATTGACAAGGGCTTACGTGGACCCAATACTCCCTCGTAAGGAATTCATCTTGGCGTCCGCCGCTGACGTGTGAAGTCGCCTGTTTTCGTGCCGTGGGGTACGGACAAAACTGGGAGGTGCGGAGCGATGCAAATGCGAACGTTCAGGTGGAGGGGTGTGTTTTTCGTGGCCGTCGCGCTGTGCGGCGCAACGGCATGGGGTCAGGTGCCCAAAAAGGCGCAGACAACCCTGGATGATTTGTCCATGGCCTCGGCCCGGCTTCAGGTCCAGGGCGAGGTGGTCCCCGCCGAGAACCTCCGGGCGGAGCGGTCCGCCATGGCATCCCCAGAATTGGCAGCGACCATCCTGAACTGGGACCGGTTCCTGACCGAGAACGGGACCGGGTGGTCGCTCCAACTGGACCGGCGCTCGGGCCGGCCCGCCCTCGTCGAAGGTGCAGGCATTCCCTGGGCGAGCGGGAAAGGTATGGTCCGCACCGCAAGACAGTTCCTCGTGACCTATCCCGACCTCCTCGGCGTGCCCGCCGAGGATCTGGCACTGTCGTCCCGCGGCACCGGCGAGTTCGGAGGATACCTCTGGTACGTCCAGTTCCAGCGGACCTTCCACGGCATTCCCGTGGAGCGTTCCTACGTGGTCTTCCGCGTCAACAACGGCAACCTCGTCCAGTTCGGCGGCGAGTTCCTCGGCCGCATCGACCTGGACCCGAACCCCTTCCTCAGCACCGAGACCTCACGCCAGATCGTGGCCGGTTACGTGGGCGGCATGAGAGAGAGCGACACCTGGCTGGACGAGCCTCGACTCTCCGTGCTGCCGGTGGCGCCCGAGGGGGATCCGGGTTTCTATTCGGGCCAGCCCGGCGGGGGCGTGGAGTACCGGCTCGTCTATACCTTGGCCTTCCGCCGCGACGGCGTGCTGGGCACCTGGGCCGCCAAGGTGGACGCGCATTCGGGTGAGGTATTGGCCTTCGCCGACGCCAACGAGTACGGGAGCATCACGGGCGGGGTCTACATCAACTCCAACGCCGACCCGGAGGTGGTCCGCCCCATGGGCTTCGTCACGGTGACCAACGGCACCACCAAGACCGCCGACGCGGGCGGCAATTATACCTACGACGGCGGCACCGCCACGGCGGCCCTCACGGGGAAGTACGTGAAGACCTCCGATGCCTGCGGGACCTCCTCGCTGAGCACCTCCACCACGCCGGGCAACCTGGCCTGGGGCACCTCCTCGGGCACCGATTGCACGACGCCGGGCGTGGGCGGCCTGGGCAACACCCACTCATCCCGCACCAACTATTACCACCTGACCCTGTGGAAAGAGAAGGCCATCGCCTGGCTGCCCAGCAACACCTGGCTGCCCGGAACGCTCACCAGCAACGTGAACATCAACGATGTCTGCAACGCTTACTGGGACGGCACCGCCGTGAACTTCTTCAAGTCCGGAAGCGGCTGCTCCAACACGGGTGAACTGCCCACGGTGTTCCTCCACGAGGCCGGCCACGGGCTGGACAAGAACGACGGCAGCCCCACCTCCACCGTGGGATCGTCCGAGTCCTACGGCGACACCATGGCCTACCTCATGACCCACCAGTCCTGCGTGGGCATCA
>JBBIKI010000127.1:0-5902 GCA_037445535.1 Acidobacteriota bacterium | reverse complement strand
GGTGGCGGTGGAGTTGATCGTGACGAACATTTCCGTGGCGAAGTCGGCGGCCTGGTTGAACAAAGCGATCGCAGCCACGGCGCCTCCGATTCGCTTGACCTCTCCAACCTCGTTGAAGAAAGCGTGATTGTTGCCTTCCGGGAGGCCGATAAGGAGCTTCTGGATGGGGGTCACCTCGGTTGCCTGCACCCCCCGCGTCTGCATGAAGGGCTGTGTGGGGTGATCCAGATCGAACCAGTCCAGGTAGGGCCCTGTCCCGTCGGCGAATTCTTCGGGCGCCAGGGGCCTGCTCACGCGCTCTAGCAAAGCGTCGTCGCTCTCTGGCATGAACATAACCTGGGCCATGGAGACGAGGAGCTGGACCGCGGCGAGTTCCAGGTCGTCTCGCGGCAGGCTCACCCACCAATCCCCCTCCTGACACAGAAGCTCCTCCAGTGTGAGTAGTCGAAAGGCGCCCGTGCCAATCTGGCCGCGGACTGGGACCCACGGGTCACTCAGAAGGTTCATCGTCTCCCTCCGATTCAGATTCGTCCAAGGCTCCCGCCGCCACCTCGCGTTCGATGCGCTCGATGGACGGCAGATCGGCCTCAAGGTCTTTGGGCAAAGATTCGAGCAGTTTGTATTCCGCCACGCCCATGGGCTTAGCCATATCGCGCAGGGCATACTCGACGATGAGGCGGTTTCGCTCGCGGCACAGCAGGAGACCGATGGTGGGGTTGTCCTGGTCTCCCTTGAGCTGCGCATCCACCGCGCTCAGGTAGAAGTTGAGTTGGCCAGCATACTCCGGCTTGAAGGCCCCGGACTTCAGTTCCACGACCACATAGCAGCGTAGTCTGATGTGGTAGAAAAGCAGGTCGAGGAAGAAGTCTTCTCCCCCGACCTCCAGATGAACCTGCCGGCCCACGAAGGCGAAGCCCGCGCCCAGTTCCAGCAGAAAGCGCGTGATGTGGCCCACCAGAGCATGCTCGACCTGTCTCTCCTTGGCATCCTCGGTGAGCCCGAGAAAATCCAGGTGGTAGGGATCCTTGAGCGATTCTCTCGCCAAATCAGATTGGGGCGCTGGAAGCCTCGCTTCAAAGTTCGTTACCGCCTTGCCGGACCTTCCCATCAGGCCCGTCTGAATCTGCATCGCGAGGACATTTCGTGACCATCCACTCTCGATGGCTCTTTGGGCGTACCATATCCGGTCCTCGGCGCTTCTCAATTTGCCGAGAAGCATCACGTTATGCCCCCAAGGCAATTGTCCAACAAGCTGTTGGACGATTGCCGCGTCGGGCCAGGCCTCCGCGAAAGCGCGCATGTACATGAGGTTGGCGCGCGAGAAACCTTTCATGTCAGGAAACGCCGTGCAGAGATCTCGGGCGAGCCGCTCGATGACTTTAGCGCCCCAGCCTTGGGCGGCCTGGCGCTCCAGGATATCCCGCCCGATTTGCCAGTAGAGCAAAATCATCTCGCGATTCACCGCCAGGACGGCGTGTTGGCGGGCGGCCTGGATTCGGGTCTTCAAGCCAGCCAGCCAGGCAGCGTAACCTGGGGCGGGACTGGCCGTGATATCAGCCATGGGCGGTCTCCCTTTCACTGTTTTGCGCTCCCTCTTCTCCCTTCTGGCCGGCCACGCGTTCCAAACCGAAGGCTTGCGTATAGCGAAAGCGCGTACTTCCCTGCCGGCCCTCCCAACTATCGGGACCATCTTGCGTAAGAACGAGCTGGAAGCGGCCGTCTTCATCCTGAGAACACTCCCGCAAACTGCCGCGCCAACTGGCGGGGGCTGGGATCGTGTTCATCTCCAGGTTCCACGCTCGCCCCGCTTCGGCTGTACTAGATGCGCTGCCATCAATGAGGCGCCCGTCGGCACGCATCGCCAACACGGACAGGCTCATTTCTCCATCCCTGGTCTTGAGAGAGACGCGCTGGTCATCGTCGCGGAAAGGGCGGCGAGGAGTGCCAATCCACTGCTCGGCCTCCGCCACAGCCGCTCGCTGCTTGACCCACCAATCGTCGAAGTCGCGGCAGACCTGTTCCGGTTCCCCCGGCCAGTCCTCCCGGTCGTAGACGGCATCTATCCACTGCCGGTAAGCACCGGGAAAGGTTATGGGGCCAGGCTTTTCCAGCAATTGCTGGGTGCGCCAGAGGACGCGCGTATTGCCGTAGATGAGCCGGTGCAATCCGTAGTCTTCGCCCTCCACGGTCAGCGCCGTACATCGCGGAGATTCAAAGCCTGCCGGGCGGGGGCGATCGTGGCGCTGCAGGCGGCCGAGGCGCTGGAAGAGCAGGTCCACCGGGCAGATGTGCGTGACCATCCAGTCGAAATCCAGGTCCAGGCTCTGTTCCACGACCTGAGTGGCCACCAGGATGCGCCCCCCGCAACGAACGGCGTCTCTTCCATACTGGGACAGCGCGGAGGCTTCTTTCACCTGCCGGTCCGCGAAGCGAAAACGCGAATGGAAGATGTCCACGGGGCAAGGCGCCCGCTCCCGCAATCGCCGTGCGATCTTCTGGGCCGAATCTACCAAATTGCACACCACGGCGACGCGCGCGCCAGCCGCCGCAGCCGCGACGATGCGGCCGATGAGCGGGTCATCGGGTTCCGCCTCAGGCAGCCGCAGGCATTCGATGGCCACTTCGCGCGGTTCGGGCCGCTGACCCTGCGGGACCTCCACGGCCTCCACGATGCCGCCATTGGCTATCCAGACCACTGGATAGGGAGAGCTGGCGGGAGCCTCTGAACTCCACGCGGCAAACAGTTTGTCGCGTACTACGGTAGGTAGCGTGGCGGAGAGTAGGATGGCGCTTCCTCCCGCTGCCTTCTGGCGGCGAAGCACTTCCGCCAAAAGCCCGTGCATGTAGGCATCATATGCGTGCACTTCGTCCACAATCAGCACGGACCGGGCGAGTCCGAAACCCCGTACAAACTTGTGGCGAACGGGTAGAACAGACAGCAGAACCTGATCTACGGTGCCCACCCCCACCTGCCCGAGAAACACCCTCTTACGGCTACTGGCGAGCCATTCGGCGCATTGCGCCTCAGCCTCCTCCTTTTCCAGGGTGGTTTGCCTGCGGCCAATTTCGATGAGACGCTGGAACTCCCTACTGAGGGTCCGCTTGCCGTGGGCGAGCACCACATTTGCACCGGTCGCCCAAACAAGAGCGGAGAAAGCCTCGGCACGTTCCAACATGGCGTTGGCGGTGGCTTGCGTAGGCAGCGCGAACACGATGGAATCTGCGTGGCCAGCATCGAGAAGCTGCCAAGCATGGGCCAGCGCTGCTTCAGTTTTCCCGCTCCCCGTGGGCGCCTCGACGAGAGTAAGCCCCGGCTCTGGCGGAAGGCCATCCACTAGAACCTGCACACCTCTCGGGGGCTCGCTCGCTCGCAAGAGACAACCCAATCCATCAAAACGATGGGGGGCGTTCACCAAGCCAAATGTGGTGAGCCAATTCGCCTTCCCGATTTCAACCATCCGTTGTGCATAGTACTGCGGGATATCCAGGTCTGGTTGGAGTTCGGCGTAGGGTGACACATCCGTATGGGATCCTATCCAATCGCAAACCGAACAGAATCCCGCGAGTAAGGCTTGAGCAGAGGGGACGCAGTCCTTTGGCCTTTTCTGAAGGCCCAGCCCTGCGGGGCTCAAAAACAATGCGCTCGACATTCGGACCCACTCTATTCTCGCGGCACGGTCGTGCTCGATAATGTGGTCTGCAGCAAAATCGCTTGGCTGGATATAGCCTGAAGGGTATTCGCCGTGATGGCCGGTGACCCCGGCCAACCACGGTAGCCATGCTCGGAGCCTCTGGCCCGACGGGTCGGCCAACCACTTCTGGCCTTCCTGCGCGGCCCAGGAATACCCCCAACGACCGTGGTCGAAAGCCTCGACATCGCTTTTAAACAGGGCGAGGTCAGAACAAGGATCAAGCGTCGGCCAAGCCACCTGGACGGTATGTGGTGCTTTCATTTGGAACCGAACATCGAACTTTCCAAGATCGTGCAGGGCGATGAAGAAGAGCGTCCAAGCCCTTGCTTCTTCTTCACCCTCGCCGAAAGCCGCGCACAAGATCCGACGGATAGCGGAGCTGGCATCCCACCAGACGGCTCCAATCGCCGCTACATCGAGACAGTGGTATGCCAGCGGGTGCCATTTAGGAGACCGGGCATAGTTTTCATCGGCCTTCCCCCAATAGGAGGCTATGCGGCTGACTTCTCCATTGGGCGTGTGTGCGTAAAGCGGCATGAGGCTCTCCCCTCCTCCGGCATGACGTGAATGGGGCAAGTGTACCCCCTTCTCGCGCGAGGTTCTACAAGGGAATTTAGGGCGGGAGAGTGCAGCCAGCGTTCACTTGGGGGAGGCGAGACGCGAGACGCGAGACGCGAGACGCAAGGAGATATGCATGGGGGCCGATGAAGCCGCGGGCGGGGGCTTCATCTCCCCACTTCTTTCTCCCGGTCAAGGCCCAGCTCCTGCCACAGCCAGCCGAAGTCGTAGGGCTCTCCGTCGTGGAGGATGCCTCGGGCCTCGTTGTGTTCGAGGGACTTGAGGAGATCGACGAGCTGGGGTCGGGAGCGGGCGTGTGCGGCGGCTTGGCGGGGCGTCTTGCCCTTGAGGGCGGGCAGGGGGACGTCGGGCCACCTGCGGTAGTGTCTGTCGAGCCACTCGCGGATAAGGCGCTGCTTCTCCTCGCGGGAAAGGCCTGGGATGCCGGGCTCGGGCTCCTCGGCTTGGGGCTTGTGCTCCTTCATCGCTTGCTCCAGGGCCCGGTGCTCGGTGGCGCGATGCTTGAGCACGTGGCCGGCGAGCTGTTCCAGGCGCCTACGGCCACGCTCGCCACGCTCCTTGGAGGTCACTTCGAGGATCAAGCGCGTTTCTTTAAGGACGATATGCCCGAGGCTGCGGCGCCCCCCTTCCGGGTGGGGCTCGCACCAATCCCAGGTGTCCTCCTCTTCGCGATCGAAGTCATCGGCGGCAGCGAGGGCGCGGCGCAGGGCGTTGACATCCAGCACGTCAAAGTGAACCTTGGTCAATAGAAAGGGGTCGCCTTCGGCGGTGACGATCTTGGGAAAGGGGGAATTCACGGTGCGTTCCAGCCACCAGTGGTTGAGCATGGGAACGATGCGCTTGAAGAAGCTGGCGTCCGCCGGCGCACCGGTGCGCTTCCTTAGCTTGGCCATCTCATTGAGAAGGGCCGTCTTGTCCTCCCTCTTGAAGGGGATGATGCCCGCATCGATGCAGACATGGCCGCCGCCGTAGTCCATGAGGCGCATGGCCGCGACGTCCCACTGCGTGAGGAAGCGGGTGCCCGTCTTCTCGTGGGCGCTAACCGATTCGCCGCTCGTGAGGTCCTTGAGGGTGAAGCCCTCGCCGGGCCGGACCTCCAGGATTTCGTAGAGACGGAAGTGGGCAGCGAGGGCCTTCTCGATGTAGGCCCGCTCTCCCGGGGAGAGGTCGTGCCCGCGCCGCTGGAGGAAGAGGTCCGCGAACGAGCGGCCTTCCTCCAGGTCCATGTCGTACAGGATCCAGGAGATAAAGTTGATCTGGGCCATCTCGGAATCCATGGCCTTGCGGATGCCCTCTTCGGGGGCCGTGACGAGGCCGGCGCCGGAGAAGAGGGCGAAGGCCGTCCGCCAGTCCTCGCGGAACTCCTCGCGGCGGGCAAAGCGCATGAGCTTGTCGATGGCGCTCGCGCGCTCGCTTAGGCTGAACGCCCAGCCTGGCGCCGCGTCGCCGCGGGGCGACGCGGAACCGCGGGCCTGATCCTTCCCCATGCAGCACTTCTTGTACTTGAGCCCGCTGCCGCAGGGGCAAGGATCGTTGCGGCCGGGGGCGGTCATACCGTGGCTCCCTTCGCCTTCACGCCGCCGCGGGCTCCGCCCGGCGCCGGAGCTTCGAGGCCGATGGACCGCGAGAGT
>JBBIKI010000126.1:0-6020 GCA_037445535.1 Acidobacteriota bacterium | reverse complement strand
GACGTGTTCACCATGGGCGCCCGGCCCATCGCCAATTTGAACGCCCTCTTCTTCGGGCGCCCGGATCACCCCAAGACCGCCCATTTGGTGAAGGGTGTGGTGGCGGGGATCGGCGACTACGGCAACTGCATCGGTGTGCCCACCGTGGGCGGCCAGGTGATGTTTCACCCCAGCTACGACGGCAACATCCTCGTGAACGCCTTCACCCTCGGTCTCCTGCGCGCCGGCGGCATCTTCCGGGGCTACGCCAGCGGCGTGGGCAACCCCGTCCTCTACGTGGGCAGCAAGACGGGACGGGATGGCATCCACGGGGCGACCATGGCCAGCGCGGAGTTCTCCGAGGCCACGGAGGAGAAGCGCCCCACGGTTCAAGTGGGCGATCCCTTCACGGAGAAGCTCCTTCTGGAAGCGTGCCTCGAACTCATGGCCGAGGACGTCATCGTGGGCATCCAGGACATGGGCGCCGCGGGCCTCACCTCATCGAGTTTCGAAATGGCGGGCCGGTCGGGAAGCGGCATCCGCTTCGAGCTGGACAAGGTCCCCATGCGCGAGAAGGGGATGACCCCCTACGAACTCCTCCTGAGCGAGTCCCAGGAGCGCATGCTCATCGTCGCCCAGCGCGGGAAGGAAAACCGGGTCCGGGAGATTTTCTCCAAATGGGGCCTGGACGCGG
The DNA here is from genome assembly GCA_037445535.1 of Acidobacteriota bacterium. Classification (GTDB taxonomy): domain Bacteria; phylum Acidobacteriota; class UBA4820; order UBA4820; family DSQY01; genus JAKAJA01. The sequence goes on along the minus strand of JBBIKI010000126.1, from coordinate 5,347 downwards.
CGGAGATCGGGGCCGTGACGGACACGGGACGGGCGGAGATCTTCTGGCACGGCGAGAAGGTCGTGGACATGCCCGTGGGGCCCGTGAGCGACCAGGCGCCCCTCTACAAGCGTCCCATGGAGGAGCCGGCCGGTTTTCGGAGCCGCAAGAGCGTGCCCCTGCCGGCCCTCAAGAAGGGAGATCAGGGCCGGGCCCTCCTCACCCTCATGGGCAGCCCCAACCTCTGCTCGAAGCGTTGGGTTTACACCCAGTACGACCAATCGGTTCGCACCAACACCGTCCTCGGTCCCGGGGCGGACGCGGCCCTCATCCGGATCAAGGGCACCACCAAGGCCGTGGCCATGACCACCGACGTGAACCCCCGCTTCTGTAAGCTCGATCCCTTCGAGGGGGGCCGCCTGGCCGTGGCCGAAGCGGCCCGCAACATCGCCTGCGTGGGCGCCAGGCCTCTGGCCATCACGGACTGCCTGAACTTCGGCAACCCCGAGCGGCCGGAGGTCATGTGGGAGTTCTCCCGGGCCGTGGACGGCATCAGCGAGGCCTGCCTCGCCCTGAACACCCCCGTGGTCTCGGGTAACGTCTCCTTCTACAACGAGACCAACGGTGAGGGCGTCCATCCCACCCCTACGATCGGCATGGTGGGACTCCTGGACGACGTGGCCCGCAGAATGGACCCGTGGTTCAAGGACGAGGGGGACCTCGTCGTTCTGCTTGGGGAAACCAAGGGCCACCTGGGCGGCAGCGAATATCTATGGGCCATCCATGGGATGGAGGCCGGCGCTCCCCCGCCCCTGGATCTTAAGCGCGAAACAGCACTCATCGGGCTGCTGCAGGAGCTGGCCGCGAAGGGGCTGGCCAAGTCCGTCCACGACTGCTCCGAAGGGGGCCTCGCGGTGTGCGCGGCCGAGTGCGGCCTGGCCCCCAGGCATACGCTGGGGGCGCATGTGGAGCTGGAGTCATCGGGCCTTGGCGCGGCGGCTCTCCTCTTCGGCGAGGACGCATCCAGGGCGCTGGTCACGTGCGCGTCCACGCACAAAGACGGCCTCCTGGCCGCGGCCCGCCAGGCGGGCGTTCAAGCCAGGGTCGTGGGTGCGGCGGGGGGAGATCACCTGCGTATTTCCATGGACGGGCAGCCGTGCGTGGACCTGCCCATGGCGGAGATCAGAGACGCGTGGGAGAATGGGCTCAAGGCCGTGGTGGAGTAGGGCGGGAGCAGGGAGCGGGGGAGCAGGGAGCAGATGGGACGAAGGATCGGAGCGCCGGAGACTCGTTAGGGCCGCTCCGCTCTCCCTGCTGCCGGCTACCGGCTCCCGAACACGCGAGGGGCTCCTTCGGAGGTCCGGCATGTGCGGCATCTTCGGCATTTACAGGCACCCTGAGGCGGCCAAGCTGGCCGTCTACGGCCTCTACGCGCTTCAGCACCGCGGCCAGGAGTCGGCGGGGGTGGCTTCCTCCGACGGGGACGTGCTCCACTTGGCCAAGGGCATGGGGCTCGTCTCCGAGGTTTTCGGCGGCCGCGATCTGGGCGACCTGCCTGGAGACTGCTCCATCGGCCACGTTCGCTACTCCACCTCGGGCAGCTCCTACCTGGCCAACGCGGGGCCCATCCTGGCCGCCACCCAGCACGGTGAGGTGGCCTTGGGTCACAACGGGAACCTCGTGAATTGCTGCGAACTCCGCGAGGAGCTGGAGGGCGGAGGCGCCATCTTCTCCACCACCACCGATTCAGAGGTGATCCTCCACCTCTTCGCGCGCTCAGCCCAGGCCTGCCCCGTGGACGCCCTCGTGGAGAGCCTGAAGCGCCTTCAGGGGGCCTTCAGCCTGGTGGTCCTCCATAGGGACGCCCTGGTGGGGGTTCGGGATCCTTGGGGGTTCAGGCCCCTGGTCTTGGGTGACCTGGAAGGGAGCCCCGTCCTTGCCTCTGAGACGTGTGCCCTGGATCTGCTCAATGCCCGCTATGTCCGCGAGATCGCACCGGGAGAGGTCATCATCATGGACAAGGAGGGGATCAGGTCCCTGTTCCCCTTCCCCAAGGTTCAGCCCGTTCCCTGCATCTTCGAATACGTCTATTTTTCCCGCCCCGACTCGGATCTCTTCGGGCGGGTCGTTTTCCCCATCCGGCAGGCCATGGGGCGCATTCTCGCCAAGGAGCACCCAGCGGAGGCGGACATGGTGGTTCCCGTGCCCGATTCAGGGTTGCCGGCCGCCATGGGGTACTCGGAGCAGAGCGGCATTCCCCTGGTCTGGGGCCTCATCCGAAACCACTACGTGGGACGGACGTTCATCGCCCCCCGCCAGTCCATGCGCGACATTTCCGTGCGGCTCAAGCTCAACGCCGTGCCCGCCCTCCTCAAAGGCAAGCGGGTGGTGTTGGTGGACGACTCCCTCGTGCGGGGGACGACCTCCCGAAAGATCGTCCGCCTGGTGAGAGACGCGGGGGCCGCGGAGGTGCACCTACGCCTCTCCAGTCCCCCCATCGTCAATTCCTGCGTGTACGGCATCGACACGCCGGAGCGCTCCGAGCTCCTGGCGGCCAATATGGACCTGGAGGCCATCACGGCGTTCGTGGAGGCGGACTCGGTGGGCTACTTGAGCGTGAAAGGCATGCACGCCGCCTCGGAGACCGCCCTGGGCCACGCGTGCCACGCTTGTTTCGGCGGGCCTTACCCCGTACAATACACGCAGTTGAGGGAACGGCAACGGCATTTGTTTGAAAAGGATCACCGATGAAGGGTGGCGGAATCAGGTTTTGGCAGAGCAGGCTCGCGGCGGACATCCTTCCCGTGATTCTCGGGGTCAGCGTGGCCCTTGCCTATTTCATGGCGGTCATGCCCGGGAGCCGCCAGTTCTTAGCCAAGTATATCCTGACGGCCCTCTTTCTCTTCGTGATCACACGCATTCCCAACCAGTGGTACTACCGCACGCGGCTCCTTCCGCCCGTCCGGAGCTACAAGCGAGGAAAGAAGCAAGGCAAGTCTTTCTCGAAGACGGAACTGGCCCATTTCTATGAGGCCTTCACGGCCCACGTGCGGCAGAGCCAGATCTTAGCCATCGAGATGTGGCTGGCCACCGTCGTGCTCTTCGCGGCCATTCAGTACGTTTGGATTCAGCGCTCCTGGGCGAGCGTCGTGGGCGTCCTCTTCACGGGCCTTATCTCGACCTCCGTGGCCGTGGCGTTCACGTATTTCATGATCAAGCACATCACCGAGCCCCTCATTGAGGAGGTGGGGGCCCAGCTCGATGTGCTCCCCGACGTCCGTCATAACCGCGTGAGCTTATTCTTTAAAATCGGCATCACGGTGATGGCCATGACCGTGCTGGCCTTTCTCGCCTACGTGGTGCTGGTCCAGGAGCAGTTCACCATGGCCCTGGACCAGTATGCGCTCAGAGCCGGAACGGCGGATGCCCGGGCCACGGCGTCCCTGCTCAAGCTAGCCCCCGCGGAGCAGTGGAAAACCCTTCTCACGGGCAAGGCCAGCACTCTCTATACCATGGCCGTCGTGGACGGAAAGGGCGCCCTTGTGGGCCACGAGGCCAGCGGTGCCTTCGACGACAGTCTTCTGCGGGGCGTCTTCACCCGGGGCTTGAAAGTCGAGGAGGGTGCCACGGTCCAGTTGCTGCGCCACGAGATGCGCCTCTTCCCCCTCACGGCGGACCGCACGCTGGCCCTGGCGGCCAATCCCGACTCCGTGAACGCCCTCATGGCCAGGATGATCGGATCGGGCCTCCTCTTCCTCTTGCTCACCGTCAGCATCCAGGGGATCTACGTCCTCTGGCTCAGCCGGGACACCTCCAGGACGCTTAAGCGGGCCGTGGAGGCCAACAAGCGCCTTGCCGCGGGCGACCTCACGCGGATTCCCGCCATCTGGTCCGACGACGAAATGGGCACCTTGACGGACAACCTCCGAGCGGCCTTTCAGGGCCTCCAGCGCATGACGCGGGAGCTCTCGGCCGCTTCGGTGGCCGTGGATGAGGAGGTGGCGCGCACCGTCGGCGTCACCGATGCCCTTCACGGCGAGATCTCCTCCCAAACGGCCTCCGCGGACCGGACGACCGGGTCCCTGAAGGCCATGGAGGAAGGTATGCTGCGGGTCTCCCAGGCCATGGAGCAGGTCGCCTCGGCCACGGGGGAAGTGAGCTCCACAATCCTCCAGATGCAGGCGAGCGTAGAGGAGATCGCGCGAAACTCGGACGTGCTCATCCAGTCCGTGGAAAAGACCGTAAGCTCCTCCAACGAGATCTCCGCTAGCGCGGGATCCGTGAAAGCCTCCACTGAGCAGCTCTACCAGTCGGGCCAGGAGGCCGTGTCCTTCTTCGCCGAGCTGGACGCGTCCCTCGATGAGACCCGGCGCAACGCCCGGTCCTTGTCGGATAGCGCGTCCAAAGTCACGCAGGACGCGGAGGCGGGGTTCTCGGCCGTGGCGGCGGTGGAGGATGAGATCCTGCGCACCACGCACGCCTCTGAGCAGAGCAGGTCCACCCTCTCCGAATTGGTGACCTCCATCGAAAAAATCGGCCGGACCGTGGATATCATTCAGGACGTGACGGAACAGACCAACCTCCTGTCCCTGAACGCCTCCATCATCGCCGCAGGCGCTGGCGAGCACGGCAAATCCTTCGCCGTGGTGGCCACGCAAATCAGGGAGCTTTCGGCGAGGACGGCGGGGAGCGCCAAGGAGATCCGCTCCGTCATCCGGTCCCTCACCAAGAGCGGCGAGGAGATGGCCCAAGCCATGGACCGGACGTTCCAAGTCGTGAACCGCAGCACCGAGCTCTCCCGCGGCGCGGGGGATGCCCTGCGCACCATCCTGGAGTCGGCCGCCAGCCAGGAGGAGATGAGCAAACGCATCGCCTCGGCCACGGAGGAGTTGGCCCACGGCGGCCAGTCCGCCAACAGGGCCATGCACGGCATTTTCGAGATGATGGAGGGGATCACGGGCGCCACGAAGGACCAGGTCGCCTCTACGCTCTACCTGAACCAGGAGGCGGAGCGGGTGCGGGACGTGGCGTTCCAGCTCAGGAACGCCACGGAAGAGCAGGCCAAGGGCACCCGGGTCATCAGCCAGGCCATCACCCAAATCATGGAAGACAGCCGCCAGACGACCCAGGCCATCCAGCTCCAGACCAAGGAGTCGGGGGCCATCTATGACGCCATGCGCCAGGTGGCCGCCACCGCCCAGTCCATCGAGGAGGGGTTCAACGATCTCACCCTGGCCGCCGACCACCTCAAGGCGAGCGCCGCCGCACTCAGGCAGGAGATCCGGTCGTTCAAGACGAACTAGCAAGCATGTCGAATGTGGAATGTGGAATGTGGAATGTGGAATGTGGAATGTGGAATGTGGAATGT
>JBBIKI010000125.1:2119-6122 GCA_037445535.1 Acidobacteriota bacterium | reverse complement strand
CCGCACGGATGGCGAAGGGCGAAGGGCGAAGGGCGAATGTCAAGGCTACCCCTACATTCCACATTCCACATTCCACATTCCACATTCCACATTCCACATTCGACATGTCCGTTCTCACATGTACCCCAGCGACTTGAGGCGGGCGGCGATTTCGCCGTCGGCGCCGGTGGCGGTGCCCCAGGCGGCCCTGGCCTCGCCTCCGGAGGCGAGGACGGCGTCGAGCCGGGCCTTGAGGCGTCCCGCCTTGGCCTCGTCCTCTACGGGCTCCGAGGCGCGGGTGAAGAGGCTCCCCTCCTCCATGCGCAGGCCCCACTTGTTGGGCGAACCCGGAACCTGTTCCACGTACACGTGGTCCCGGTCCCTGACGGAGCGCAGGAAGTTGTCCACGTGCTCGGAGAACACCGCCACATGTCCATCCGCACTGCCCGCCGCCACGGGGGACAGGTCATGCCCTACGTACATGGGCTCCTGGAATCCCGCCAGGGAGGCGAGGGTGGGAGCCATGTCCAGGTGCTGTACGAGGGCATCCACGCGCTCGCCCGCGAACCGGCCTTGGGGGAACTTCACACGAAGGGGCACGTGCACCGTCGTGTCAAAAAGTTTTTTATGGGCGCAGTAGACGTGGTGGTCACCCATGAGGCATTCGCCGTGGTCCGCCGTGACGAAGACAAGGGCCTCGTCCCACCAGCCCGCCCGCTTGATGCCGCTGAAGAATTCCCCGAGGCATTGGTCCTGGTAGGCCACGGCCGCGCGGTACCTCTGGGGGAAGTGCTCCAGGGGAACCTTCCAGCCGTATTCGGGGAAATCGGGGGAGAACCACGCCCGCTCCTTCATCTGCTCGCGCACCGTGCGCGTCTCGCGCTGCTTCGCCGTCACGTGCTGCTTGAGGTACATGGCGGGCGCTTCGTAAGCCATGTGCGCATCGAAGAGGTGGAGCCAGAGGAAGGCCTCCTTGCTGCGTTTGGCCGATTTGAGCCATTTGAGCCCCCGGTCGAGGGTCACGCTGGCGGGGCTCCGCCGTCCGAAGTAGCGCCGGGCAAGGCGAGCCGCGATGGAGCGGTCCTCGGCGGGGGGGAAGCGCGGATCGTGGCGCCCCACCTGATTCCCCAGCAGGAGCGCCAGGAAGTCCACGCTCGTGAAGGCGCGGCAGTCCCAGCCGCGCTCCGCGAGGCGCTTGGGGAGGGCGTGGGCGGGGAGGGCTTTCTGGGAGAAATTGGAGTAGACGCCGTGCTGAAAGAGGTAGTTGGAACTCAGCATGCTCAGGTGCGAGCTGAGGGTATTCTGGCTCTGGGCGAAGGCCTGGGTGAAGGTGGTCCATTCCGGCGCAAGGGCGTCCAGGCGCGGCGTCAGGCCCGATCCCTCCTCCAGAACGTCCGCCCTTACGCAGTCCAGCGTGATCAAAATGGCGAGCATGGAAGAACCCCCCCAAGAATTCGGGATTTGGGATTTGGGAAATGAAGAATCGAACCCAGATATTTACGTCTTACGTCTCGCGTCTCGCGTCTCGCCATCACTCCGCAGGTTCCCCCTCGTCCGGCAGTGGCCTGAGGTTGGGATACTTGGCCTCGAATTCGGCGGCGCGGGCCTTAGGATAAATGACTCGAAGGGTTCGCGTGCGGTGGTACTCCTTGCCCACGGCGTAGAAGGCCTGGGCCTCGTTGCCGCAGGTGCATGACGTGTGGGGGCAGGGGCCAGGTGTTGCGTCCAGAGCGAGGTCGTCCGTCAGGATGTTGCCGAGGGACCGTTCCATGATGCGCGCCTGCTGCATCTTGACGGGCCAGCCCTTGTTCACGCGCCAGGCCAGCTTTTGTGCCAGGGTCCAGGGAAGGTTCCGCTCCATGCCGCAGCGCAGGATCTTCCCGTCGCTCCCGATGTAGATATACCGGTGCCCAGCTTGGCAGGGTTTCCCCTTGGGGTTCTCCCGCTCCACGAGCATGCGGTAGTAGTGGTCCGCCCAAAGAAACTTCGGCAATTCCTGGCGCTGCTGCGCCGTGTAGGCCTCGGGGTACGGCACCTGTTCAAAGGCCCCGTTGTATTCGTTGGAGATAAAGGGGACGCCCATGGCGTCGAGGCGGTCTTTGTAGCGCCGCATCTGTTCGAAGCAGTCGGGCTTGGCCACGTAGCCCACGAAGAGAAGGACCCCCCGCTTCTGGATCATCTCGATGCGCCTGAAGAAGCCCTCCACCTGCTCGGGCGTGATCTGAGTATCGTGGAGGGTGCAGCCCATGCCGAGCTTGGAGCAGCCGGCCCGGTCCAGAAAGGCGGATACCTTCTCATCGGAGGCCATCATGTTGGTGGAGAACGAGACGCCCTCTACCTTGGGATGGTGGGAGAGCCTGACGACCCCTTCCTGAATTTCGGGAGAGAGGAAGATCTCGCCTTCCACGCCCAGCCGGATGACCAGCCGGTAGGGCTGGGCCAGAAGGCGGTCCATGATGGTGGTGAAGAGGTCCGCGCGGAACTCAACGGGCCGCTTGGTCCACTCAGCGATGCAGTAGGGACACTTGAGGCTGCACTTGGTGAACTTGAGCTGCCATCGGACGCTGAGGATGGGAAGGGGTTCACTCACGGGGGGAGACCTCCGGAAAACGCGAGACGCAAAACGCGAGGCGCGAGGCGCGAGACGACGGACGAAAAGAGATAAGCTGTAGCATCGCTCGATCGCGTCTCACCTGGCTGCTTCATGATCTAGCCGCCGAACTGCTCCATCAGAAGCCCCGGCACGTCCTCGATGTGAGGCCGCTTCTCGGGCAGGGGCCGCGTGGAAAGGAGAAACGCGTCGTGGCGGTTGTGCATGCCCGTGAAGTGGGTCCGCCCGAAGACCTCCGCCTTCTTGATGTTGCCCTTCAGGTCGTAGCCGTCGCTTGTGAGGAGAACCAGGTCGGGCGCCCTGCCGAACTCCGGGCCGCTGTAGATCTGCTCGGGGAAAAAGACCTCCTTGATGACGCGCTCCCCGTCCTTCTCAAGAGAGAGAAAGAGCCCTTTCAATTCATCCCGCAGGGCGGGGACGTCCTTCTCTTCCACCAGGCCTTTGGGGTAGCGGCCCTTCCTGTGAACATAGATCCGTGAAGGGTCGAGGGCGAAGGCGCGGCTTGAGGGCGCGATGTCCGCGAAGGACTCGGGCGGGTCCTTCTCCCAGGCCAAGAAGCCCTCGTTCACGAGGTAGCGGTTCACGTAGACTTCACTCTCGATGCCGCAGAAGCCGTGGTCGCTCATGAGGATGCAGAGGTCCTGGTCCGTCAATCGCGCCAGGAGGCGGCCTACGGCGGCGTCGGCTTCGGCGTAAAAGGCCATGGCGCGGCCGTGGTTGGGGTCCGTTTCATCGGCCACGGCGTGCCACTGGAAGTGCTGGAGGCGGTCGGTCCCCGTGATGATGGCCACAAAGAGGTCCCAGTCCTCCTTGGTCCAGAAGTGGCTGAAGGCCTTCTCGCGCGCCGCGAGAGTTTCGGAGAGGTCCTTGTACAGGGCGTCCGCATCGGCCCCCTTGCTGGTGTCCACGTCGATGCGGTAGCCCATGGATTCCAGCGCGGGAAGGATGGAAGGAGGATGCACGGCCTTCTTCAAATCAATCGCCACGAAGCCCGAAATGAGCACGCCGTCGTGGGGCCGCGCGGGATACGTTCCGGGGAGGTTGATGACCACGGAGCGCTTCCCCCGCTTTCCGAGCTCGTCCCAGATCGTCTCGGCCTTCAGGTGCGGATAGCTTGGGAAGTACATCTGATAGGTGCCGGGTTTCAAATCCATGAACCCGTAAATGCCGTGCCTCGCCGGATTCACCCCCGTCATGAAGGAAGACCAGGAGACGGAGGAGATCTCGGGCAGGGTCGCGTCCATCTGTTTGAAGTACGAGGGACCCGCCGCGGCTAGGCGCCCGAGGTTCGGCGTCACACCCTTGGCGATGAGCCTCTGCAGGAGCGTGTAAGGCACGCCGTCCAAGCCGATCAGTACGGCGCGAGGCTTTTTCTTCGAGAGCAATTTTCCGAAAAAGGCCATGGAGACTCCG
>JBBIKI010000125.1:0-2019 GCA_037445535.1 Acidobacteriota bacterium | reverse complement strand
GGCACCCTCAAATTCCCTTCGCCGGTGCCGAGCTTGATGCGGGGACGGTTGGTGCCGTGGAAGTCGGAGCCTCCGGTGGGAACGAGCTCGTACTTGCGCGCTAGGGCGAGGAAGCGGGCCGTGTCCGCCTCGGTATGGTTGCGGTAGTAGCATTCCAAGCCCTGAAGGCCCTCGCCGGCAAGGCCCGCGACGATGGAGTCCAGGCGTGCGCCGTCCTCGGCCTTGAGCTGGAGGGGATGGGCGAGCACCGCGACCCCTCCTGCGGAACGGATGGCGCGGATGCTCTCCGCGGGACTTAGGCGAACCTTCTGCTCGTAGGCGGGCTGCCCCTTGGCGAGGTAGCGGTCGAAGGCCTCCTGCGTGCTCTGGACGTAGCCTTTGCGCACCATGGCCGCCGCGAAATGGGGCCGGCCCACCACCGTACCTCCCGCCTCGGCCCTTACGTCCTCCATCGTCACCGCCACGCCCAGGCGGTTGAGGCTTGCCACGATCTTGGGGTTGCGATCACGCCTGGCGCGCTGCACGTACTCCAGGCTCTCTTGCAGATGGCCGTCCTCGGCCTGGATGCCGTACCCCAGGATGTGCATGGTACCGGGTTGGAATTCGGCGGAGATCTCCAGGCCGCCGAGGAACGCCGTGCCCAGCCGGCCCGCCTCTTCGCGGGCCTGCGCAAGACCCGACACCGTGTCGTGGTCCGTGAGGGAGAGGTGGGTGACGCCTGCCTCCCTCGCCGCGCGCACCAGCTCGCCGGGGCTGAGGGTCCCGTCCGAGCACGTGGAGTGGGTGTGGAGATCGATCATCGTTGAGCCTCGAAGGAGCCCGCTGGGGCCGTGACTAGGTGACTGGGTGACTGGGTGACTGAGTGACTAGGAAGGACCAGCGCTCTCGGTTCAGCTTCTTTACCTAGTCCCCCAGTTCCCTAGTCACCTAGTTACGATGCTTACCCGAGGTATCCAAGATCCCTCAGCCGCGCGGCGACGGCTTTTTCTTCGTCGACGCCGTAGTCGTCGCCGGGAACGGGAGGGACAAGGCCCAGCATCTCGACGGTCTTGATGATGCGGGCACAGGACTGCTCGGGTCCCTCGTCGCCGGTATGGACGATGGCCTCCGGGTCCACGGGCGGTTCGTAGGGGTCGTCGATGCCGGTGAAGTGCTTGATCTCCCCCGCCATTGCCTTTTTGTAGAGGCCCTTCACGTCGCGCGCCGCGAGTTTCTCGATGGGGCACTCGCAGTAGGCCTCCACGAACCCGGCGTGGCCATCAACCGACCGGCGGACTTCGTTCCGGATTTCCTGGTAGGGCGAGATGGCCGCGGTAATGGCGCAGACGCCATTGCGCGCCAGAAGCTTGGCCACGTAGCCGATTCGCCGGATGTTGGTATCTCGGTCCTCCTTGGAAAAACCCAGGCCCTTGGACAGGTTGGTACGCACCTCATCCCCGTCCAGGACCTCGACCTTCACTCCCCGTTCGAGGAGCCGCTCCTCCACCATCTTCGACAGGGTGCTTTTGCCCGAACCGGAAAGCCCCGTGAACCAGAGGATAAAGCCTTTGTGCATGGGAGACTCCTTTGAAGGAAGCCCGATGAGGATTTCGTGAGCCGTGAGCCGTGAGCCGTAAACTAAAAGCTGCTAGCGATCCGGATCCGTGATTTTGCGATCGTGATAGCGGATAAGACCATTGAGCAACATATTGACTCGATCGATTTCCTCTCTTAGTGGCAACACTTCGGCACTTTTAGCATATCCCAACTCGTGGATGAGAATGACCAGGGTGTCTAGCTCCGCCAGGGAACCTCGGGCGATGGCACAGTATCGTCGCATCTCCACTGTCCCACCCCTGGCCGATCCCTCTGCAATATTGGCCGGGACGCTCACGGCGGCGCGCTGAACCTGACTTGATAGCCCAAAGCGTTGATCGGCAGGGAGCTTCTCAGTTAGGGCATAGGTCCCCTTCACTAACTGAATCGCCTCCTTCCAGGCGTCCAGACGCTCATGCGGATGGGGCCCTCGTTTGCTGTTCA
>JBBIKI010000124.1:0-6134 GCA_037445535.1 Acidobacteriota bacterium | reverse complement strand
TCCGGCGCGGCTCCCGCCCCTACATCGCCTTCCTCGGCCGCATCCCCGGCACGGACCTGTTCTCCGACATGGCGCGCCATCCGGAGAATGAGAGGGTGCCGAACATCCTGATCTTCAGGGTTTACGCGGACGTGCTCTACTTCAACGCGGAGTTCATCCAGGAGGCGGTCTTGCAGCGCCTGGATGCCGAGCCCGAATCCGTGAAGCACGTGGTGTGGGACCTCTCGACCTCCCCCAACATGGACCTGCCGGGGGCCCGATCCGTCAGTGCCTTTCACCAGAAATTACGGAACCGAAGGGTTGAGCTCCGCCTGGTCGAGACAACCTCGTTCGAGCGGGACATCCTGAGAGGCGAGCACGTAGACGCGGAGGTCGGCGAGATCGGCCGCTTCGCGACCATTCAAACGGCAATCGACGAACTCTCGGGAGGCGAGAAGTAGCCCTTGCGAACTGCTAAGCAACTCCAGGAGGTCAAATTGCCTGAACCGCGACTACCCCTGAGAGCATGGACATGAGGACGCGGATTCAATTAGCGGAATGCACTCACACGTGCAAATAGCTGATAGACAGCATTATATAGACCACAACTTGCAATTTACCTGCAATCTCTAGCCCAAAAGTGATGTAGATTCAGTTCTTTTGGGCGAAGCGCCAGAGCAGCCAGCGCCTTCAAGCCGTTACGCAGCAATGTTTGGCGGAGAGGGGGGGATTCGAACCCCCGGTCCAGGTTTAAGCCCGGACAACTGCTTAGCAGGCAGTCCTGTTCGGCCACTCCAGCACCTCTCCGCGAGGTTTGTGGCGCCGGCAAAGTATATGCGGTGGCGGGCTTAAAGTCAATTCGCCCAAGAACCTGCATGAGATGGGAGGGTAGGGCTGTTAGACTAGTACGGCACGAGGCGCCGGCGCGTGCCGGGAACGTTTGGAGGCCCATGAAATGGCGGTTCAAAGGCTGAGGATTCCGCTCTCGGGGATGACGTGCTCGGCGTGCGCGGTGCGCATCGAGAAGGTGCTAAACCGCAAGGTGGCCCTGGCGGGGGCCACGGTGAATTTCGCGGGAGCCTTCGCGGAGGTGGCTCTGGATTCCGAGACGGTGTCCCTCCCATCGGTGGTGGATGCCGTTCGGGGGGCGGGCTATGACGTGGTCGTCGAGGAGAAAACCCTTCCCGTAGAGGGCATGACCTGCGCCTCCTGTATCCAGCGGGTGGAGAAGCTGGTCAAGCGCGTCCCCGGGGTTCTGGAGGCCTCGGCCAACTTGGCCTCCAACTCGGTGCGAGTGACCCTCGTGGCGGGGACGGCCTCCCGCGAAGACCTGGCCCGGGCCGTGGCGGCGGGCGGCTATTCGGTGCCCGCCGAGGAGGAGCCGGAGGGCGAGGACTGGGAAGCCGCACGCCAGGCGAGGGAGTCATCCTCCCTGAAGCGTGATCTGGCCGTGGCTGTAGTCTTTTCGGCGCCGGTCTTTCTGCTCTCCATGGGACACATGATTCCCGGCTTCCCCCACATTCACATTCTGCCGTGGATCCTCCTGGTGCTGACCCTTCCCGTCCAGTTCTGGGCGGGACGGCGGTTTTTGCGGTCGGCGTGGATCAACCTCCAGCACGGGAGCGCCGATATGAACACCCTCGTGGCCGTGGGAACCCTGGCGGCCTTCGGGGCGAGCCTGGGGTCGACGCTCTTCCCGCGAGTGTTTGCTCAGCCCGGCGGGAGCGCGTCCGGCATGCCCCCCCTCTACTACGAGACGGCCTGCGTCATCATCACCCTCATCCTCTTCGGGCGTACCCTGGAATCGCGCGCCAAGGGCCGCACGGGCCAAGCCCTGCGCGCCCTCATGGATCTGGCCCCCAAGAAGGCCCGGCGGGTGACGGAAGGGGCGGAGCAGGAGGTGCCCCTCGCTTCAGTCATGCGGGGCGACCTTCTCCGCGTGCGGCCGGGGGAGCAGGTACCCGTGGACGGAGCCATCGAGGAGGGCGAGAGCGCCGTGGACGAGTCCATGCTCACGGGAGAGCCCATGCCGCTGCCCAAGAAGCCCAGGTCACGGGTTTTTGCGGGCACGGTGAACACGACCGGAACGTTTCTCATGCGAGCCGAGCAGGTGGGGCGGGAGACGTTTCTCGCGCACATCGTGGACATGGTCCAGAGGGCTCAAGGGAGCAAGGCCCCGGTCCAGCGCCTGGCGGACCGGGTGGCGGCCGTCTTCGTCCCCGTGGTCATGGGCATCGCGGCTATCACGTTCCTCCTCTGGCTCCTGCTGGCGCCCGCGCCCGCCTTCTCGGGGGCCCTGCTTCACGCGGTGGCCGTCCTCATCGTGGCGTGCCCCTGCGCCCTAGGGCTGGCCACGCCGACGGCTCTCATGGTGGGAACGGGGAGGGCGGCGCGCATGGGCATCCTCGTTCGTGACGCGGCGGCCCTGGAGACGGCCCGCCGGGTGACGACGGTGGTCTTCGACAAAACGGGCACCCTCACCTTGGGGAAACCCCAGGTCACCGACGTCCTCCTCGCGGATGGGACGGATAGGGACGATCTCCTGTCTCTGGCCGCTGCCGCTGAATCCTCCAGCGAGCATCCCCTGGCGAGGGCCGTCGTGGCGCGGGCGGAGCAGGACGGCTTGGCTCTGGCACCTGCGGAGGGTTTCGTCTCCGTCCCGGGCCGCGGCGTGAAGGCCACCGTTCTGGGAAGGAGGGTCATGGTGGGCACTTCGGCCTATCTGGACGAGGAAGGCATTGCCGCGCAAGGCACGGGCACTGAGGCCGCGGGCCTTGAATCTCAAGGAAAGACCGTCCTCGCCGTGGCCGTGGACGGACGCCAATCTGGATGGCTGGCCGTGTCCGACGCCCCTCGGCCGGAAGCCGCGGAGGCGGTGAAATCCTTGAAGGCCCGGGGCCTCACCGTTGTCCTCCTCACGGGAGATAGGGAGGGGGCGGCCCGGGCCGTGGCGGCGCAGCTAGGCATCACGCGGGTCATGGCGGGCGTGTTGCCCGGCGGAAAAGCAGAGGCCGTCGCCACGCTTCAGGCTTCGGGCTGGGCGGGCGAGGAAGGGAGCCCGGCGCGCCAGGCCGGCGCTGCCCGACGCTCCCCGTTTCCCGCTTCCCAGATTGTCGCCATGGTGGGAGACGGCGTGAATGACGCCCCGGCCTTAGCCCAGGCCGACGTGGGCATCGCCATGGCCTCGGGGACCGACGTGGCCAAGCAGGCCGCCGCCCTCACCCTCGTGCGCTCCGACCTGGCCCTCGTGCCCAAGGCCCTCGCCCTCTCCTCCGCCACGGTCCGCAACGTTCGCCAGAACCTCTTCTGGGCTTTCGGCTACAACGTCCTCGGCATCCCCGTGGCGGCGGGCGTCCTCGTGCCCCTCGGCGGACCGGGCCTCACGCCCGTGCTCGCCGCCTTCATCATGGCCTTCTCGTCCGTGTTCGTGGTGAGCAATGCGCTGAGGCTCCGAAGCGTGCCGCTGGAGTGAAGGTTAGACGCGAGACGCTGGACGCGAAGTGAAATCAAATGCTTTGCTTAATCGCGTCTCGCCTAATCGCGTCTCGCTTAATCGCCTTCTCCTACGTCCGCACGTTGAGCAGCAGATAGCCGCCGGCGGAGCCGAGGAGGACGGCGGGAGCCCAGGCCGCCAGGGCGGGGTCGAGCCACTGCATGGCGCCCACCGAGTTGAAGATGGCACCCAGCGCGTAATAGAGGATCGAGAGCCCCAGGGCGATGGCGATGCCGTAGAGGGACCCTCGCCGCCCCGTGACGAAGGCAAAGGGAAGGCCCAGGAGGAGGAGGACGAGGGGAGCCGTGGCGTCGGCGAACTTCTGGTAGTAGTCCACGCGCTGCTGGTAGGTGGGGTAGCCCTTCTCCCGAAGCTCGGCGATGAGTTTTTTCAGATCGCCCGAGGAGAAGTACTGGCTCTCCGTGAAGGAGGGCACCACGAAATAGTCCCGGGGCACGCCCAGGGCCAGGGTTCCGGAAGGCTTGGATTCAAAGGGGCGGGCGGGATCTCTGCGCCACTCCCAGCCCTTCGCGTAGCTGAGCATGCCGGTGCTGGAAAAACGGGCCTCCTTGGCGAAAAACCGGGAGGCGAGCTTGAAGTGGTCCTTCTGGAGGGTGTAGACGGAGAACCCTTGGAAGGCCTCGCTCTTGGCGTCGTAGTGGCGGTAGTAGAAGAGCTGGCGCCGCCCGGGAGCGAAGAGCCACACGTCCAGCGTGCTGGCCACGCCCCGGCTCGCGATGCCCTTGATGGCGTCCCTTGTAACTTGCGCCTTCCGGCTCGTGGAGGGCACCACGCCCTCGCCCAGGGCCCAGAGGAACAGGCATGCTCCCAGCCCCACCGCTAGGACGGGAAGGCTGATGCGGTAGAGGGAAAGGCCGCTGGCCTTCATGGCCGTCAGCTCGTTGGTCCGCTCCAGAAGGGCGAAGGTCACCAGGGCCGTCATGAGGACCGCCAGGGGCGTCAGCATGATGAGGATGCCCGGGGAGTGGTTGAGGAGGTACGTGAGGAGGAGGTGGAGCTTGTCCTGGTTGGTCATGAATTCGCTCAGGCCGCGCACTTCGATGACCCAGTCCAGCAGAAGGACGGAGGCCACGATGAGGACCAGGAACCCCGCCATGCGCTTCAGGAGGTAGCGGTCCAAAATGGGGATGCCCCGGGTCAGCGGGATGGGCCGGACGCCCTCCTGCTCGACCTCGGCATCCGCCGCGGCGCGCCCGGGGAAGAGCCCCAGGGCCGCATGGACCCACCCTCCCGAGGCCATGCGGTCCTTGCGCCGCAGGAGAAGAAGCCCCACGGCCAAGAGGGCCGCATCGGGCAGATACGCCGCAAGGACGGGGTTTACCCTTCCCGCCAGGGCCAGGTCGCTCAGGGCCGAGAGGAGAACCCAATAACCCAGCAGAACCACGAGCGAGAGGCTGAACCCCGCGCCTTTGCCGCCCCGCACGTTGACCATGCCCAGGGACATCCCGATGAGGGCGAAGAAAAGGGCCGCGAGGGAGGCCGCGATGCGGCGGTTCAGCTCAAACCGGAGGGCCGCCCGCTCCTTGAGCGCCAACTCGGGATCGGAGGACTGGGGTGGCAGAGTGAGGCGGCCCAGGAGGGACAGGGTCCCCAGTTCCGCCAGCCCCTTCTGCACGCCGCCTTGCCCCGCTGGGCCCGTGTCCACGGTGAGGGCCTGCTCCTCAAAGGTGGTGGTCTCCACTTTGCCGGGCGATTTCCGGTCAAACTTCACCGTCTCCCCGTCCTCCAACAGAAACTGGAGGGTGCTGCCGTCCGGCGATCGCACCGTGCGCCCGCCCTTGGCGAGGGTGAGGGTGTCGATGGGACCATTGGACCGCTGAAAGACTAGGACGTGCTCGTACCTGCCCGAGGTTTCGTCCACCTTCTCCGCGTAGAGGAGGACCCCGGGGATGCGGTCGAAGAAGACGCCGGGGCGCAGAAGGCGCACGAGGTTCATGGCCTGCGTGGCCTCCCCCTGGAGGCGGTCGGCGGCGGACCTGCACGCGGGCACGAGCCAGAAGTTGAAGAGGAGGAGGACGCCCGCCACGGCGGCGCCGAAGAGGAGGGGCGGCCTCACGAGCTCGCCGCTGGGGATCCCGCTGGCCCTCAGAGCAATGATCTCGCTGTCACTGCTCAGGCGCCCGAAGGCGATGATGGTGCCGAGAAGAAGGGCGATGGGCAGGGTGTAGGCGAGAAGGCCCGGCAAGCTCAGCAGGAACATGAGGGCCATGGCCCCGGCCGAGAGGCCCTCTTGAATCACCAGGCTGGCGAGCTGAAAGATGAGCTGGATGAGGAAGAGGAACGAATACACCACGAGCCCTACCCAGAAGGGGCCCGACATCTCTTGAAGGACGTAGCGGTCCACGAGCCGAAGCCTCACGCGGCCTCCTTCCGCCCATGCTATCTGAAAACCGTGGCCCGCGAAACCGCGCGGGGTCCCGGCCCTTCCTCTGGCCCAAATTCCGCGATGGAATTCTCTTGCCTTCGGAATGCCGGTGGCTTTGGGTGTCCGCGGTGTGACCTCAGAGACGGAGAGGGCCATTCCCTCCCCGCCCCGCGGGCAAAGCCCGCCGGGGACCCCACCCCACCCTTGGAGCCTCCTCGCCAAGCTCGGAGGCGGCCCCAATCCCTTGATAGGTGAAGCGTGATGAGAGATGCAACG
>JBBIKI010000123.1:0-6212 GCA_037445535.1 Acidobacteriota bacterium | reverse complement strand
AGGCCACCGGCCCCGGCCGCGAGCGCTGGGGGTACTGGGCGAAGTAGCCACCGGTAAATATTAGGGACAGCCACCTATTACCCATAAATGAGAGAGATTCTGGACGCGCTTCGCTTGCCAGAATGACAAAGAAGCCTTGTAGGGAGGGCACCGTCCCTTGGGTGCCCACCGTCTTTTCAAACCGCACGATCTAAACCAATCTCCGATGGGCGCGCCGCTCGCTTCCACGTGGTCGGTGGGCATCGCCGCTTCGCCGCTTTTGCCCACCCTACGGTCGTCGTGGGAGCCGCCGCCTGGCGGCGAAGGGCCCGAGATGGGGCCCGCGATTCGCGACCGGAGGTCGCTCCCTCAAAGGATCAAAGCCTTGTAGTACTGGGCGAAGTAGGACCGCGATGCAGAGGGCGCACCTGTCAAGCCATGTACCTTCTTACCGAAGCGTGCGCCTTGACAATCTCCGCTTACTTCCTGTAATATCTGCATTTGCGCGCAGAGCGCCGCACTGAACTAAGGAGGTTCCTTTGCTGTCGATTCGCCTGAAAAGGATGGGACGCACCCATCGCCCTTATTACCGGCTGGTGGTTTCCGATAGCCGCAACCGGCCCGGGGGCCAGAACGTGGATGAGGTGGGGTCCTACGATCCCCTCCCGAATCCCGCCGAGATCAGCATCAACATGGAGCGGGTGGACTACTGGCTCCAGAGGGGCGCCAGGCCTTCCAGCCAGGTTGCCAACCTGATCGCCCTCTCCCGAAAGAGCGCCCAGGCCAACGCGTGAGGCCCGAAGCATCCCGCAAGGCGGGATGCGTGGGATCCGAGCCGGCATGATCCTCGTGGCCGTGGCCAAGATTTTGAAGCCTCGTGGCGTTCGGGGGGAGGTGTGGGTGGACCGCTACCGGGAAGGGTTCCCCGCCTTCGAAGAGGGCAGCGATCTGTGGCTCTCGGGCGAACCAGGCGTTCCGCGGCGCGTGCTGGCATTCTTCCAGTACGCCAAAGGGTGCGTACTGAAGATCGGCGGCGTGGACCGGCCCGAGGCGGCGGCAGTGCTCTCGGGGCAGGAGGTGCTCCTTCCCGAGGATCGGATACCCCCCGGAGAGCCCGAGGAATTTGAGGCGGGCGAGGTGAGGGGATGGGCCGTGGTGGATGTCCGGCGGGGAATCTTGGGAACCGTGTCCTGTGTGGTGCCAGGGCCGGCCTACTGGACCTTTCTCCTGGAGGGGCGAGGGGGAGCGGAGATCGAGATTCCCGCCGTTAAGGGCTACGGCACCGAGCTGGACCGGGAACGGAATCAGATTCGGGTGGATCTTCCCGAAGGGTTCCCGGGAGTGGATGATGAGGATTGATGTCCTTACCCTCTTTCCGGAGATGTTCACGGGCCCGCTGGAGTACTCCATCATCAAGCGGGCCCGCCAGGCGGGAGTGGTCAAGGTAACTTTGGTGAACTTCCGGGACTGGGCCCGGGACAAGCACCACACCGTGGACGACACGCCCTTCGGCGGCGGCCCCGGAATGGTCCTCAAGCCGGAGCCCGTGTTCGAGGCGGTGGAAGCGCTCAGGTCCTCGCAGGAAACGGCCGGGCCTTTGATCTATTTGAGCCCCAAGGGAGAGCCGCTCACCCAGAGACTCGTGAAGGACCTGGCCGCCCTGCCCGCCCTGACCCTCCTCTGCGGGCGGTACGAAGGGCTGGATCAAAGGGTGGTGGACCACTTGGTGGACCGGGAAGTGTCCGTGGGGGATTACGTCCTCTCGGGAGGAGAGCCCGCCGCCATCGTTGTGCTGGACGCGGTGGTGAGGCTGTTGCCCGGGGCCCTGGGAGACGACCAATCGGCGGAGGATGAGTCTTTCAACGACGGTCTCCTGGAGTATCCCCAGTACACCCGTCCCGCGGAATTCCGCGGCTGGAAGGTGCCCGAGGTGCTCCTATCGGGCCACCACGAGGCCATCCGGCGCTGGCGGAGGGAGATGTCGGTAACCGTAACGCGCAAGAACCGCCCCGATCTGCTGAGGGGCCAGGACGACATAATCGCTGGAGGCCATTCATGAGCGAAATCGTTAAAGGGATCGAGTCGGCCGGCATGCGGACCGATCTGCCCATGTTCAGGGCGGGGGACACCATCAAGGTGTACGTGAAGATCAAGGAAGGTGAAAAAGAGCGTATCCAGCTCTTCCAGGGCGTGGTCATCGCCCGGAAACACGGCGGACTTCGCGAGACGATCACCGTCCGCAAGATCTCGGGCGGCATCGGCGTGGAGCGCATATTTCCCCTCCACAGCCCCATCGTGGACAAGATAGAGCTCGTGCAGCGCGGGCGCATCCGCCGGGCCAAGCTCTACTATTTGAGGGCCATCAAGGGCAAGAAGGCCCGCATCGAGGAGCTTCGCGACGAATAGGTCTTCCTCGGCGCCCGCTGCCGACCTCCTGGCCATCGAGCGCGGCCTCTGGGCTCGCGGCCTGGACAGGGTGGCGGGCGTGGATGAGGCGGGCCGCGGGGCCCTATTCGGCCCCGTCGTGGCGGCGGCCGTGATCCTGGAGCGGAGCCGCGACGTGTCCCTGTACCGAGATTCCAAGACCCTGAGCGAAGCCCAGCGCGAGCGGCTCTTCCATATCCTCCAGGCGGACGGCCATGCCTGGGCCGCGGCGGAGGTCTCCGCGGAAGAGATCGACCGAACCAACATCCTCAGGGCATCCCTGAGGGCCATGGCCCTCGCCGTGTCCCGTCTGCCGGTCCCCCCCCAGTTCGTTCTTATAGACGGACCGGTTCCTCCTGAGTTACCATTCCCCTTGGAAGCCGTGGTTCACGGCGATGCCCTCTCCGCGAGCATCGCCGCCGCGTCCATCGTGGCCAAGGTCCGCAGGGATGGTCTCATGCGGAGTTTGGACAAGGTGTACCCTGGCTACGGTTTGGCGAAACACAAGGGGTACGGGACCGAGAGCCACCTGGAAGCCCTCCGGCGGCAGGGTCCCACGCCCCTTCACAGGCGCTCCTTCAAGGGCGTAGAGGGCGTGTTCTGATGGCCATCGACCGGGTCAAGACCAAGGCCAACGCCGAGAAGGCCCTCAAGGCCGGAAAGATCCTGGAGGCCATCCGGGAACTCCAGAAACTCGCCGACGATAATCCGAGAGACATCCAAGTTCTCAACCAGATCGGACAGCTCCACCTCCGCCAGGGCAACAAAGACCTGGCCGTGCCGTGCTTCCTCAAGGTGGCGGACCTATTCAGCAAGAGCGGCTTTTTCACCAAGGCCGTGGCGTCGTTGAAAATCGTCACCCGGGAGGCGCCCGAGAATCTGGCCGCATGGGAAATGCTGGCCAGCCTGTCGGAACAGCAGGGATTCGCGAGGGAAGCTTTGACGGCCTACGAGAAGGTGGGCGAACTGTGCGCCCGGGCCGGCAACCTGAATGGGATCATCGAGGTCCAGAAGAAGCTGCTGGAATTCGAACCGGACAACCTCAAGGTGCAGGTCCAGCTCGGCGACAATCTCATTAAGGCGGGCCGCAAGGAGGAGGGAGTCAAGCACTATCTCAAGGCCGGGGGCAAGCTCATCGCCCAGGGCCATGTGAAGGAAGCCGCCCGCATGTATGAGCGGGCCCTCCAGCTTGACCCCACGAACTTCAACGCGCTGGACGCGGCCGTGAAAACCCACCTCGCACACCAGCAAGGCGAGTTGGCCCTCCAGCTTTTGGACAGCCTCCTGGAGCGGTCTCCGGGAGCGGACGGGGTTCTCCTTCTCAAGGCCGACGTCCTTTCGGAGACGAGACAATTCGCCGCCGCCGAGGCCGTGTGCCGGACCCTGTGCGCCGCCAAGCCGGACAACTCCGGAGCCATGTTCCGGCTCGTGCGCGCCCTGGTCATGCAGCAGCGCATGGATGAGGCCAGCGGAGCCGTGGCGGGCTGGTTCAAGCTCGCGGGTCCCGCCCGGGTGGCCGAGGCCGAAGCCCTCTACGAAGAGATCCTGCGGTTTTCCGCCGGGCACCTCCCCAGCCTCAAGGGCCTGGTGGACGTGGCCCGTTCCAGCAAGAAGCCGGGCCAGCCGGCCAAGGCCCTTTGGGCCCTGGCGGAGAGCGCGGCCGCGCAGAATTCACTCCCCCTGGCCCGGGACACGTTTCAGGAGCTTACCCAGCTCGATCCCGCCAACCTCCAGGCCGCGGAACGGCTTCACGCGGTGGAGCGGACCATGGGTCTGGACGTGCATCCGGTCGCCCCAGCCGCGCCCGCTCCCGCGGCTCCGGTCCCTCCGCCCCAGGCCTCCGCGAAGGATGTGGCCAAGCCTCAGGAGCCCAATCTGGACTTAGAGGTGGTTGTCGAGGAAACGGGCGAGGCCGAGATCGACATCGACATGGACGATCTCGCCATTGAAGCCGCGGACGTGACCGCGTCGCTCACCCGGGCCAGTGAGGGAGCCGGCCTGGTTCCCGAGGAGGAGCCGCCCGACGCCCCCGCGGAGGAGTCCTTCGCCGAAGTGCCACGCCCGGTTCAAGAGACCGTCACCCTGAGCGCCCGGGAGGCGGACGACATCCGGGAACAGTTCACGGAGGCGGAGGTCTTTTTAAAATACGGCTTGGTGGAGAAAGCCGTCGCCGAGCTCCAGGGGGTTTTGAAAAAAGTTCCCGATCACATCCACGCCCACCAGAAGCTCATCGCCATCTTCAGGAACCAGAAGAAGGAAGACAAGGTGATCCGGCAGATGATCAAGCTGGCCGGCGTGTTCAAAGACCAGGGCGACCTTGACAAGAGTACGCAGCTCGTGGAAGAGGCGAGGGCCATAGACTCCGGCCACAAAGCCCTCCTCGAGTGGGACCAAGGCCCCACCGGTGGATCCCTCGCGGCGGCGGTAGAAAGCCTTTCTACCTTCGGGATTCGTGTGCCCGCCAAACCGTCCCCTCCGGCCATGATCGAGCTGGACGTGGAGGAACCCGAGATGGCCTCCGGCGCGGCGCCGGTTCTGGAGCCCGAGGAGATCGTCCTTCCCGCCGAGACGGAGGCCTCGGGAGGCCGAAGCCGTTCCGGCGATCTCGCCCCCATGGAAGACATGGGGCTCGTTCCCGAATTTCAAGTCGCGCAGGACGCGGCACCTTCGGAGAAGTCCCCCGAAGGTGCGGGGGAAGCTCCCTCCGGCATGGAGATGGAAGGAAACGAGGAGGTCCCCTCTGAGCGGAAGTCCGCATCCGAGGAAGGCCTCGGCCTGGGCTTGGATCTCGATGTGATGCCCCAGGAGCCTTCGGCGGACGGAGATCTGGCGGAACACTTGGAAGAAGCTGAGTTCTATCTGAACCAGGAACTTTTCGGCGAAGCCCAGCGAGCCTTGGGCGTCCTGGAAACCCGATGGCCCGACGATTCCCAGGTCCTGAAGTTCAGAGGGAAGCTCATGAAGGTGCTTCCCGGGCTGGCGGCGGCGTCCAAGGCCGAGCTCAGCCCATCCCCCGCGCCGGACCTCACGGAGAAAGCGCCGGACGCGGAGGCGGGCGGCTCGGTGCAGGCCGAAGCACCCGCGGAAGTGTTCGCGGCGGAGGATCTTTTCGCGGCCCAGGAATCTGGAGAACAGGACCCGTCAGCCCTGGTGGAGGAGCCTGTCGCTCCGCCGGACCAACCCGCCCTCGCCCGCAGGGCCAAAGAGGATTCGGCGGATAGGTCCTCGGTCAGCCGCAGCCGCGCCCGCATGAAAGTTTCTGTGAAGGACCTCCTCCCGGAGGAGGCGCCTCCCGCGGCCGAAGAGCCGCTCTTTAAGGAAAACGAATACTACGATTTGGCCTCCGAGCTGGGTGCCGCACTCGACGGCCTCCAAGCGCCGGAGGAGAAGCTCTTCGAGGAGGATGCCAAATCCCCCGAGGAGATGTCCTTCGAGGAAGTGTTCGAAGAGTTCAAAAAGGGCGTGGAGAAAAAGGTCAGCGAGGACGACTACGCCACCCATTACAATCTGGGCATCGCCTACAAAGAAATGGAACTTCTGGATGAGGCCATCGGAGAGTTCCAGCTCGCCGCCAGGGCCCCCCAGTTCTTCGTGGAGTGCTGTTCCATGCTGGGCATCTGCTTCCGGCAGAAGGGCCTCACGGAACTGGCGGAGAAATGGTACCGCAAGGGCATCGCGGCGCCAGGCTTCGCGGAGGAAGTGTACGTGGGCCTCAAGTACGATCTCGCTGACTGCCTGGCGGATCAGGGCCGGATCGACGAGGCGAGGGGGCTTTTCAAGGAAGTGTACGCCATCCAGTCCAGCTACCG
>JBBIKI010000122.1:0-6223 GCA_037445535.1 Acidobacteriota bacterium | reverse complement strand
GCACCTGGGGCGGGCCTTTAGCTGGCTCGCCCTTTTGCTTTCCCGTACGCCGGGTCCGCCACGATGCTCGCCGCAGGATCGGCGCGGTGAATCATTTCATCTTGGCCCTCTCATACTGCTTAGGCCATGGAACATCGGTCTTGAGCGCGCCGGCGGCCCGCAGGGGCCAATAGGGATCGCGCAGGAACTCCCTGGCCATCATGACGGCATCGGCTTGGCCGGTGGCGATGATTTGCTCGGCTTGAGCCGGTTCCCAGATGAGCCCGACGGCGGCCGTGGGCATGCCCGTCTCTTTCCGGATCGCCTCGGCGAAGGGAACCTGGTAGCCCGGGCCCACGGGGATGCGCGCATCGGACACCAGGCCGCCGCTGGACGCGTCCACGAGGTCCACGCCCAGGGCCTTCAGCGCGTGGCATAGGGCGACGGATTGGCTCAGGTCCCATCCCCCCTCCGCCCAGTCCGACACCGAGATACGGACAAAGAGGGGCAGGCCTGAAGGCCAAGCCCGCCGGACCTTTTCCGCGACTAGAAGGGGAAAACGCATGCGGTTTTCCAGGCTCCCCCCAAACCGGTCGGTCCGCCGGTTGCTCAGGGGGGAAAGGAACTCGTGGAGAAGGTAGCCATGGGCCATGTGGAGCTCCACGACCTGGAAGCCCGCCGCGACCGCCCTCTCGGCCGCCTCCGCGAACTTTTGAGCAACGGACTCGATCTGCGCCTCGGCCATCTCCTCCGGCTCCGAATAGCCCGGAGCAAAAGAGATCGCGCTGGGAGCGGAGGGGGTCCATCCTCCTTGGCCGGCGCTGACGGCACCCTCTCCCTCCCAGGGCACCTTTGTTGAGCCCTTCCTCCCGGCGTGCGCGAGCTGAATCCCGGCGACGGCTCCCTGGGTCCTGATGAAGGCGGTGATCCGGCTGAAGGCATGGGCGTGGGCGTCCGACCAGAAGCCGCTGTCTGCGGGCGATATGCGCCCTTCGGGAGTCACGGCGCTCGCCTCCACCATGACGAGTCCGGCCCCGCCCACGGCCCGGCTGCCCAGGTGCACCAAGTGCCAATCCGTAGGAAGCCCTTCCTCGCTGGAGTACTGGCACATGGGTGACACGAATACCCTGTTTCGGACCGTGATGGCCCTGAGGGAGAGGGGCGAAAACAGCTTACTCATGACTCCTCCTTGGGTTGGTCAAGCCTTGGCTCAGTGAATCCACCCCCGCTTGAAGGTCATTTAAACAACGCTCAATCGCTTTCCATAGCGAACCACGAGGCGTTGCGGCATCCGCCAACCTCTGCGGGAGCCTCCTCCGACGGCACCCTTACGTTGGTCCTCGGCTCAAGGCGCTCTCGCGAACGCGCTGTGATCATGTGACCGGGTGATCTCCTGCCGGGCATAGGCACGTTCCGCGCTAGGGCCTCGTCCCGGGGGACGCCGGATTACTTGCCCGCGGCCACGTCCTTGATGCGCGTTCTCGCCCTGGGTTTCACCGTATGTCCCACACCTCCCTGGATCAAGGCCCTTCGGTCCATCGCCACTACGGCGTGAATGAGGTCTCAATGTCACTCCGCTCCGGTTTTGCTCATCCGCGGGACCACCCGCGAACACGGGCGGGACGCCCGATATGATCGCCCGCTGGATGGCCGTTCTCCCAACGTGATGTCCTCACGAAACGGCCGCTCCACCTCCGTGACGTCCGTTCTGCACGTGTCCCGCGCGCCCCCAGAGGATGTCACCCCGGCTCTCCCGAGTCCGGCGGGCTTTGGCATGGCTCCACATTCCAACCTGCTCCTGCTACTATCGTCTCAGGCGGAGTGGCCATCAGATGCCACGTTCCACGACGAAGGCGGGGACCAAGAGCATGACGGTGCGCCCGGCGGATCAGGACCGGTTCCTGCACGAGGAAGGCCACGCGGCAAGCGACGGAGAAGTGGAATCCAGAATTCTCCGGTGGCGCAAGCGTGCGCTCGGCTATGTCCTATGGATGGCCGCGGGCATCGGCGCGGTGCCCCTTCTCCTGGTCTTCGTAACCAGACCGGACTTCGCGCCGCTGACGTCCCGCCTGTTTGCCTTGGCCATCCTCGTCTTCATCCTTGCCCTGGCCCTTTGGCGAGACTTGGCGCATCCCGTCAGGGCCTGGGCCTTTGTGTTCGCTGGCTACGTCATCGCCGGCGTGATGTTCGCCGCCACGGGCCTGCAAGGCGGCGGGCGCCAGGTCCTCCTGGGTGTACCCCTCTACGCCATGGTCCTTCTGGGCCCCCGGTCCGGCTGGGGGGCCGCGGCCGTAAGCCTGGCGCTCTATGCGGGGGCGGCGATCCTAAACTCCGTGGGACGCATCGTACCCGTTCTCCCCAGCGAAGAAACCACCAAGCCCGAGTTTTGGCTCCTCCAAGGTGCCATGCTCGTGTTTGCCCTAGTGCCCACCATGTTCATCCTCACCCGGTTCATCGAGTTCCTTCGTGGAGCGCTCACCGCCGAAAGGAGATCGGCCCTTCAAATCGAAGCATCGGTCCGGGATCGGCGCCGTCTCGAACGAGTGCTTCTGGAAACGGGGGACCGGGAGCGGAGGGCGGTGGGCCACCAGCTTCATGACGGCCCCTGCCAGCAGATCACCGCGGCCCTCCTGAGGTGCAAGGTGGCCGAGAACGCTTTGGTCTCCCGGGGCCCCGGCGCGGCTGCCGAGCATATCCAAGCCATCGCCCATCTGCTGGACGCCTCCGTGGGCGAGATCCACGATCTCGCTCGCGGGCTAAGCCCCGCGGAACTCTCCCCCGCTTCCTTCGCCTCGTCCCTGGGTGAGCTGGCGCGCCGCGCCAGTACCTCGGGCGCCGTCGAGTGCGAGTTCGTGCACGACGGGGTCGCCCGTCCTGCGGACCCGGGAACCTCCAACCAGCTCTTTCAGGTCGCGCAGGAGGCGGTAAGCAACGCCGTCCGCCACGCCAAGGCCCGCCACATTAGGGTCGAACTCTCCCAAAGGGATGAATCGCTCATGCTCCTCGTGGGGGACGATGGCACCGGTATGGCGCCCGGCGCCGCCGGAGAGGGCATGGGGCTACGCATCATGCGGCACCGCACCGAGCTGTTGGGCGGCTCGCTCTCCATCGCCTCCGCGGCCGGCGGAGGAACTCTCCTCACCTGCACTGTTCCGCTCCCTTCATCGGGCGTGAATCCGGAGGGTGAGCTGTGAGCGGGGATGGCCCGGCTCCCATCCGCCTCTTTATGGTGGATGACCACCCCGCCGTGCGGCAGGGTCTGCGCCTCCTTCTGGAGCAAGAGGGAATCGTGATCTGCGGGGAGGCGGGAGACACCGCCACTGCGCTGGAGGAAATCCCCGCCGCCTCTCCGGACCTGGTGATGGTGGATCTCTCGCTCGGCAAGGAGAGCGGCCTCGATCTCCTGCGGAGCCTCGCGAGTCTCGTGCTTGGAGTGCCCCTTCTTGTCTATTCCATGCACGAAGATTCCTTCCACATCGGACAGGCCTTCTCCGCCGGGGCCTCGGGCTACGTGACAAAGCGGGAGGTCTCCTCGGTGCTCACCCGGGCCATCGGGGAGCTCCTTGCGGGCCAGCCGTACATGAGCCCGCGGGCAGAAGCCGCGCTGGGCGCGGTCCCCGCCAGGGAGAACGCGTCCGAATCCCTGAGCCAGCGTGAGCTCCAGGTCTACAGGTGCCTGGGAGAGGGGTACACCACCACCGGCATCGCCGAAGAGCTTGGCGTGAGCCGCCGTACGGTGGATTCCTACTACGCGCGCATCCTGGAGAAACTCGGCGTGCGCGGCATGGAGGAACTCCGCCGCCGCGCCGCTGCGGCCAGGATCGCTGAGTAGCCCTCCGCACCTGAGGTGTAGGTAACTTTCTCTACAGACAAGCACGAACCAAGGGCCTACGTTATTCGCATGAGGGGGCGGATGGCGTGGTGCCGTGGGGGGGAGAGCCGATCCGGGTTTTTCTAGTCGCGGAACACGCCGCCTTGCGGCAGAGCCTGGAAATGCTCCTCGCCGAGGATGGCATGGTGATCTGCCAGTGGGCCGAAGACGCGGCCACGGCTTTGCAGGACATGCCCGCCGGGGCCGACGTGGTGATCGTGGGCCTCTCCGGGAGAGGCCAGAGCGGGGTGGACCTCCTGCGGGCCATGGCCTCCCGCGCTGGCTATCCACCGAGCCTGGTCCTTTCGGTGAACGACGACGCCCCGTCCATACGCCAGGCGATGGAGGCTGGGGCGCGGGGATACGTGACCAACCGTGAGGCGCCGGAACACCTGGCGAACGCCGTTCGCAAGGTGGCTGCGGGGCGGACGTGGTCGCCTCTGTTGGCGGAGAGGCAGGACTGAGCGTTCTTGGGGATGATTGGGCCATACAACTAGGGGTGAGAGGCGAAACGTTCTGCGGAGGAAGGAGGAGAACATGGGCGATCCGAAAAGAGCAGGTTCCCAGCCGTGCTCGCGGCGGGAAGTTCTGAAGCGCTCCGCCATGGCACTGGGCGGCCTTGCCGTAGGGGGCGGCATCCTCGGCAAAGGAGCGGGCGGCGTCCAGGCGGCCACCGAGTGCCCGGCTCCGGGGAAGTGCTATCCGGATTACATCGACGACACCCAGAAATACTCTTACTTTGACAGCCTGCCCAACAAGTACTATCCGAACGACAAGAACGACCCGAACATCGCGCTCCAGGACGGCGAGATGCGCATCACCTTCCTGGGGTCCATGGTCCCCCCCGTGCGCCGCGCCCAAGCGGAGATGAGCATCTTCGTCGAGGTGGGGCCTTGGGTTCTCGACCCCAAGCACCTCGATGACCCCCAGTACGGCCACGCGGCGGACAGCTTCGTTTTCGACTGCGGCTCAGGGGTGTGCGCCAACTACGGCGCCATGAACATCCAGTACTCGCGCATGAACAAGGTCTTTCTGACTCACCTTCACGCCGACCACATGAGCGACCTGACGCACCTCTACTGCTTCGGACCCGGCGGGGGCCGCTACTCCCCCCTGTACGTCTGGGGTCCGAGCCGGTCGGGCGTGAAGAACCCGAAGGCCCCCCCCGAGTACTACGAGGACGGCACCAAGGACATGTGCAAGGCGCTCCGAAAGGCCCTGCGCTGGTGCACCGAGAGCTTCGCCTTCCAGGCCTCGGCCTACGAGGGCTACCCCCGCCCCAGCCGGAAGAGCTGGGGCCTGCCGTGCGACCCCCTTCCCGTGGGGGACGATCCCGCCGACGACGGCTATGCCCTGGTCCCCATCGAGCTGAACTGGAAGAAGTTCGGCGAGAAGGAGGGGGACAACGTCGCCTACGACAACCCCGAAACGGGCGTGAAGATCACCCACTTCCCCGTGATCCACTGCCGGCAAGGCTCCATCGGCTACAAGCTCGAGTACAAGGGCCTCTCCATGATCTTTACGGGCGACACCAAGCCCGAGTATCTGAGCGTCGGCAACGCCATCAATGGGACCAAGGGGGTGGACGTCTTCATTCACGAAATGGGCCTTCCGCCCGAACTGTGGGCCATGAAGAACATGCATCTCAACCAGCCCGGCAGCGGGCCCCAGTGGGACGCCACCGTCGAGGAAATGACGAAAGTGATCAACAGCTCTCACTCCCCCTTCGGCGCCTTCGGATACATCATGAGCCTGATCGAGCCCAAGCCTCGGCTCGCGGTCGCGACGCACTTCCAGTCGGCAGATGACACGACGGCCTGCGCCAGGAACAGCATCCTCCTCCACTGGCCGGACATGCAGTGGGGCCAAAATTTCATCGCCTCCTTCGACCTCCTGGTCCTCAAAGTGACCAGGACGGCCATCACCCAGTACCAGGCCGTCGTGCCCGCCTTCGGTTTTTCGCCGCTCGTCTCCGTGCCCGACGGCTTGAAGCCTCCGAAGTACTGGACGTGGGGCGTCGACAGCAACGGGAACAAGGTGAAGGCCGGGGACCCGCTGGCCCAGATCGACCGGAAGACGGAAATACCGGAAAACGACCCGGTGACCAAGAACTGCAACTACCGAGATGACGGGTACTGAGGTTAACGATCCGTGAGGGGCCATGCGGCTGGAGGCATTACCCCGCTGGCCGGCGGACGGGTGACCCTGTTCTTTTCCAAGCTAAAAGGGCGGGGCCGAGGCCCCGCCCTTGCTAGGATCTTCAGGGCCGTTTCCCTTACATCATGCCGCCGCCCATGATCTGAATGGTCGACGCCTGAATCGACCCGTCCTGCCGGGTAACCCCGCCGACCTTGACGTGCATGCCGGACTTGA
>JBBIKI010000121.1:0-6488 GCA_037445535.1 Acidobacteriota bacterium | reverse complement strand
TGCTCGTCTACAAGCACTGCATCAAGTACATCTTCAAGGAGCGCGAGGCATGAGCCGTCCGAGAGTCGTGATGACGGTGGGCGATCCCGGGGGGATCGGTCCTGAGATTATGTGGTCCATCTTGGAATCCGGCGACCTTCAAGACATGGCGGACATCACGGTCTTGGGGGCAACCCGCACCGTCCCGTCCGTGCCCAAGGGAGTCCAGTGGGAGGACGTGGACCTGCCCTCCCTGAGGTTTCACCGGCGGCCGCACCCCGACAACGGGCGCGTGTCGCTCCTGGCCCTCGAAGAGGCCTGCCGGCGCATGGAAGGGCGCGAGTCGGACCTCCTGGTCACGGGCCCCGTTTCGAAAGAGGCCATCCGCCGCTGCGGCATCCCCTTCATGGGACACACCGAGTACCTGGGCCAGAAGTTCGGGGTGAAGCCTTACATGGTTTTCCTTACGGGCTCGGCCCCGGTGGCGCTCTTCTCCACCCACCTGGCCTTCAAGGAGGTGCCGGCGGCGCTCACGCGCGAAGCCCTCGAGGGCTTCATCCGCGGTTTGGCCCAGGCCTGGCACCGGCAGCTCAACGCACGGGCTCGCTTTCGCGTGGCGGGCCTCAATCCCCACGCCGGCGAGGGCGGCCTTTTAGGCGTAGAGGAGCGGGAGGCCATCGAGCCGGCCATCGAGGCCCTCATCGCCGAGGGCATCGAGGTGGAGGGCCCCGTGCCTGCGGACAGCCTCTTCCTCCGTACTGAAGACCCCGACACGATCCTCGTGGCCCTCTATCACGATCAGGGCATGATTCCCGCCAAGATGATGAGCCGGGGCCACGCCGTGAACTGCACGCTGGGCCTGCCCTTTCTCCGCACCTCGCCGGACCACGGGCCCGCGTTCGACATCGCCGGTACGGGCACGGCCGACCCGGAGAGCCTGCGCCGGGCCGTGGTCGAAGGGTTGGAATTGCTGAAGAGAAGAAGGTAGGGCGCGAGACGTGAGGCGGGGGGAATCTGGGGACTCGGAGTTCAAAATTGTCGTAGGGGAGGGCCACCGCGCCCTCCCGGCGCACGTGCCAGCGCCACCGCGGGCGGGGACGGTGCCCCGCCCCTACACTGTTTACTTTTCACTTCCTTTGGGGCCCCCATGCTCGATCTGAACCGCTTCCGAACCGAACCAGACGCCGTCAAGGCCGGGCTGGCCCGCAAGGGCGTCCAGCCCTCCGAGGTGGACGCGGTCCTGGAACTGGACGAGAAGCGCCGGGAGGCCATCGTCCGGGCCGAAGCCCTCAAGTCACGCCGAAACGAAGTGAGCAAACACATCGGGCTGCTCAAGAGGCAGGGGGCCGACACGGCCGCCGCCCAGGCCGAGATGCGGGCGGCCGGGGAGGAGATCGCCGTCTTCGACAAGGCCGCCGCGGAAGCCGAAGCCGAGGTCCGGGACCGGATGCTGCGCATCCCCAACATCCCCCACGCCTCCGTCCCCGACGGGCCCGACGAAACGGGCAACAAGGTGGAGTTGGTTTGGGGGGAGGCGCCGCGGCTGGGCTTCGAACCCAAGGCCCACGACGAATTGGGGACCGCCCTGGGCATCCTGGACTTCGAACGCGCCGCCAAGATCAGCGGGGCCCGCTTCGTGGTGTACCGCGGCGCGGGAGCCGCCCTCGAACGGGCCCTCATCAGCTTCATGCTGGACATGCACACCCGCCGGCACGGCTACACGGAAATTCTCCCTCCCTATTTGGTCAAGCCCCACGCCCTGGAGGGTACGGGGAACCTGCCCAAGTTCGAGGCGGAGCTCTTTAAGGTGAATGGGGGAGACTTTTACCTCATCCCCACGGCCGAGGTGCCCGTCACGAACCTCCACCGCGATGAGGTGCTGGAGGAGGCGCAGTTGCCCATCCGGTACTGCGCCTTCACCCCCTGCTTCCGCTCCGAGGCCGGTTCCTACGGCAAGGACACCAAGGGGATGATCCGGCAGCATCAGTTCCACAAGGTGGAGCTGGTGAAGTTCGTCCACCCGGACACGTCCTACGCCGAGCTGGACAGCCTCACGGCCGACGCGGAGGCCGTCTTGCGGGCCCTGGGCCTGCATTACCGCAGGATCACCCTCTGCACGGGGGACATGTCCTTCTCCTCCGCCAAGACCTACGATCTGGAGGTATGGCTCCCTTCCCAGGGGCGCTTTCGGGAGATCAGCTCCTGCTCCAACTTCGAGGATTTCCAAGCCCGCCGGGCCAACATCCGTTACAAGCCCGCGGGGGGGGGGAAGCCGCGCTTCGTTCACACCCTCAACGGCTCGGGCCTCGCGGTGGGGCGGACCCTCGTGGCCGTCCTGGAGAACTACCAGCGGGAGGACGGGACCGTGGCCGTTCCGGAGGGGCTAAGGGCCTACCTGGGCGGCATGGAAACCCTCGGGGGTTGACAGTTCCGAAACACATACGCAACAATGCTTGAGAGGGGTTTGTATCGCGACAGCACCATCACCAGAGGGATTGCTTTTTCGGAAGGAAGGAGGTTTTTCATGAAGTGGAGGTTTGGAGTAGCCGTTATGGCTATCCTGCTCACCCTAGTGGCCGCCACGGCGGTCTGGGCGCAGGGTAACACGGGCACCATTTCGGGCAAGGTCTTGGACGACAAGGGCCAGGCCATTCCCGGCGCGGTGGTCACCGTCACGTCCACGTATCTGCAAGGCCCCCGGGGTACCGCCACGAACCTGGACGGCGAGTACGTGGTTCCTTATCTGCCCCCGGGCAACGACTACAAAATCGCCATCGAGGCCGCGGGCTTCAACAAGGTCATCCAATCCAACGTGACCGTGAACTTGGGCGGCACCACGACCATGCAGACTACCCTCGTGAGCGGGGGCACCGAGGTGCAGGTGACGGCCCGTCCCCCGGCCGTGAGCCTGAAAGAAATCAAGGTTTCCACCAACTTGACCCAGGAAGAGCTGGAGACCCTCCCCATCAGCCGTGCCTACCAGGACACCCTGCTCCTGGCCCCCACGGTGGTCTCCTCCGGCTCCGGCGGCAACCCCGGCGTGGCCGGCTCAACCTCGTCCGAGAACGTCTTCCTCATCAACGGCGTGAACACGACGGACCCGGTTACGGGCACCTTCGGCACCAACCTGAACTACAACTTCATCCGCGAGATGGAAGTGAACACGGGCGGCCTCGACGCCGAGTACGGCGCCTCCACGGGCGGCCTCTTCAACGTCCTCACCAAGAGCGGCACCAACGAGTACCACGGCGAGGTCTTCGCCTATTACCAGGACCAGAGCTTCAACGCCAACCAGCACTCCACGGACCTGTCCGTGACCAAGCCCCAGCCCTTCCACAACTACGACTACGGCTTTGATTTGGGCGGCCCCATCATCAAGGACAAGCTCTGGTTTTTCGTGGGCTACAACCCCTCGCTTTACACGCAGCATTACGAGGGCACTTCCGTCATCACCAACGTCAACCCTTACAGCCCCAACGTGGGCAAGACCTCCGGAATCCCTTACAAGTACGACAACCTGAGCCGCAACTGGTTCATGTCGGCCAAGTTCAACTACCGCGTGAACGACAAGCACAACCTCGAGCTCGCGGTCTTCGCCGACCCCTCCCACATGTGGTATAACGAAGGCGCCTCCTTCCCCAGCTATCCCACTATTGACAACCGCTCTTACCAGACGCGCCGCTACCAGGGCGGCTACAACGCTGCCCTGCGCTGGTACGCCACATGGAACTCCAAGTTCTTCTCCGAGGTGAGCGTGGGCAAGACCCACTCCATCCTCCAAATCCTTCCCTGGGACAACTCGGGCTACGGCATGAAGCAGTTCCTGAGCTACGACACGAGCCCCACCGTGAGCGTGGGTAGCGGCACGGGCACGGCCCTGTGGGACAACCGCGACTCTTTCCAGATGAACGCCAAGGGCACCTACCTCCTGGGCCGGCACGAGATCAAGGCCGGCGTGGACTGGGAAGACATCAAGTGGTTCGGCTTCAACGGCTACACGGGCGGCCAGCAGTTGGCCGGCCAGTTCAACTTGAAGAACCCCGCCAACACCTTCGACCCCAACCTCAACGATTACTATTACCAGTACGTGTCCTGGCTCCAGAACCCCTCCTACGACGAGAAGGGCCGCTACGTCGCCGCCTTCTTGCAGGACAAGTGGTCGGTGACGGACTACTTCGGCATCGCCGCGGGCGTCCGCTTCGAGCGCAACGAAGTCCTGCCCAAGAACGGCCAGGATCTCAAGCTCGACTCCTGGTCGCCACGCCTGGGCTTGACCTGGGACTGGGCCAAGAACGGCAAGTCCAAGTTCTACGCCAACTACGGCCTCTACTATGAGCGCACGCCCATCGCCATGGCCCAGTCCATGGATGCCGGCCACGCCAGCTACCAGACCATCTACAAGAAATACGGCACGGGCATTTACGGCAAGTACGCCTACGGCACCACCCCCACCATCGTGGCCCCGGACGTGAAAAACCAGTACAACACCGAGTTCCTCATCGGCAACCAGTACGAACTGCGCCCCGACCTGACCCTCGACGTTCGCGCCGTCTTCCGCAGCCTGGGACGCGTCCTTGAAGACGTGGGCTACATCGATCCCACCAACTCCAGCGGCATCAGCTACGTCATCATGAACCCCGGCAGCGGCACCTGGCCCGCGTACATGAGCCAGTGGAGCAAGAACATTCCGTACTACGAGCAGTTCCCCCGGCCCATCCGCAACTACCAGGGGTACACCATCAGCCTGATGAAGCGCTACTCCAACCGCTGGTTCATGAACGCCAACTACACGTGGTCGCGCCTCCAGGGCAACTACGAGGGCGGCTCCGGCGGTTACAGCAACGCGGGCCTTAACCCCAACGCTTCGTCGGCCTACGACATCCCCTCGCACCTGCTCATCAACAACTACTACGGCCTCCTCCCCCAGGACCGCACCCACCAGATCAAGGTTCAGGGCAGCTACAAGTTCGACTTCGGCCTGGTCCTGGGCACCAACTTCACCTTGTCCACGGGCCGGCCCGAAGATCAGAAGTACGGGTATCCGAGCCGTGAACTCGGCTATGGCACCATCTTCGCCGTGCCGCGCGGTTCCGCGGGACGCATGCCCACCACCTGGACCCTGGACGTCCACGCCGAGTACGCTTTCAAGATCTGGAAGTCCAGCCTGTCGCTCTTCGCCGACATCTTCAACATCACCAACAACCAGTCGCAGACCGCCTACTACTCGACCTACTACGTGACCCCGGGCACCTGGAAAGATCTGAACACCCTGCAGCGTGACCCGAACTGGGGTAAGACCACGGCCCGGCAGGCCTCCCGCAACGCGCGCGTGGGCCTCCGCTGGAGCTTCTAGGCCAACAAGGGTTTCGCGATTCACTTCAACAGGGCCCCGGGGAAACCTGGGGCCCTTTTTTAGTGAGGAGTGAGGAGCGAAAAACCTGCTCCCCGCTTCCTGCTCGCTACTTGAAACTGGCGTCCGCCATCATGAAAACGCGCCGGAACCAGACCCCGCAAAAGTGAGTCAGAAGTGACACACGCGGACCGTAAAGCCTTGGTCTTCTTCTCCCTTTGCAGTGGACCTCGCTCCTAGGCTAGGAGGCGCTTGTGGCCCTTCTCGGCCATCCGTGGCAAGATAGACTCATAGGAGGGACGGCGGGGGGTTGACAGGCCCCGAAGTCCTTTGCTACTTTAGACGCGTGAGAGTCGAAAGGAGGTGGTTTAGCGTCCCCTCAGCAGTGTAACGTCTTGGGAGGCATTGAAATCTCGGAGGTTATGGAGGTGACAATATGAGGCATATAGTCAAGTGGAGTGCCGTGTTGGCCCTTGTGCTGGCCTTCACGGGGATGGTGTTCGCTCAGAGCGGCGGCGGATCGCTTCAGGGCAAGATTACCGATGAGGCCGGCCAGCCGGTCATCGGCGCCATGGTCCAGGTGACCGGTCCCGCCGTGCAGGGGTTCCAAGGCGCGGCCACGGATACGTCGGGCCAGTATGTGATCCCCTACCTGCCTACGGGCAAGGGCTACCAGGTGAAGGTTGAAGCCCCCGGCTACAACAGCGTCGTCCGGAAGGGCATCGACGTCCCCCTGGGCATGACCATCAACCTGCCCTTCGTCCTCAGCCAGGGCAAGACCGAGATCGTGGTCACGGCCGCGGCCCCCATCATCGACGTCAAGAAGACGGAAGTGGGCGCCAACATCTCCGACCGGATGATCAGCTCCATCCCGCTGCAGCGCAACTCCGCGGGCATTGCCTTCTTGGCTCCCGGCGCCGTGACCTCGGGCCTCGCCGACACGCCCTCCTTCGGCGGCGCGTCCGGCCCCGAGAACTCCTACACCGTCAACGGCATTGACGTGACCGGTTCCGCCGACGGCCTGAACAACACCTCCCTGAACTTCGACTTCATCGAAGCCACCGAGGTCAAGACGGGCGGCATGGACGCGGAATACGGCGCCCTCATGGGCGGTAACGTCAACTCCATCACCAAGAGCGGCGGCAACGAGTTCCACGGC